>CAOKKG010000091.1 GCA_948468985.1 uncultured Eubacteriales bacterium | reverse complement strand
CGCAAGGCAGCCGCCCCACGAATCCCCTTCAAATACCAGGCCGCGTGTTTGCGGAATTCCTGCATCGCGCGGTGCTCCCCCTTAGCGCGGCAGCAGATCTTCGCCTGTTCCATGAGGCAGGCCGCGCGATCCTCCGGCGGCCAGGCCCCATATGTGCCCGTCCGGAAATATTCTCGGATCTGATGAAAAAGGTAGGGATTGCCGGTCGCACCGCGGCCGATCATGATCGCATCCGCCCCGGTCTCTTGCCACAGTCGCTTGGTGTCCTCCGGCGAAAACACATCGCCGTTGGCGATCACGGGGATGTGCAGCGTCGCCTTGATCTCTGCGATGCAGTCCCAATCCGCCCGGCCGGCATAGAATTGCTCCCGAAACCGCCCATGGATCGCCACTGCGTCCGCGCCCGCCTTCTCCATGAGCTGGGCAAAGGAAAGGTAGTTCGGGTGTCCCGCGTCAAAGCCCTTGCGGAACTTCACACTTACCGGGAAGTGCGATGCCTTTTTGGCCGCCTCCACGAGGCTCGCCGCCAGCGCCGGTTCGCGCATCAGTGCAGAACCTTCGCCATTGCGCACGATCTTGGGTGCCGGACACCCCATATTCAGATCAAACCCGCGGATACAATCCCCCTGCCGATCTTGCAAAACCCGGACGGCCAGGGCGATGTCCTCCGGGTCCCGCCCGAAGAGCTGGATCACAATCGCCTCGCCCGCGTGCACATCCGCGACCTCGAAGGTACGCTGACTGTTATACTTGAGCCCCTTGGCACTCACCATCTCGCTATAGGCGAGGTCCGCCCCTTCCCGGCAGCATACCTCGCGGAACGCGAAATCCGTGACGCCCGCCATTGGCGCCAACAACAGGGGCGGCCGCCCCTCTATACCCTGAAATTGTGCTTTCCACTCCATGCTTTTGCTCCGAAAAAAAGGTATTTACCCACCGGTAAATACCTTCCTGTCTCAATCGCCCTGCGCCACGCCCACACTTTCCTCCGGTATCGTGACATCCTCTGTCTTTTCCACCTTCGGGATCGGGTACACGCTAGGCGGGGTGATCTCCTCCTCCAATGTGATATCGTTGACCTTCCACCGGCCGTTTTCCTTCACCATGTGCAGAGTGTATATGCCGCTTTCGATGAACTTGTCCACCTCATTGATCTCCAGCTGCGAAGAATCCAGCTTAGCGGAAATGTCCTGCACCAGATTTTCCACCCGGATGTCCATCTTATTGCGCCACGCAAACACGACCTTGATCGGCACCTTAGTTTGCAGGTCATAGGACTGAATGATATAGCTGGCGTTGGTCTGCTGCGTATCTAGATGCGTCTTTTCCAGGTATTCCTGTGTAAAAATGCCCTCAAGGAGCTTGGTATCGTCGTTGTTGATCGGCTGTAGAATCACGGAAGTCCGCTTGGCAAAGGCATCTCTAGCAAGCATATAGATCTGGCTGGAATTTTCCGCCGTTTTAAACGCAAAAATTCCCAGTAAAAAAATCGCCACACATGCCAGTATTTTGCCCAGAATATAGAGCACAAAGCGAATGCTGTGCGCCGTCTTTTCCGTCTGTTTTTCTTTCTTCATCGCATCTTCCTCGGCGCGCAGTCCCGCCGCTCCGTCCGAGCTGCGGCCTGTCTGCGGCCTGCCTTCCAAGAAATATCTGTAGTATATCATTTTTCCGGGCAAAATTCAACCTCTTCACCGGCTCCGTATACATCTCGTTTTTCCGTGGAGCAACGCGCTACGCGTACCGTGATCGACGGTGCGGTTCTGGCTGTAACTGTACTTTTGATGCCCAAACAGAGTGCACAGGCATTAAAGAGAAAAGCGCGCTTTTCTCAAAGGGCAAGTTGAAAATCGGAATCTCTTTTTGGGAGCTGTCAAAATCACCCGATAACCGTTTCTCCAAGTTGCCTTGCCGTTTCAAACCCAAAACCCCCTTTTCTCCCTGCACCGGTAATCAATACCGTTTCCATCCGCGGATATGCCGCAGAGCTTGAACCCATCCAAGCGCCTTTTCAATTTTTCGCATTTCAAAGCCATTGTCTCATTTTTTCCTTTTGTACAGGCGTTTTTCGTTTCTCCCTATTGGGGAAAAATTATCTAATCTGTAGATTAAACGTGTACATGAAAGTGCACGCGAAATTTTCGCCAGAGCGTGCACTTTTCCATCGATATTATACATTTATAGATGTATAATATGTGCATAAGATGGGGAAAAGAGAAACCAAGATACGCCTAAGCAAAAGAAAAGCGATAACAAAGAAAAAACGCTGCAAGTTCTCGTCTTTGTTACCGCCATCCTGAATTTGATCCAGGCACTCGTTAAGCTGATTGCCGAAGCAATCAAATAACCTAGTCTTTAGGAGGTTATCCTCCCCACATTCCATATCTCCACCAAACATTTTTCCTCGACTTTGCTTTTATTTCATCAGGCTTCCATGGCAAGCTCTTCTCCGACCACTCCGAAACAAGCTCCGGGTGTACTTCTGCTAAGCTGTTTTTCACAGCCAAACCTCAACCTCCTTGTGCTTAGAGTATATGAAGTTTTGGCTTTATCTT
>CAOKKG010000090.1 GCA_948468985.1 uncultured Eubacteriales bacterium | reverse complement strand
TGCCCCGCTTGTGTGCAGGAATGGGAACGCCGCCGGCAATTGCAGGCGATGCTCGGATGCTTTCGCGGACAGGCGCCGGATTTCCCGGCAGAGGTGATCCGCCGCCTGCGCGCTGAGGAAGCTGCACGGCGTCGGCGACAGTGGGTGCGCATGGGTGTGGCGGCTGCCGCCTGTGTGGTGCTGGTTCTGGGGACGCTGTTTGGACGGCAGCACTCCAAGGAAATCGCGCGGGATGTTGCAGAGCCTGCCTGCTATGCGGCGGATGAGGAAAGGCCGCTGGACGAGATGGAACAGGAGGCGGTGATCTGCATGACGGCGGCAGACAGGGACTGGATAGCGGACGCGCTGGCCTGTCGGCTCGGGGATAGGGCAGCGGAATATATGCAGGAGCAGGAGGGGGATCTCTGGCTGCAAGGTGTCTCCGCCTATGCCGAGAACCTGCGGGCGCTCCTGCGGCAGCGGGGATATGCGCTGCCGGAAGGGGTGGAGGAGGTTCTTTTGTGCATCGAAGAAGAATAACAGGGCGCGAAATAGGCAGAGCTGCATAGGATACACCAAAAGAGAGGTGATGCAGCATTGCCCCATCGCGGAGAGATTTATTTTGCGGATCTGGACCCGGTGCGTGGGTCGGAACAGGGCGGGGTGCGTCCGGTGCTGATTTTGCAAAACAACACCGGTAACCGCTATAGCCCGACGGTGATCGCGGCGGCCGTCACTTCGCGCGGCAAGAAACCAGCGCTCCCGACGCATGTGCAATTGGAGGGTGTGCATGGGCTGCGCGCGGGCAGTATCGTCCTGCTGGAGCAGCTGCGGACGCTGGATAAGAGCCGCCTGCTGCGCAGGGTGGGGAGGATCTCCCAGCGGAAGCAGGAAGAGGTGGACGCGGCGCTGTGGCGCAGCATCGGATCCGGGAAAACGGGGACGCGCTCCTAGGGGGCGCGTTTTTTTGATGGAAAGAAAAGTTGAAATACGCGCCTAAGTAGTATACAATGGATAGGAAATTTGCAAGAGAAATGCAGGGAACGGGCATGCAGGTGTGGCAGACACAAAACGAACAGCAGACAGAGGACGCGGGCCGCGCGCTCGCGGAAACGCTCCGGGGCGGGGAAGTAATCACGCTGCGGGGCGACCTAGGCGCGGGCAAGACGGTCTTTACGCGCGGACTCGCACGCGGCTTGGGCATCGCGTCGCCCATCCTGAGCCCGACTTTTACCATTGTGCGGGAATATACCGGGCGGCTCAAGCTATACCACTTTGATTTTTATCGCCTGACCGAGGCGGAAGAATTGGGGGAGATCGGCTTTGAGGAATACATGCAGTCGGACGCGGTTGTCGTGATCGAATGGGCGGAATTATTCCCGGAGGTGCTGCCCGCGCGTAGGATCTCCGTACAGATCGAGGCGTCCGGGGCGGCGGCAGCAGGCCGGAAGATCTGCATTTGGCAGGAAGAAGAGTTGGAAAACGCATGAATATACTTTGTTTAGATACTTCGGGAAAGGCGTGTTCGGCGGCAATCGCATGCGATGACCGCATTGTGGCGGAGCAACTGGTGCAAAACGGGCGGACGCATTCGGCGACGCTGATGCGCCTGGTGGACGCCTGTTTTCAATACGCGGGGATTTCGCCTAAGGAGATTGACCTCGTTGCGGTGACGAACGGGCCGGGGTCCTTCACCGGGCTGCGCATCGGCATGAGCACAGCCAAGGCTTTCGCCCAGAGCTGTCGTTGCCCGGTCGCGGCGCTCGACACGCTAGCGGTGGTTGCGGAGAATTTTGCAGGGAACACGGAAACGGTGGTCTGCTCGCTGTTGGACGCGCGGCGGGAACGCGTGTTTTGCCGCATACAGCAGGGCGAGGCGGTGCTGCTGTCCTCCGGGGTGTACCCAGTGGCAGAGGTGACGGCATTGCTGGCACGGCAGACGGTGCCCGTCCTGCTGGCGGGCGACGGGGCGGAGGTCTATGGCGAGGCCATGTGCGCAGCGATCCCGCGGGCGCAGGTGGCGCCCATGCACCTTTGTTGCACACGGGCGGCGGCGATGGCCGATCTGGCGCGGAAATGCGCCGGTCGCGGGGCTGTGTTTTCGGCAGAGGAGGCGGCGCTCGACTATTTTGTCGCTTCGCAGGCGGAGCAGAGCAGGAAGGCGAGTCGATGAGCGGTGAGGTGTGTATCCGGCGCGCGCAGGCGCAGGATCTGCCGGAGATGCTGGCGCTGGAACAGGAATGCTTCCGCGATCCCTGGACGGCAGAGGTGCTGCTCCTAGATGTCTGCGCGAGCGAATACAATCGATACTATGTGCTGGAGGGTGGCGGCCGCATCCTAGGATATGCCGGGATGAATCAGGTGTTGGACGAGGTGCATATCCGCAAGATCTGCATCGCGCCGGACATGCGGCGGCGGGGTTATGCACGGCTGCTCTTGGAAAAAATGGAGCGATGCGCGGTGCAGAACGGCGCAGTGGCGCTGACGCTGGAGGTGCGTCGGTCGAACGCGGCGGCGATTGCCCTGTACGAGGGGTTCGGCTTCCGTACGGAGGGCGCCCGCAAAAAATATTACGATAACGGGGAAGACGCGTTGATCCTATGGAAACGGGAACTCGCGGAGGAAAGCCATGG
>CAOKKG010000089.1 GCA_948468985.1 uncultured Eubacteriales bacterium | reverse complement strand
GGGCGCCGCGACCTTCGCCCCCAGGCCCAAGAGCTGCTGCCGCGCCGCACGCATCTGCCGATACCCTTCCGGCGTCCCCGGCTCCACGAGCAGCAGCGCCTTCTCCGCCGCCGCATAGAGCGCCGCCACCGCCGCCTCCCGCGCCTCCGGCGTCAGCTCGCCCAATGCATAGGCCGCCGTCACGAGCTCTGCGCGTCGCCCCGCGAGCCCGTGCAGCAGGTCGCCCTGCATCCACGCCGCCCCGGCAAACGCCGCCTCGTCCCGCATGAGGCGCTCCCCCAGCGCGATCATCGCCGGTTCGCGCTCCCACCTCGCATATTCCCGCACCTCGGGGAATACCTCCCGCGCCGCCCAGGCCGCCGCGCCCGTGCCTGCGCCCACATCCAGCAGGCTCTCCGGCGCATCCTCCATCGCCGCCCGCATCCATGCCATCGCCTGCGCCGCCGCACCAAAGGTCGCCGGCATGCGCGCCGCCGCATACGCCAGCACCGCGACCTCCGTCTGCACCATCCGCGCCCCGCGCCCCGTGCGCGTCCGGTACGCCTCGCTCATCGCCTGCGCCGCCCGCTGCAAGTCGCCCGGCGCCGCGGACGCCGCCGCTTGCTCGATCCTTGTCCGCAATTCCAAGGGAAATCCCATGCCGCCGCTCCTTTCACTTCTCCCGCCCAGTATACCACACCTTGCCGCCTATTTCAGCATCGATGCGTGATTGAGTGTCACCGTGCTGTACAAAAACAGCACATCCGCCTCCGGCGAGACCTCCAAAAACTGCCCCAGCGCCTCGGTGGAAATATATCGCAGGTCGACGATGCTCACGCGCGCATAACTCCCCGCGAGGAGCGGCGCCAGGCTGCTGCCGAACGAATCGCGAAACAGGACAAGCTCGCCCTCGCCCGCCGGGTTGTCGATGCGCAAAAATGCCTCCGCGCCCGAGAGGAACAGGTCGTACCCGTCCATGCTCCCCTCGCCCAGCGCCTTCTTCGGGTCATATACGCCGCTAACGCGATCGCCCTCCAGGTGGTACACCTGCATCTGGCGGATGGCCTCGCTATCCAAGTACCATAGCTCGTCCGGCGCTAGGGGAAGCGCCGCCTGCCCATAGTAGCTCCCATATAGCTCCCCCGCCCGCACAGCGGCAAAATCCGCCGCGCGCACTTCCCGGCCCATTGCGCTCGCCACGCGCTGCGCCACGGGCAGGATGCGCTCCTGCGCCCAGTGGATGTCCGTCCGGTAATATGCCTCCGCGCCCAGGAGGTCGCGCACCTCGATGTGTGAAAAGTCCGCGCCCAGCGCCTCGCGGAGGATCCCCTCCACCGCCCGGCTGTCGGCCGCCTGCCCCGCCGGAGCCAAAAACTCGCTCTTATCCGGCACGACGCAGGTGTACAGCCGGCGCCCCGCGAGGTATTTTCCCGCCACCTCCCGGAACTTGTCCGCCGCTTTTTGGATCTCCGCCGCGCTCATCCTCGCCTCCGGCTTATATAGCTGCCCCGCGCAAAGGTAGACGCCGTGGTTCTCCTTCCGCGCCAAAAGGCCCATCTGCACGCACGCCTTGCCCGTCCGCAGCGCGCTGCGCAGCGGGAATTGCTCCTGTGCATACCGCTCAAAGCGATCCGCCAAGGTCCCCTGCCGCCACGCCGCCGCGTCCCATGACGGGAGGGAGGCCAGCCGCCGCCGCTCCTGCCGCGACACCGCCGCATCCGGCATCAGGATGTGCGCCAGCATCCCTCCGAACAAGATACCCATACACAGCGCCGCGCATAGCCACTGCCCCGCGCGCACGCACTTGCTTTTCTCCTTCTTCTGCATACGCCCTCCTCAAAACCGAAAATACAGAAATGCCTGAAAGGACCCGTCCACCAGCCACGCCGTCGAAAGCAGCAGCAGCGCCGCCGCCCAGAGCGGCCGCAGCAGGCCGATCGCCTGCCGGAAGCCCGGGCGCTTCTCCAGCGCGCGCACCGCCTGCGCCCCCCACGGGAAGGCTGCCGCCGCCGCAAGGAGCAGGCTGCCGCCGTAATTGGCAAAGGCCTGCCGCCCTGCCGGGCCCAGCGCACCGCCCGCCATCATGCCGCGCAGTACCTGAGCGCTCGCCGCCAGGCTGTCCCCCGCAAAGATCACAAAGCTTATCAGCACAAGCCCCGCCGTCAGGCCCCACTGCACTGCGCGCGGGATGCGCCGCAGGATGCGCTCTCCGCCCAGTTTTTCCAGGCAGATGACCCCTCCGAACAGCATCCCCCACGCGAGATAGTTCGCGCTCACCCCGTGCCACAGCCCGGTCGCTGCCCACACGCACAAAATGGCCGCCACCATGCGCCGCTTGCCGCACCGGCTGCCGCCCAGCGGGATATAGATGTAGTCGCGGAACCATGCACCCAGGCTCTCATGCCACCGCCGCCAAAATTCCCCCGCCGACCGCGCGCAGAAGGGATAGCGGAAGTTCTCCGGCAGGCGGAAGCCAAGCACCTGCCCCAGCCCGATCGCCATGTCCGAATAGCCCGAAAAATCAAAATATACCTGCAAGCTCACCGCCAGGGCATACCCCCAGGAATACAGCGCGCTGTATTCCCCTGCGGCCAGAAAATCCGCCGTAAATCCGCCCATCGCGCCGGAGAGGATGACCTTCTTCGCCAGCCCGATCGCCATGCGCGTAAA
>CAOKKG010000088.1 GCA_948468985.1 uncultured Eubacteriales bacterium | reverse complement strand
CAACGCAGGGTTTGAGATAAACCCGGAAATAAATTCGCTGAAAGTAAGCGTCATATACTTTCATCCTTTCATCCTAAAATCCATAGCTTTTTTTCATCGTAACACATTCTTTACAAAAACACAATCATTGCGTGTTTTGAACCGCTTTTTTGCGTCAGGATTTTACATGGATTTTACATTGCACCCAGATCTGCCGACTCCAGATGCCGCAGGCGGAATGCCACTTCCGCCGTCCCGCAGGCGGCCAGCGTCACCTCGGCGTTTTCCCAGAGGAAATAGCGACCGCAAAGCACCCCGCCATCGAGCACGCTGCTCGGCACATGCCACAGCCCCCGCCCGCTGCACTTGCCCGCGCTCTCCCGGCAGGTCCAAATCCGATAAAACAGCCGCTCCCGCGCGGCCGGATCAGTGGCTGCCTCCAGCACAGCGTATTCCTCCGCGGAAAACAGCCGTTGGGCAATGCGGAGCTCCTCCACCGGCCGCCGGCACTGGATATCCGCCCCGACCGGACATTCTGCCGCTGCCGCCAGGGCATACGGCCCTGAATGGCTGAGGGAAAAGCAGATTCTGCTGCCCACAAAATAGGGCTTCCCCTGCGGCGTGACCTCCCGCGGCAAATGCTCCGAAGAAATCCCCCACCCCTCCTGCACCGCAACCAAGAGCAGGCGCTCGGCAAACAGGCTTGCCCAGAACTTTTCATCCCGCGGACGAGCCGTCAGGCGGCGCCTCTTCTCAGTAGGCAGCGTCCGCAGCCATGCCTCCGCCTGCGCTTCCGGTACCTCCTCCGCTTTTGCCCAATAAAGATACCCCCGCATCCGATCGATCCTCCCCTTTACTCATTTTCCTAAGTATAGCATATCCCATTTTGCAAAAGCCACCTGCACTTGCCAGCAGCGGCCTGTGTTTCCCATTTTTACAAATTTGCCGCATTCTATCCTTGACAGGCTCCCCACTTCCTGTTTATAGTTATCTCAAGCTAATTCCAGCATCCAGTTTTAAATTTTCGATCGGAGGAAACCCATGAAGAAACCGTTTCTCACTCTGGCGCAGGCAAGGGAGATCGCCGCGCAGTACCCCACCCCGTTTCACATCTACGACGAGGCGGGCATCCGAAGGACCGCCCGCGCGCTGCTGCGCGCCTTCGATTGGAACCCCGGCTTCCGGGAATACTACGCCGTCAAGGCCGCGCCCAATCCCATCCTGTTGCAGATCCTACGCGAAGAGGGCTGCGGCGTCGACTGTTCCTCCTATACCGAGCTGGAGCTTGCGCGAGCGGTGGGCTTTTCCGGGCAGGAGATTATGTTCTCCTCCAATGTCACGCCGAGCTCAGACTACCTCCTCGCGCACGAACTGGAGGCGACCTTAAACCTCGACGACGCCTCGGATGTCGAGGTCGTCTCCTCCCTCTTCCCGCTGCCCGAGACCATGTCTCTGCGCTTCAACCCCGGTGGGCTCTTTGCCATCGGCAACGACATCATGGACCACCCGGCCGAGGCGAAATATGGAATGACCAAAGAACAGCTCCTCTCCTCCATCCGGGTGATGCAGCAGCGGGGCGTCCAACATTTCGGCATCCATTCCTTTCTGGCCAGCAACACGCTGACCAACGAATATTACCCCGCGCTGGCGGAGATCCTGTTCCGCCTGGCCGTCGAGGTGCATGAACAGACGGGCGCACACATCGCCTTCCTGAACCTCTCCGGAGGGATCGGCATCCCCTACCGCCCGGAGGAGACGGAAAACGACATTTTCACCATCGGACAAAAGGTGCGTCTGGCCTATGAAAAGATCCTTGTCCCCGCCGGGATGGAGCTTTCGATCTATACCGAGCTGGGGCGCTATATGACCGGCCCGCACGGGGCGCTCGTCGCGACCGCCATCCACGAAAAAAAGACCTATAAGGACTATATTGGCCTCGACGCATGCGCAGCCAACCTCATGCGCCCGGCCATGTACGGCGCGTATCACCACATTACCGTGCTCGGCAAGGAAACCGCCCCCGCGGACCATGTGTATGACATCACGGGTGGCCTGTGCGAAAACAACGACAAATTTGCCATCGACCGACGCCTGCCCCAAATCGACCTGGGCGACCTCATATACATCCACGACACTGGCGCGCACGGCTTTTCCATGGGCTATAACTACAATGGTAAGCTGCGCTCAGCAGAAATCCTCCTGCAGGAGGACGGCTCCTTCCGCTTGATCCGCCGGGCGGAGACCCCGCAGGACTACTTTGCCACGCTGGACTTCCTGCACCTGCCCCTCGGCCAATAAGCTCAGGGCATACAAAAGCGCCCGTTCCCTTTGCCGGGAACAGGCGCTTCTTTTCATGCCTTCTGCGCGGCTGTCTCTTAAAATTCCGCCCACTTGGGGACTCTCGGGAAGGGCAGGACATCGCGGATGTTGCTCATCCCTGTCAGGTACATGATCATGCGCTCGAAGCCAAGGCCATACCCGGCGTGCTTGACACCGCCGTATTTGCGCAACTCCATATACCACCAATAATCCTCCGGCTGCATGCCTGTTTCGACAATGCGCTGCGCCAAGAGGTCATAGCGCTCCTCTCTCTGGCTGCCGCCGATGATCTCTCCCACGCCCGGCGCCAGCAGGTCCATCGCCGCGACCGTCTTGTTGTCGTCGTTTAAGCGCATATAGAACGCCTTGATCTCCTTCGGATAGCCCGTCACGAACACCGGCTTACCAAATACCTTTTC
>CAOKKG010000087.1 GCA_948468985.1 uncultured Eubacteriales bacterium | reverse complement strand
CTCCACGCATTCCCCTACGAGCGCCGCCGCCCCAGAGACATAGTGCAGATGCCCGTAGACGCTGTTCTGCACGCCGCGCAGGTAATACGGCGCGACTTGTCCCGTCATATAGATCGGGATCCAGCTTTCCAGCCCCAGCATCATCTCCTCAAACGGCCGATCGATGTTGTGAATGATGTCCAAATGCAGCCCCTTTTTGAGCATGGCCGCGATACCAAACATCCATTTCTTGCCGAAGTCCATATCCTCCGCCATGTCCGCCATCGGCATGTCGCTGCACATGAACACTGGCTCGGTGCTCCGCGAGAGCACCGTCGCCTTCAAAAAGTCCAACTCGCCCTGCTTCATCTGCTCCAGTCCATAGTAATTGCGGTCGGTTGGAAAGCGGAACGGCGCGACGGGCGTGCGGATCTCGTCAAAGTGGATTGCCCGGATGTATTCCTGCAAATCGAAGGCATCCAGTCTCGCCAAAAACTGCTCCACCGAGTCGGAATTCTGCTCGCGCGGCGTATAGACCCATTCCGCAAGCAACGCGGGCAGCGCCTCTCCCTCGGCTTCTGTGTCACCGAGCAGGTGCCGCAGGACTTCCGTCTTGCCGTTCCGCTCGCAAACCCGCATCAGGAATTGGCAGGTTCGCTCCACAAAGTCCTCGACATCCACAGGGCGGCGCTGCCCCGAGAGGATGCGCGACAGATAGGAGGCGTCAAAATTCAGTGCCCGCGCCAGCTCGGCGATGCTCACCTGCAATACGGAAAGCGCGCTCTTCAGGTTTGCGTTCATATGGCCCGCCCGGCGCGCCTCTTCATCGATTGCCGCCTGCAGCCCGGCAGTCACTTCCTCCCGGGAAAGGCCGGGGACACCCGCCGCCTGCGCCAGCTTGGCGATCCCCTGGGCCAGCTGCGTCAGCTGCGCACTGTCACGAGCCGGTTCCCGATCCCCCGACCGATAGCGGCTGATCACCGCGTCGGACAGCCCGGATGCCGCCGAAAGCTCCTTTGCTGAACAGGCAAGCCGGTCAATATACTCTTGTAGCTGCGCACAGAATCTCATATACCCTCCAAAAAGCAGCTGCCCACGCCGCGCACGCAGGCGATTTTGTCGTGTTTTCTATTATACCATAAATGTGCCCCCGCAAAAGAGGGAAATTGTCATTGCCAAACTCGGAAACTCCCTTCTCCTGCACGCAAAACTTCCCTATACTTTATATGGGATTCTTTTTTAAATTGTGAGGAATTTATGAAGCGGTTTCACCCTGCCTGGGCGCTCTTTTTACTGTTTCTGGCGCTATTTCCGCTCTTGCCCGGCTGTGCTGCGCATCCCGCGCCGCCAGAAAGCGAAGGTGCGCTGTTTTTCTTCTTGGGGGAGGATTTTTCCCGCTTCGCCGACGGTTTTTCCAGCGCGGAGGTCGCGCGGGTACAATACCGCTTTACCCTAGACACCCCACAGAGCGTCGAGCTCACCGACCCGGCGGTCATCCGGCAGCTGTTTGACGCCCTCGCCAACATCGGGATTGCCGAACAGGCGGACATCCGTGCGACGGATAGTGAGCAATCGCTGCATTTTATATGCCGAGATGGCCGAGAATTCCTCTTCTCCTTTGAGGGGAAGGCGCTTCTCCGCAAAGGAGAGGCCTATCGATTGACAAACGATGAATCACTTTGGGCGCTGTGCCAGATGCTGCGCAGGCAGACGGTGATATCAAACGAATAATCTGTTTACGAACGAAAGGGAGGCCGCATATGGCAGAATCAAGAGTTTTTGAATTGAATGGGATCCGCATGGAGGAAATCGTGCAACAGCTCGAGCGCTTTCTGCGCGAGGAAAAGAAGATGGATGTCCAGACCGCATACACCCAGGGCGGGTGCCTACTCCAGGCGAGTCAGGGCGATACGCTGCGCATGCTTTCGGGGATGAAGCTCGCCACGACCGTGCAGTTTTCCGTAAGCGGCAGCGCGCTCAATGTCACCATCGGCGAGGGGCAATGGGCCGATAAACTCGGCGCTGGGGCCGTTGGGCTCTTTCTTTTGTGGCCGTTGGCCATTACCTCCGGCATCGGTGCATATAAGCAGAAGAAGCTCCCCTCCGAGATCTTCGAGGTCATTGGCCGCTGTGTCGGCGGCGTAGCGGGTTTTTCGACCGCCGCGGAACCGGCTGCATCTGCCGCGGCCGGGGCGCAGCAATATTGCCCGCAGTGTCATGCGCCGCTGCCCCAGGGCGCGATATTTTGCAGCACCTGCGGTACAAAGCTGCTCACCAACTGTCCGCATTGCGGCGAAGCGGTCGCGCCCGGCAGCAAATTCTGCCCCAAGTGCGGCCAAAGCCTCTAAGCCTACAAAGACGAAAAACGCCTCCGACCATCTCGGAGGCGTTTTTGATCATCGCAGCTCTGCGCAGATTTCCAATTCCCTGTTCTCTGTCTTTTTAGCATATGCAGCGCCCCTATGGTTTTCCGCAATGCTGCGCACCATGGAAAGCCCCACACAAAACCCCGGCGTCCCGGCGTTCCGCGAAGGGTCACCCCGGTAAAAGCGATCGAACAGCTTGTCTGCTTCCAGGGAATCCAGGTTTTCACAGGCGTTGCGGGCGGCGATGCAACACCCCTTCCGATTTCGTTTCAGAGAAGGACAAATTTCCGCCCCGGGTGAGGCGTATTGAATCGCGTTTTCCAGCAGGATGGAGGTGAGCTGCCGGACGGAATACTCACACCCGTAATAGAGCGCCTCATTCCCAATTTCTCACCTGCGCCCAAAGCAGACCTTAAAGATTTCGGGATTCCTTTAGGTTCTCTTTATGTAGACCGGGTATGCTGTC
>CAOKKG010000086.1 GCA_948468985.1 uncultured Eubacteriales bacterium | reverse complement strand
GCGCACCTACCTGAAGCCCGCAAGAGAGAACATCAAGCAGCTTGTCAAGCACAAGATCATTGATGTCCTCGGCTGCAACGACAAGGCGTAAGGTTTTCAAAACGCACAAAAACGCAAAACTTCGGTTTTGCGTTTTTTTAATTTTCCTTGAATCTTTGTTGAACTTTCGCGCCGCCCCCGCCCCGGAGGCGGACGGTTGCTTGCTTGTTTCGCGTTTTTGGTATAGTATAATGCTAGATTCCTACAAAACGGAGGTCTTTATGGCAATCACGCTCATTCACTGCCCCTACTGCAAATACGCAATGTCGGCAGAGGATCGGGACAGCGCCCCGCTGACCTGTCCGCACTGCGGCAAACAATTCTCGCTTGCCGACACGGACAAAGACGTTGCGGACGCCTTCCCCAAAGCCATCCCTTTCACCATAGAAGAACTGCTTTCGCAGGCGGAACAGGCCATGCAGGCGCAGGAATACCTGCTCTGCCTGGATGCGGCCAACGCAGCGCTTTCCCTCGACAAGGGCGCGCCGGACGCCCTGTTCTATAGCCAGGCAGCCCTTGCCTTCACCGCCGGCGGCATCGACGCCGAACGCATGCGCGGTGCGCTCGAACGCGCAGAATCGGCCATGGACGCCAACGAATATTCAGATACACAGCGCGCCGATGCGTTTTCCCGGTACCTCCTGGTCGTGCTCGACTTTTTGCGCGCCAAGCGGCTCGCCGCCAAGGCGTGCCTGGAAAACGAATACTGCACCGAGCAGGAAATCTCCCGCATGCGGGAGGCGCTTTCCCACCTGTTTGAACTCTGCCTGAACAGCGTTGGCTTTCTCACCGAGCCCATGCTCCGCGCCCGCCCGGCGGCGGAATCGCGCGTGCTGGATCTGGTGGAGGAGGGCGAAACGCTGCTTTCCGACCTCAAAGCATCCTATAAATACTATGACTTCCCAACGGGCTCCTATTTGACTGCGCACGCGGGCGCGCCCTTCCGCACCCTCTGTCAGGAGGGTGGCACGCAGCTTGCAGAGCTGCGCACTTCGCTCCCCTCCGTGCGGGATAAGCGAGCGGCCGTCCAGCGCGCGCAGGACGCCAGCCGCAGCTCCGTGCAGAGTTTTTGGGCGCAGCACGAGGCAGAACAGAGCTTCCTCTACGCCTATTTGCAGAAAAGCCGCCTGTACCGCATGCTGGAGCACATCCTGGCGGGACTGCTCTTCCTCGGCCTAATCGTGGGTTGGGCGCTGGGGCTCAAGGCGCTCGTCCACGCGGGCATTTCGCGCTTTTTGTACACGCTGTGCATCTTCGGCCTGATGGTCGCCATGGCGGCCTACTGGATTTTCTACGCCTTCCTGTCGCGCAAGCTCCGCTTCCGCGAAAACGCCAATGCGGCACGCCGCCTGCTGGCCAGCCCGCTCGGCAAGGAGGCGGCGATTCAAGCCTTTATCGAGAAGATGCAGAAAATGCCGGAGATCGAAAAGCCTTCCCGCGAGGAGCGTCGCAAGTTTACCCGCAAGGTGCTCGCGGCCAGCAGCCTGATCGCCGCGGCGGCCGTCGGCGTGTGCCTGCTGTTCGTCTGCCTGATCGCCCCCGCCATCAACCTGGCTCGCGGCAAGAAGGCGATTGCTGCGGAGGACCCGGTCGCAGCCGTCACCTATTTGCAGCGCGCCGGCAATTACGGCAGCGCCAAACAATTGTTGGAGGAACAGCTCGCCCTCTTCCGGGAACGCGCCCTCTCCTATGACGCCCGCGCTGCCGCCTATAACAACACGATCGCGGTGCGCGACGCCACAGGCGATGTGTATTCGATGGAGTTTTCCTCCACCGCCTTCCCAGATGTCGTGCTCACGAATGCCGAGAGTTTCCTGCTCACACAGAACTTTCTCATCGGGTTGCGCGCGGACGGATTTGTCAGCTATTCGCAATACACCAATGCCAGCGATGCCGTCCCGCCGGATGTGTCCGCGTGGAGCGAGATCGTCTCTCTTGGCAAATTGAACAACACCGTCGTCGGCTTCCAAGAGGACGGCACGATTGTCTATCCGAGCGCCGTGCTGGACGCCGCGACCCTCGCCCGCCTGCACAACAAGGAGGTCGCAGGGGTGTTTGATAAATTTGGCGACATCGCCGTGCGCACGGACGGCACCGCCGCACTCCCTTCCGCCGGAAATTACAGCTATGCCGACCGCGTGGCGCAGGTCTTCCACCAGATGGCTAAGTGGCAGAACCTCGCCATCGTCAAGGGTGACATCACCAACCACTTCGTAGGTCTCACGCGCGATGGGCGCGTATACGCTGTGGCCGGGTGGTTCGACGCGTCGTTTGGGCAACTCAATGTGTCCTCCTGGCGCAATGTGGTGGACATCGCCGCGGGCGAGAGCCACACGGTCGGCCTGCTCGTCGATGGCACGGTCGTGGCGACGGGCAGCAATTCCTATGGCCAATGCGATGTGTCAGAATGGCGGGACATCGTCGCCATCGAGGCGGGCAATAACTTCACGATGGGCATCGCGTCGGACGGGACGGTATACCTGACCGGGCATGAGAGCAAGACCTATGTTCCCCGCGGGATGAGTGAGATCTGCCGCCTGGCTGAAGAGGACGCCAATGGCGGCAGCGATGCCGGCGACGACGCAGCCGACGGCGCCGATGTGAGCGACGACACGGCAGACCCCACGGCCGAAGCAACCTCCTCGAGCATCGTCCCGGATGCTTCCACCGAGCCAGAAGCCTGAGAAAGGAAAAGAGCCATGTCCCAAGTCACTAAGCGCGCCCTGGAAGCCTCGCTCAAACACCTCCTGCTGCAAAAACCGCTGGACAAGATCACCATCGGCGACATCACGGAGGACTGCGGCATCAACCGCATGACCTTCTACTACCACTTCAAGGACATCTACG
>CAOKKG010000085.1 GCA_948468985.1 uncultured Eubacteriales bacterium | reverse complement strand
ATCCGACTCCCGGACATCCACACTGGCCACCTCTGGCAGGATATAGCCACTGTTCCCCGCCAAATAATAGAACCCGAGATTCACTAAAAAGGCGTCGTCCTCGCCCAGCGCCTCGATCTGCTCACGCTGCTGCTGATACAGGTCGTTTAAGATGCCCTCCTGCCGCTCGTACAGCCCCAGCGGCATGCTCAGCATCGAGGCATATTTCCCGGATATTTCTACATTCACATAGTGGACATCAAAATTTTCAATCAGCGTGTTTGCAACCAACACGGAAAGGAAGTACCGCTGCCGGTCGTTTAAATACATATCCACCCACAGATAGACATTGGCTACATCCGCGGAAAGCTCCACCTGCTGGATATATGTCTTGCTGCTGATATATCCAAAGCCCAGATCGATCGGCGAATCCAGCAGCGCCTGCACAATCGCCGTCGGGCTCTGCTTCCAATCCTCCAGCTGCAATTCTCCGGAAGAGAGCATGAGCTGCCCCGTCGTCTCGTCCATATAGTACAGCGAAGGATAGACTGTCACGCTGCCCGCCTGCGTGACCTCTGTCGGCAGCACATCTTCCCACTGCTCCGCCGTCTCTTCCTTCAGGACTGAACAACTGCTACACAAAAAGAGCAACGCCAAGCATCCGGCGAGGGTCCTCTTTAGCCCGCGCGCGCCCCTCAAAATAGCCCCTCCAGCATCGGGTAAGAGATCTTCCAAAGGGAATTTTCACGGATCAGGCGCACCGGGATGTTCCGATATACCTTGCGGTTGTCCCCACCGAAATTCAGCGTGTAATTCACCATCCACACCATGCTCTGCTCCTCGGGCGTCTCCACCTGTTCCAAGATCGAATAGCTCTCCACACTGGCGTTCTGCGCCTGTAGCCAGGCCGAAAACGCGCTTTCCAGCGGCCGCCGTTCCTGCTGTTCGTCCATATAGGCGACATAGGAATACAGCACTGCGGCGTTTTTCGTCGACAGTGCTTCGAAGATATTGCCCAGCACATTCTGCCCTGAGAGCATGCACTCGCTGTCGCGGCCGAGTGGCTCCAACAGCCCGTTCCCGATCATACCCACTTCGGAACGCGCAATGCGCTGCCCACTGCGCGTCTCCTCCTTGTCCACCAGGATCTGTACCCGACGGCAAGCAGAACCCTCCACCAAGCTGTTAACGATGGAATATACCGCGAGTTGCTTAATACGGTTCATCTGTTCCGCACTAAGGTTGGGCTCCGAAAGGAAACCCCAGTCCAGGAATTCCTTGCTCAGCGTGATGGAGAGCGCCACTTCCTCCTCCTCGACGCGGATGACCTGCGTCTGCGGATTGATAATGGCGTGGAATTCCATGCCCGTCGTCCGGGGACCATAGATCAGCGCCTGCAGGATACTATATTCGACGCGGCTGCTCATCGGGGTCTCTACTTCGGCCGTCTCTCCTACCAACATAGAGTAGTCCTCATTGGCAAAATACAGCATGAGCTTTTGGGTATTCGTATTCAGGGCACCCTCTTCCGGATCGATCTCGATCCGGTTCTCCGCGTCCGCCGGGGCATCCCCTGCATCCTTCGCGCAGGAAGCCGCCCCGAAAAGCATCCCCGCCACAAGCAGGACCGCCAGTTTGCGTCTCCATTTCATGCATTTTCCTCCTGATTTTCCGCGTGGATTGGAATGACCAGTGTAAACACCGATCCCTTCCCCTCCTCGCTTTGCACTTCAATGTGCCCATGGTGCAAAAGTGCCGTCGTCTGCACGATATACAACCCCAGCCCGGTACCGCCCGTCTCGCGCTCCCGCGATTTGGAGACGCGATAGAACCGTTCGAAGATCCGGCTGCATTCCTCTTTTGCGATCCCCTCACCGGTATCGCGAACCTCCACGCAGGCATTCCGGCCGTCCCGCCAGGTCTTTACCCACACATGTCCGCCATCCGGCGTATACTTGATCGCATTTTCAACCAGATTGGAGATTGCATGCCTCAGGTACACTGGCAGACAGTCCACCGTCCCTGGGAATTGCAGCGCGCCCTCCAGCGCAATCCGCTTCTGCTCGGCGATGGGCTGCAGCCCGCGCAGAATCTCCGCAGTCATCTTGTCCAGCGCCGCCGGTTCCATCTTGATCTTCCCCTTCTCCAGGTTTTGTAGGCGGGTCATGAGCAACAGGTCGTTGATGAGCGCGGTCATCCGATCGATTTCCTGATTGATGTCTCCCAAAAATTCCTTATAGACACTCTCATCCACCCCTTCCTCATACAGGAGGGATTCGGTCAGAATCTTCATCGAGGTGAGCGGTGTCTTCAGCTCGTGTGAGGCGTTGGACACGAACTCGCTCCGCGAGCGATCCACCTCCTCGAGGCGTGCCGCCATGCCGTTAAAGGCCTCCGCTAGGCTGGAAAGCTCGTCCCTGCCTGGCACATTTACCCGGCGAGAGAACTTCCCACGAGAGATTTCCTCCGTTCCCGCCTTGAGAGCGCCAATCGGCTGCAAAATACGGTTGATGAGCAGAATAAACAATGTGAGCAGGATGCAGATTGCGACCAGATAGATCAGGTAGTAGCTGGCCTGGATGGCGTGTACACTCTGCACGACATCCTGGACGCTCTGCACCAGCACAACTGCCCCCACAAGGTTGGATTCCTCCATGATTGCCGCGCTAGAATTGAGGCTCCAGATCCGGCCATCCGTCCGGTGGATCTTGTGAAAGCCATAGGAAGACCCCTTCCCTCCCGTCAGGACCTCCTGCACCTCCCGGTGCGAGAGCCGCATGCCGTTTAGGCGGGAGAAGCTGTCTACCTGCACGACGCCGCGGGCATCCAGCACTAGGACACGCCCGCCGATCTTCAGCCCCTCCTTCACCGCAAGAGCATATACCTCTTCCGCGTCGCCCTTGGCAAAGTCATACGCCACCGCCAGCGAAAAATCGTTCGCCTTCTGTGCCGATTCCGCGATG
>CAOKKG010000084.1 GCA_948468985.1 uncultured Eubacteriales bacterium | reverse complement strand
CAGCGATTTTTACACCGCGAAGGTCGCCTCCTATACGCACGGCGTGACCTATGACATCCTCGTTTCCAAAAGCTATCTCTCACCGGACGACCATGTGCTCATCATCGACGACTTTTTGGCGAACGGCAAGGCGGTGCAGGGCCTGAAGGCGATTTTGGAATTCGCGGGGGCGACGCTCGAGGGCGTGGGCATCGCCGTGGAAAAGGGCTTCCAGCCGGGCGGACAAGACCTGCGCCGGGCGGGCATCCCGCTCGAGAGCCTCGCAATCGTGGAACACATGGACGCCAATACGGGAGAGATCGTCTTCCGGCATTAAGCTATGCCTTTGGCGTATGGCAAAGCCGCCCCCAAAAGCGATTCCCTTTGCGCGCCGCGGCGGCTATCCGGGAACAAAACCGGGCGATACCCGAAGGGAGGGACTTTTGTGCGTTTGAACACCAGCGAGATCCGCATCCGCGCGGCCGTACCCGAGGACGCAGCGGCGCTACGTTGCATCTATGCGCCGTATGTAGAGAACACGGCCATCACCTTTGAATACGAGGTGCCCTCGGCGAAGGAGTTCGCCGGGCGCATCCGCCATACGCTGCAAAAATACCCCTACCTCGTCGCAGAAGGGGACGGGAAACTCCTGGGCTATGCCTATGCCAGCCCGTTCAAGGAACGCGCGGCCTATGATTGGGCGGTCGAGACGAGCATCTATGTGGACGGTGCTTGCCAAAAGATGGGCCTCGGCCGCAAGCTGCATGACGCCCTGGCACAGGTGCTCACCTTGCAGGGCATCTGCAATATGGAGGCGTGCATCGCCTGCCCGGATGGCGCGGATGACGAATATTTGACGCACAATTCGGAACAGTTCCACGCGCACCTGGGGTATCGCCTCGTCGGGGAATTCCGGCAATGCGGGTACAAATTCGACCGCTGGTACAACATGGTATGGATGGAAAAGCACCTTGCGCCGCATGTCGTGCCGCAGCCGCCGATCCGTCCCTTTGACGAGGTCCGTGCCGAGGCGCGCGAACAGTACGGGATTTTATAAGCATCCTATTATATGTAAAAAAGGCCGCCCGGAGGCAGGTGCGCTCGCGAGCGGGTGTCGCCTTACCTGCACGGAATTTGAACTGCCCTATGACGGCCTGATCACCAACGCGGCGCAGAAATAAAAAAACACAGTCCCCTGGGGCGTTGCACAGCATACCAAAGACGAAGAGCCATCCGTACGGATGGCTCTTCGCTTAGAAAGGGAAAAAATTATGAACAAACCGGTTGTTCGAAAAGTGCGGTTGTCCGTGTCCGCTGCAAGCGGGCTTTGCCCTGCTGCGCCCTCTCCCGATGGGTCAGGCTTCGCTCGCCCCGCCCGCGGCGGGCTCCACCCCCAGCGCGAGCATGACCTGCATGACCTGCATGAGGTCGGCGACCTCCTCCTGCGAGAGGCTGGATGACGCGTCGAGCAGCAGGCTGCCCATGCCATAGCTGAGGCTTTCCGCGCAACGGTCGATCGGCATGCGCGGCCGTGCGCCCTGTTCGACAAGAATATGCAAAATTTGCGCAACATAGGGGCAGAGGTGCGCCAGCACGCGTTCGCGCATCGCCCAGCGCGCCGACATGTGCAGCCTGCCCGCGTATTGCGCGCGGAACTTCTGCACTGAGATGCGCATATATTCAAACAGGTGCAGCAGCGTGCCCAGCGGATCGGCCGCCGCCCCACGCATCAGCACTGCGGCTTCCTCTTCATACGGCGCGAATACCGCCTCCAACACCTCCAAAAACAGCGCCTGCTTAGATGGATAGTAGTAATAGAATGCGCCGACATCCGCCCCGACGCGGCGCATGATCGTGCGGATGCCCGTCGCGTCATATCCGTTTTCCAAAAAGACCTGCGTCCCGACCTGCAGGATCCTCTGCTTGGTTCCGCCCTCGAACATCTGTTTGCGTGCCATATTCGAACTCGCTCCCTTTTCGGATTTTATACATAAGAAAATGCAGCGCTGGCGACAATTTTGCCGCTCGATTCCGACGCATTCGGCAATTTTTTCTGTTTTCGACATTTTCTCCTAGAATTCGCTAATTTTAGTATATTGCTTTTTCCAACAACATACAATAGAATTAAACATATCACTTGTTTTTTTAAATAAAACGCCGGTTCGGAGGGTTTTTTTATGTCGAATCTCAGCCTTATAGAACGCTCTTCGGAAATTTTAACCAAATACTATGAAAACGACATTCAGCCGTTTCTCGATGCGATGCATCCCGAAATCCTCTGGATCGGCCCGGCGGAAAACCAGGTCATCCAAGGCAAGGCCCGCCTGGAGGCGGCGTTCCGCGCCGAGCAGAACACACTGCATTTCGAGCTGCACGACCTCGTGATCCTGCCGGTGGAGACGGGCAGCCCGCGCGCAGTGGAGGTGATCCTCCTCTTTCGGGTGGACACCTTCTGGCCGGATGGTACGGCCAATCAGGTCAAGCAGCGCATCCAACTCACCTGGGTGCAGGTGGGCGGGCAGATGTACATCCGCGTGTGCCACATTTCCAACGCAATCATCTACGACATGCGCGACGGGATCTACCCGCTCAATTATTCCGACCGGTATCAAACGCAAATCCTGGCCGGGCAGCAGCGCGCACCGCGCCTCGTCATCAAGGGAGCGCACAAATCCACGCTCTGTCTCAGTTGGGAGGAGATCCTCTATATCGAGACCTTCGAGACGCATTCGCTCATCCACACGATGGACGGCACCTATGAGGCATTGCCGAGCCTCCGGCAGATCGAGCAAATGAGCAATGGGTTTTTGATGCGCTGCCACAAGAGCTTTCTGTTCAATCCGCACCATGTGCAGGAAATCGCTCGGTTTTACCTGCGCATGCCGGATGGTTCGCGCCTGCCGATCCCCGAAAAGAAGTACACGGCACTCAAGGCGGCGATCATCCCGTTTCCCTTAATTAAAGATATTGTTGGGTAAAAAAGAAAGGTCAGTCGAT
>CAOKKG010000083.1 GCA_948468985.1 uncultured Eubacteriales bacterium | reverse complement strand
TCCTGTCCATCGGTGTCAAGTGCTATATGGCAGCCTATAACCGCCGGATCGGCAAGGAGATCCAATCCGCCACCATTTCCGCCGCCGCGGCGGACAGCCTGAGCGATTGCCTGTCCACCGGCGCGGTGCTGCTGGGCACGCTGATCGCCCACTTTACCGGCCTGCACATCGACGGCTGGGCGGGATTGCTCGTCGCCGCCTGCATCCTATTCACCGGATATCACGCCGCCAAAGACACGATAAGCCCCCTGCTCGGGCAGCCGCCCGCCCCGGAGCTCGTGAGCGAGATCGAACAGACCCTCCTCCGGCACAAGGGGATATTGGGTGTACACGATCTCATCGTGCATGACTATGGCCCCGGGCGCATGTTCGTGTCCGCCCACGCCGAGGTGCCCGCAAACGGGGACATCCTAGCGCTGCACGACTCCATTGACAACGCCGAACGCGAACTGGCTGGCAAGCTGGGCTGCGTCGCCAGCATCCACATGGATCCGGTTGCGACGGACGACTTATTTACCATGCAGCTGAAGGACAAGGTGGAGGCCATCCTGCACGCCTATGACGAACGGCTCTCGTTGCACGACTTCCGCGTGGTCGCCGGGCCTACGCACACGAATGTCATCTTTGATATCGTCGTCCCCTATCAATACATCCGTTCGGACGGCGAGGTCCGCCGCACCATACAGGAACTCATCCACTGCTTTGACAACAGCCTGTATGCTGTCATTCAGATCGACCATTCCTATACCGGCATATAAGAAAAAGAAAGCCGCCCCCGGGGGCGGCTTTTCTCATGCCTTGGCGTCCTGTTTATTGGCGTCGATGATGTAGGTATCGTACATGTCCGCCATCGCGAGCGCCGCTGCCAGCGGGTATTTCCGGTAAGCCGCGGCCTGCGCCATCCCGCCGACATAGGAGCGCGCCGCATCGTCATATCCGCCCATATGCCAACGGATTGCCATCGCCTCCTCATCGGTGAGCGGAATATATTTCATCGCCATATACACCGACTTTTCCCCATGCCCCAGGGGGAGGGTGTCCTCGATGTTATACACCTCCACCTCCTCCCAGCGGCGCTCGCCCGGGATCTTGACATTGCGCACACCCTTGACATAGAAATTCACCTTGCACAGGTCGTGCAGCAGCGCCGAGAGGATGATGGAGTCCTTTTTCACATTCGGGATATTCTTGGAAAAGTTGAGCAGAATCTTGTACACCGACAGGCTGTGGATGAGCAACCCGCCCTCATACGCGCCATGCGTTTTTGCGCTGGCCGGAGCTGTAAAAAAATCGGTCTCTTCCTCCAGCCAGCGGATTAGTTCCTCGATATGCTCCCGTCCCGTTTCTCGGAGCAAGTCGCAAAAATTCTCTTTATAAGCCGCAAGCATCTGCGCGCGAATCGAAGTATCCATAAAAGCATCTGCCTTTCGTTTTTTTCTTTAGTATATCATACCTCCGGCGCGTTTTGGAAGCCGCTTTCTTGCATCGCCGCACGCAATTTTTGCAGCGCCCGCTTCTCGATTCGCGAGACATACGACCGCGAGACCCCAAGTTCTCGCGCCAGCAGCCGCTGCGGTACCGGCTGGTCGCCGCCCAGCCCATATCTCGCCACGATTACCCGCTTTTCCCGCGCGTCCAGCACCTCTCCCATTGCGCGGCGCACCTGCTCGGTCTGCATGCGCAGCTCTACCGTGTCACCCACTTCGCTGCCTGCCGCGCGCAGCATATCCATGAGCAGCACGGGGTTGCCGTCCTTATCCTCCCCAATCGTGTCGCCGAGCGAATAGGCGGGCACATTTTTGCGGTCTGCCCGCAGATACATGCGGATCTCGTTTTCGATGCACCGCGCCGTATACACGACCAACTGGCTGCTCTTTTCCGGGCGGAAGGTATGAATGCCCTTGATGAGCCCGATCGTGCCGATCGAGATCAGGTCTTCCATCTCCACGCCAGAGGATGCGTATTTCTTGGCGATGTGCGCGACTAGACGCATGTTATGCTCGACCAGGACTTCCTTGGCGTGCTCGTCGCCTCCCATCCAGGCGGCGACATAGCGCTTTTCCTCCTTGGGCGAAAGCGGCTTTTTAAAGCTCCCACCCCCGCCGCAGAGGTATCCGGCAAAAAAGAACAGGCTCCGAATCCATTCCCCAAAAAACATAAAAATAGACCAACTTTCCTTTCTCGTTGGTCTATTCCTATGCCCCGATCACCGGGAATTTTCTCACTTTTGCGTTTTTTGCTGAATGCGCAGCAGGTCACCCGGCTGTAAAGCAAAGGGGCAAGCGACATACACCAGCTCCTGCGGGTGCGGCGCACTTTCCCGTGCTTCGCCTTCAGCGTCCCAGATCTGTTCCACCAAAAATTCCAGCCCTTCCGCATGCGGCGAGAGTACCCCCAAGCTGTCGCCCAATTGGAACTTGTTGCGCTGCTCCACCAGGATCCGCCCCTGCGCATCCGGCGCCTTCCGGACGACGCCGCAAAAGACATAGTTCCGCTCCTGCGGCAGGCGGTAGATATCCGACGCCCCCTCCGCACGGTCGAAATAGAACCCCGTCGTAAAGCCGCGCGTCGCGCAGTCCTTGAGGTCGCGCACCAGCTGCGGATCCAGTACATAGCCCGCCGGGTCGGCCAGGTAGGCGTCCAGCGCCCGCCGATAGGCATGCACGACCGCCGCCACATAGTATTGCGACTTCATCCGCCCCTCGATCTTAAACGAGGCGACGCCCGCCTCGACCAATTCCGGGATATGCTCAATCATCATGAGATCCTTGGAATTGAGCAGGAAGGTTTCCCGCCCGTCCTCGAAGATTGGGAAATACTCGCCGGGGTATTGCGCCTCGTTGAGCGCAAAGCGCCACCGGCAGGGCTGCGCACAGGCGCCCTTGTTGCCGCTCCGCCCTGTGAGCACGGCCGAGAGCAAACACCGCCCCGAATAGGCGACACACATCGCGCCGTGCACGAACGCCTCCAGCTGCAGAT
>CAOKKG010000082.1 GCA_948468985.1 uncultured Eubacteriales bacterium | reverse complement strand
CATCGCGCGCGCGGCGGTGGCTGACCCGCCGGTGATGATCTTGGACGAGGCGACCAGCTCCATCGACACGCGCACGGAGGCGCTGGTGCAGCGCGGCATGGATTCGCTCATGCATGGGCGGACGGTGTTCGTCATCGCGCACCGGTTGTCCACCGTCAAGAATTCGGATGTCATTATGGTGTTGGAACAGGGGCGCATCATTGAGCGCGGCAGCCACGAAAAGCTCATCGCGGAAAAGGGCAAGTATTACCAGCTCTATACCGGCGCGTTCGAACTGGAATAAAAAATGGCAAACAAAAAACGGAAGCAGATCGCTTCCGTTTTTTGTTGTGAAGATTCTCTGGTGCCTCAAAGGATGCCCTTCAGCACGAGCACAAAGAAGACGCAGGTGAGCAGCAGGAGCAGAGAGACGAGCGTCAAGCCGATCTTGCGGCTGCGCGCGATCTGCGGAGCCGCCTCCTTCTGCGGCTCGATGAGGTTCGCCCGGCGCAGGGCGCGGACAACCGGCTTATAGATAAGTAGCGTAAGTGCGGTATTGAGTCCACCCTTCAGCAGGTTGAACGGCAAAAAGGCGGGCAGCAGCAGCGCGGCGACGGCTTCCCGGGGGTATCCCATGTAGATTGGCGTAATCAGGTAGTTCCACAGGATCATGAGGGCGGTCATAGCGACCGTCCCGCTGCACAGCCCGAGGACGGCGCCCTTAAGCGTATGATGCTTTTTATAGATCCAGGCGGCGGTACAGGCAAAACTGCAGCTCGCGAGCAGGTTCATGGCAAAGCCGATGAGGCCGGTGTCGCTCAGCGTCAGCATCTCGACCAGGGAAACGAGCGCCGACATGCAGAAGGAAGCCAGCGGGCCGAACAAAAACCCGCCGATGGTGAGTACGACATCCTTTGGTTCGTATTTCAAAAACAGAACGACGGGGATGCGCAGCAGAGCGACCGCCGCATAGGCGAGCGCACAGAGCATGGCGAGCATAGTGAGTTTTTTGGTCTTGCTATTCATACAAAACACCTCTTTTTTGGAAAATAGAAAACACCCGAACACAGAAACTGTCCTTCGGGTGTTGTGCGAGGGCGCGCCAAACCGGCCGCCTATATGGCATCTTCTTTCATCCAGACTGTAACTGTTGGTTTTGGAATTACACCAAATCGGCGCGACCCAAGGGTCGCTGCTCGCGGACTATACCGCCAATCGGGAATTTCACCCTGCCCTGAAGACATGTTTTGTATGTTTGTCGTTTTCGAACATAGTATAGGAGATGCGGAAGGATTTGTCAATCCCCGGCGGACGGTTGGAGCAAAAAGCGGATGGCGCGGATATGCCGGTCCGGCACGCCATAGTCGTGCTTGCCGTTCGTCCATTCGAACAGTACATTTTCCTCACCGAACATGGAGCCGAGCAGGCGAGCCGTTTCCTCATAGCAAGCCTTGTTGGACAAAAACAGGGGATTACGGGTGCGAATCTCTCCCTTTCCGAGGGAAAGATATACCCGCCCCGGCTGGGGAAAAGAGCCCGCCGCCGCGGTGTGACGCAGATACGCGAGCCACCCCGGATACCAAAGCGACCCGGAAATGCTGGCGCAGCGCCCAAAGAACGCGGAAGGGGGAGTGAGGTAGGTCGTGAGCGTGGAAACACCCGCCAGCGAATAGCCGAGAAAGAGGGTCTCCGACCGGCCGCCGCAGCCGTATTGCCGCTGCAAAAACGGGTGAACCTGTGCCTGCAAGTGGCTAAAATACGCCTCGGCGCCGCCAGAAAAGTGTCTGCCCGGCAGGCAATCCGCGGGCCAGGGGGAATAGGCATCGTCCCAGTGCGAGACCACAGCGGAGGCGAGCAGGAACGGCGGCAACTCCCCGCGGCGCACCTCTCCTTCCAAAGTCTGCATAATCTGCCGGATGAGTTGCTCTGTCCCCAGGAAATCCTCCCATTCGCTGGAAAGGTAAATGCACAAAGGCACCGGCCCGGGGACGGGCGGCGCATAGACGATGAGCGGCATGTCCGCGATGGAAATGGTTTGTATGCTTCCTTTCATAAAAAAACCTCGACAGCAGGAATGGAAACCACAGGCAGGGCCTTGCAACCTTGTTAGGAGGCATCCATATCCGGCCCGCGTCCCATCCGATAAACCCATTTTCCTATTCTTAAAAGGACTTGTCAAGGCTTGGCTGCGCCGGAAGACGCTGTTTGCTGCTTGCCACGGCAGTTGGTGTATCCCTCTTTCGATGTATCTGCCCGGGTATCGCCGCGAAGTACCATCCGGTACCCGTAAGCGAAGTAGGACATCTGCCCCAGTGTGAAAAACATCTTGACTTTTTGAAGGGATTTTGTATAATAATATGCAAAGGGAGTAGCTGACATCGAAAGATGAATTCGAAATCGTCAACTCGGCAGTTTTCCGACTGCTCGTATCGAATGAGGCAGCAAGACTTTTATTGTGGAAGGTGTCCGCGGTAAAAGTCTTTTTTATACCTATCACAATATCTTCAAAAGGAGGTCAAGAAATTCCGCGGCAAACAACAGTTGAACGTTTTAGGAAACAAAAAGGAATAAAAAAGGAGAAAGAATATGGAAATCGGAACCATTGGTGCCGTGCTGGGCGGCATCGTCGTCCTCGTCATCCTCTGCATGGGTTATGTCAAAGCGCCGCCGGATCAGGCATACATCATTTCCGGCCTGCGCAAGCATTCCCGCGTCGTCATCGGGCGGGCAAGCGTCAAGGTGCCATTCTTGGAGCGGCTGGATAAATTAAACCTTCGCCTGATGCCGGTCGACATCAAGACCTCAACGGCGGTGCCGACAGCCGACTATATCAACATCAATGTCGACGCGGCAGTCAATGTGAAGATCAGCAATGAGGCGGACAAATTGCAACTGGCAGCGCAGAACTTCTTGAATCAGCCGACGGACTATATCGCCCGGGTGGCCAGAGAGGTGCTGGAAGGCAACATGCGTGAGATCGTTGGCCGTATGAATTTGCAGGAAATGGTGAGCGATCGGCAGAAATTTGCCGAACTGGTCAAGGAAAACGCCGGCCCCGATCTCGCGTC
>CAOKKG010000081.1 GCA_948468985.1 uncultured Eubacteriales bacterium | reverse complement strand
TAGAAGCGGTAGAGACGACCAAGAGTGGCATCGTCCTTCCCGGCAGCGCGAAGGAAAAGCCGCAGGTGGCGGAAGTCGTCGCGGTCGGACCTGGCGGCATGGTGGACGGCAAGGACGTCAGCATGCTGGTCAAGGAAGGCGATAAGGTCATCTATTCCGAATATGCGGGTACGAAGGTTAAGATGGACGGCGAGGAAGTCATCATCGTGCGGCAGGCAGATATTCTCGCCATTGTAGAATAAACGAAGAGTACGGAGGGACGAGATATGGCAAAGCAGTTGAAATTTGGGGAAGACGCAAGACGCGCGCTTGAAAGCGGCGTCAATCAGCTTGCAAATACGGTAAAGATCACGCTGGGACCGAAGGGTAGAAATGTTGTGCTGGACAAGAAATTCGGTTCCCCGCTCATCACCAACGACGGCGTGACCATCGCGAAGGAGATCGAGCTGGAAGATCCATTTGAAAATATGGGTGCGCAGCTGGTGCGTGAAGTCGCGACCAAAACCAACGATGTCGCGGGCGACGGCACGACGACCGCAACGCTGATGGCACAGGCGATTATCCGTGAGGGCCTCAAGAATGTGGCGGCCGGCGCGAACCCGATGGTGATCCGCAACGGCATCAACAAGGCGACGGTGGCAGCGGTCGAAGGCCTCAAGGAAATGTCCAAACCGATCGAGGGCACGGCGGCGATCGCGCAGGTTGCGGCCATTTCCGCGAGCAATGAGGAAGTCGGCCACCTGATTGCGCAGGCGATGGAAAAGGTCGGCAACGAGGGCGTCATCACGGTCGAGGAATCCAAGACGATGAAGACCGAACTGGTCGTCGTCGAAGGTATGCAGTTTGACCGCGGGTATGCGTCGGCATACATGGCGACGGACACGGACAAGATGGAAGCCGTCCTGGACGACCCGATGATTCTCATCACGGACAAGAAGATCTCGAACATTCAGGAGATCCTGCCGGTTCTGGAACAGATCGTACAGATGGGCAAGAAGTTGCTCATCATCGCAGAAGACATCGAAGGCGAAGCACTGGCGACGCTGGTCGTCAACAAGCTGCGCGGCGTGTTCAACTGCGTGGCGGTCAAGGCACCGGGTTTTGGCGATCGCAGAAAGGCAATGCTGGAAGACATTGCGACGCTGACCGGCGGTACGGTGATTTCCGAAGAAGTCGGCTTGGAACTCAAGTCGGCAACCATCGATATGCTTGGCCGTGCGCGTCAGGTGAAGGTCGATAAGGAAAACACCATCATCGTCGAAGGCAAGGGTGATCCGGCTGCCATCAAGGCGAGAGTTAGCTCCATCAAGGCGCAGATCGAGGAAACGACCTCGGACTATGACAAGGAAAAACTGCAGGAGCGCCTGGCGAAGCTGTCCGGCGGCGTGGCGGTGATTCAGGTCGGTGCAGCGACGGAGACCGAAATGAAGGAAATGAAGCTGCGCATTGAGGACGCGCTCGCGGCGACGAGAGCGGCTGTCGAGGAAGGCATCGTCCCGGGCGGCGGCACGGCGATGCTTAAGACCGAGGGCAAGGTCAAGGCACTGTTGGATACCATCGACGACGCCGACGAAAAGACGGGTGTCAAGATCGTACTGCGCGCGCTGGAGGAGCCGATCCGTCAGATCGCGGCCAACGCGGGCGTAGAGGGCAGCATCATTGTGGAAAACATCCGCAAGAACCCCTCGGCTTCCTATGGCTATGACGCTAAGAACGAAGTGTATGTCGACATGATCGAGGCGGGTATCCTCGATCCGACCAAGGTGACGCGTTCCGCACTGCAGAATGCGGCCTCGGTGGCGGCGATGCTGCTCACGACCGAGAGCATCGTGACGGACATCCCCACGAAGGAAGAACCGGCGCCGGCGGCCGGCGCACCGGGCATGGGCGGCATGTATTAAGCCATACCGCAACTGAACGGAAAATAAAATAGAAGAATCCCCTCGGCGTTTGCACAATGCAGACACTGGGGGGATTTTTTTCTCCCGTTGCAAAAAATGAGGCGGGAAGTTGTCAAAATCGCTGAAGCATAGTATCATAAACACGATATGTTATCTCAAAAAGGAGCGTAGGATCGTGAAAGACGGTTTTATAAAGGTTGCGGCGGCAACGCCTGAGATCCGACTTGCGGATTGCAAATTCAACGGCGAACAGATCGTTCGCGCCATCGAGGCGGCACAGGCGCAGGGAGCCAAAGTACTTGTGTTCCCGGAACTTTGCCTTACAGGGTATACCTGCGGGGACCTCTTTTTGCAGGATCTGCTGCTGCGTGCGGCGGAGGAAGCCCTGCAAAGCGTAATGAAACAGACGGCGGATAAGGACATCCTCTGCTTGGTGGGGCTGCCGCTGCGCCGGGAGAGCAGGCTGTATAACTGCGCGGCCGTCTTTTGCCGGGGAGAATTACTGGGCGTTGTGTCTAAGCGCAACATCCCGAACTACAGCGAGTTTTATGAACTCCGGCACTTTTCGCCGGCGGGCGATGGGATAGAATGGATCACTCTTGCCGGGCAGGAAGTGCCGTTTGGGCAGAATCTGCTGTTCTGCTGCCGGGAACTTCCGGAATTCGTGGTCGCAGCAGAAATCTGTGAGGATCTCTGGGTGCCGCAATCGCCATCGATACGACATGCGGCGGCCGGGGCGACGATCCTGGCCAACCTTTCGGCGAGCGACGAGACAATCGGCAAGAGCGACTACCGCCGCATGCTGGTGGAGGCGCAGTCGGCTAAGCTGGTCTGCGGGTACCTCTATGCCGACGCGGGGGAAGGCGAATCGACGACCGACCTCGTGTTTTCCGGGCACAACCTGATCGGCGAAAACGGCGCGATCCTGGCGGAGAGCGCGCTCTTCCAAAACGGGATCCTCTATTCCGAGATTGATGTGCAGCGATTGATGAGCGAGCGGCGGCGCATGAACACCTATCCGGCGGTGCCGGCAGAGGAATATCTGCGTGTCGCATTCTCGATGCCGCTTGCCGAGACGGCCCTGACACGGCGGGTGGAAATGCGCCCATTCGTCCCGGAGGACGGTGCGGATCGGAAAAAGCGCTGCGAAAGCATTTTCGCGATGCAGGTGAACGGGCTTAAAAAGCGGTTGGCACACATCGG
>CAOKKG010000080.1 GCA_948468985.1 uncultured Eubacteriales bacterium | reverse complement strand
GTGTCGGAGAACTTTCTGGCCGCATTCCGATTTGCCCGAGCGGGTACGCCATTACCGTGACGCACGACGGATATTCTGTTGTCTGCAAACAACTTAACGCTATTTGCTTAATCATTATACTAAACGAATTTGCTATTGTCAAGAGGCTTGCGGGAAAATATTTAACTTTTTTGCTTTTGCTATCTTGACACAACTTAAATCCATATGCTATACTGATTGTACAGTATCAAAACGAGGAGCGTAATCGCTATGGCAATCGGTGAGAGAATTCGGTTTTTCCGTAATCTGCGGGGAATGACGCAAAAATACTTGGGGCAGGTGGTCGGCTTCCCGGAAAAGACCGCCGACATCCGTATGGCGCAGTATGAGTCCGGCAGCAGAACGCCCAAGGCGGAGCTGACGGAGAGCCTTGCCAGTGCGCTGGGCGTATCACCGCTGGCACTGTCCGTGCCGGACATTGACAGCTATCTTGGCCTGATGCACACACTGTTCACTTTGGAAGATCGCTACGGTCTGACAGTGGAAACCGGCGAGAACGGCGTTTCCCTGCGTGTTGATCCCCGGAAGGGGAAGGACGCCGCTGAGCTTTCCGAAATACTCACAGCGTGGGCACAGCAGGCAGAAAAGCTCCGCAATGGCAAAATCAACCGGGAGGACTACGACAAGTGGCGTTATAACTACCCGAAATATGACGAAACCTCCGGCTATGTGAAAGTGCCGTCCCAGCAGCTCAGCGATGCGCTGGTGGAGGCTTTCAAAGACAGGCTGAAGAACGATTAAATTCAGACAAAACAAAAAGAGCTATCTGACTTCTCTAACAGAAATCAGATAGCTCTTTATTCTTGGATAATCTAAAATGTTGTCATTTTGTTGTCACGGGGCAATTCCGTAACGCAAAACTCCAGCATTTTCAAGGCTTTTTGGCCTTTTGGGGATTACTCCCACTCAATCGTGCCCACGGGCTTCGGCGTGAGGTCATAGACCACGCGGTTGATGCCGGGGACTTCGGTCGTGATGCGTGCCGTGATCTTGTGCAGGAGGGGATAGGGAATCTCCTCGATTGTGGCGGTCATAGCGTCCTTCGTGTTGACGGCGCGGAGGATGGCCGGCCAGCCCTCATAGCGCTTGCCGTCCTTGACGCCGACACTCTTGAAGTCGGGAACGGAGATGAAATACTGCCAAACCTTGCCAGCCAGGCCCGCGTTTGCGAATTCCTCGCGCAGGATGGCATCCGCTTCGCGCAGGGCGTGCAGGCGGTCGCGCGTGATTGCGCCCAGGCAGCGCACGCCGAGGCCGGGGCCGGGGAAGGGCTGCCGTTCGACCATGGAGGTGGGCAGGCCGAGCGCCTTGCCGACGACGCGCACCTCGTCCTTATAGAGCAGGCGGAGCGGTTCAACGAGCGCGAACTGCATGTCTTCGGGCAGGCCGCCGACATTGTGATGCGCCTTGACGCCCTTGCTTTCCAGGATGTCGGGATAGATCGTGCCCTGGGCGAGGAAGGAGATGCCCTCGAGCTTTTTGGCTTCCTCATCGAATACCTTGATGAATTCGCCGCCGATGATCTTGCGCTTGGTTTCCGGGTCGGAGACGCCGGCGAGCAGGTCGAGGAAGCGGTCGGTCGCATCGACATAGACGAGGTTGGCGTCGAGCTGGTTCTTAAAGACCTCGATCACCTGTTCGCTTTCGCCTTTGCGCATCAGGCCGTGGTTGACATGTACACAGACGAGCTGCTTACCGATGGCGCGGATGAGCAGCGCAGCGACGACCGAGCTGTCCACACCGCCGGAGAGGGCGAGCAGCACCTTTTTGTCACCGACCTGCGCACGGACAGCGGCGACTTGCTCGGCAATGAACGCTTCCGCCTGTGCGGGCGTTTCGATGCGAGCCATCGTTTCAGGGCGCATATTGTTCATGGAAAACCTCCTAAAAGGGTCATAGGTATTTTCCTATATTGTAGCATAGGAAGGGGCGGCTTGGCAATCGGGAGGTGGAATAGAAGGGGACGCAGACAGCGAAGCTCACCTGTTTTGCAAGGCAGGATATACGGCGTTGACGGCCTCGATATAGCAGAAAAAGGAGGGGTGCTTGCCAAAGATGAGATAGGCAGGATGCAGATATTGGTTCTTGCGTGTCAGATATTGTGTTCGAACGAGAGACCATTCCCCACAGTCTTTGATATAGGCTGCCTTTTCCCGGAGTTTTTCGGAGTTTGGGGTCATGTTCCAATAATACTTATCATAAAGAGCGTTCCCTGTTTTTTCGTGTTTCAACCGATAAACGCCGGTGTCATCGGAAAAAGTGATGCAGACATCCATGGAAAATTCTGTGGGATTCCCGGTTTTGAAACGGAACTTTTTCGTCGTAAGAGAGGAGGTGCAGCGCACGATTTGCAAATTGTAGTCTAAATCAATCGGTTGGGAAGCATTTTGGGTAATGAGATTTCGCGCACCACTGCCGACAAGATAGAAATTGGCACCGATATTGTAATTCTCCTTGAGCAGGTGGCAAAAATCCTGCATGATTTCTCCACATAGATAGCGAACACGGCCTAAATAGTTTTTGTCTTCCACATATTTGAACATAGAAACTCCTTTCTCCCCAAGCCCCCCATTTTCATCTTGTGATAAAAATCAGTACAGTATAGCAGAAGCAGGGGACGAGCGCAAGGGTTTTGGAAAATTTAGGCAAGGAAATCTAAAACTTTTTGGCACATATGTCCATATAAAAAAGCAGGACATGCGCCGCCAAGGGTTGCCCGGCGGGCGTGTCCTGTAGATGGGTCATTCAAAGCGGGGAGGGAAGGCTTACTCCCATTCCACGGTTGCCGGGGGCTTGCCTGTGATGTCATAGACCACGCGGTTGACATGCGGGACCTCATTGACGATGCGGGAGGAAACGCGGCCTAGGATCTCGTAGGGGACCTCGGCGAAGGTGCAGGTCATGAAGTCGCTTGTGTGGATGGCGCGCAGCGCGACGGTGTAGTCGTAGGTGCGGCCGTCGCCCATCACGCCGACCGAGCGGACATTGGTGAGCACGGCGAAGTATTGGTGCGCGCCATAATGCGCGGCTTCGAGCTCCTCGCGGAAGATCGCATCGGCATCGCGCAGGATGTCCAGCTTTTCGCGAGTGATGTCGCCGATGACGCGGATGGCCAGGCCGGGGCCGGGGAAGGGCTGCCGCCCGACGAGCGCATCCGGCAGGCCGAGGCGGTGGCCGAGCACACGGACCTCGTCCTTAAACAGGCCGCGCAGCGGTTCGACAATGCCTTTGAAATCCATGCGTTCGGG
>CAOKKG010000079.1 GCA_948468985.1 uncultured Eubacteriales bacterium | reverse complement strand
TCGACAAGCACGATGCTATCCTCGTTCATAAGCTGCAATTCCACCCAATACAGATCTTCTGCAAAGCGCACCGGATACAGACGACTACCTGTCGGAACAGTTACTGCCTTCCCGTCTACTGTGGCAGGTAGGTCGCGTTGCAGCTTCAATTGCTGCCCGGGATAGATTTCACCGTCCCCGAGCTCGACCGTGAGTACCTCACTTGCCCGGGCGAGTTTGCCTTCTGCGTCCAATGTATATGGGCAGGAGACGCCCCATGTGCCGAGTGCATCGACATACCAGCTCAAAAACAACTTCCCATCCCGACAAGAGAGCGAGCTAAAGAGTTCTTCCTCCACTTTTTCCAACTTGCCGTTTAGACAGCGATAGTGCAAAACGGGCCAGTTCGCCTCATCCGTCCAGCCGCTTAACAGCAAATCCTTGGCGTTATCCGCGCGTTTTGCATCCAAAAGCACGGCGCTGTCCAGCCATGCCAAATCCAGTATAAGCTCCTCCTCACCGACTGTGCAGCGCGTGGTGAAGTCATTGACCGCTGTAAAACGAATTTCCTCTATCTTTCCATCCCCATCCAGATCCCATGCAAAGATGAGGCCCTCTGTCTGCTGCCAATCGGTATGCTCCCAGCTCGCCAAGATCGTCCAACCTTCGGACACCGCAGAAGACACCGCAGAGGACGCTACAGAGGACGACGGCGCAGGCGTCACGCTGCTGGAAGGCTCCGGATCTTTCCCAGGCACGCATCCCACCAACACAAAGCACAGCGCGAACAGCAGAATGATGCATTTTTTCATGATTTTCACTTCCTTTCCAACTCTTTTACTCTCAGTATATAGCATCCCCCCCAAAAACGCCACAAAAACAAAGAAGCCGGGCATTCCCGGCTTCTTTCTTACGAAAGACAGTTTTTCTGTTTGGGTTCCTCCCCCACGGGGAAGCGCAGGCGGATCTCCGTCCCCTTGCCCGCTTCGCTTTGAAGCTCCAGGCTTGCGTGGTGGAAGCTCGCGCCGTGCTTGACGATGGACAGCCCGAGCCCCGTGCCTCCCGTCTGGCGGGAATGGCTCGGATCCACCCGATAGAAGCGCTCAAACACCTTTTCCTGTGCCTCCTTCGGGATGCCGATGCCCGTGTCACGCACGCTGACCTCTACGCGCTGTCCCTCCGGCCGCACCGTGATACACACGCTGCCGCCCGGGACATTGTACTTCACCGCGTTCTCGCAGAGGTTATACATCATCTCCTCGAGCACTGCGCGCACGCCCCAGATCTCTGCCGCTTCGCCTTCCCGCCGGAGCGTGACCTCCTTCTTTGCCGCGGCCTCGCCCAGGCGATCCTCCACCTGCCCAGCCAGCGCATAGAGATCGACCTTTTCCCAGACGAGCGAAATGTTGCCCTCGTCCAGGCGGGACAGCTTCAAAATATCCTCGACCAGCTGCACAAGGCGTTTGGCCTCCTCATGGATGCGCCCGGCAAAGCCCGGGATGTCCTCCGGCCGCGCCATACCATTTTCGATGATTTCGGCATAGCCCGCAATGGAGGTAAGCGGCGTCTTGAGCTCGTGCGACACATTGGCGGAAAACTGCCGCCGAAGCTGCTCGGCCTGCGCCTTTTCCGTCACATCCAGCACGAACACCGTCGCACCGCCCTGTGTGCCGCTTAAAAAGACCGGCGCCGCCATGACCTCATAACTGCGGCCATTGCGGGTGAACTGCCGCGAGGCTGCCTCACTGCACAGCGCCGCCTCCGCCGCGGAAAGCAGTGCCTCCTCGCGGCTTAGGTGCACGAGGTCTTTGCCAAGCAGCTGATTCACCTTGCCGCCGAACAGCTCTGCCGCGCTGCGGTTGACGGCCAGCATCTTGCGGTCCTTATCCAGCAGTAGGAATCCCTCCCGCATGTTGGCGAGGATCGCGTCCATCTCCTCCTGCCGGGTGCGCAATTGCTGCATCTGTGCCGCGATGTTGTGCTTCTGCGTAATCATGCGGTACAGAAGCGGCGACAGCTCGTCATACGCCTCGCTCTGTTCGGGGTGCTCCAGGTCGATCGCGTTGATTGGCTCGACGATACGCTCCGCCGTCTTGTAGGAGAATACTACCCCAAACAGCAGCACGCACACGGCGATGATGAACAGCAGCTCATACATGTCGAAGAACAGGCGGTAGATGCTCGCCTGTCGACAAGAGACGCGCAGTACGCTGCCGTCCTCCAGCAGCAGGGCGTAGTACAGCGTCTTGCTCGAAAGCGTGCTGGACTGGCGAATGGCGCTTCCCTCGCCTTCCCGGCGAGCCTGCTGCACCTCCGGGCGGTCGGCGTGGTTTTCCATCGAGGCCGCCTCGCCGTCACTTTCATAGAGCACGCTCCCGTCCTCTGCGATCCAGGTGATGCGGTTTTCCGCCGAAAATCCGTCGAAATAGGCCGTGCCCTCGGCCTCTACCGCCCGGGCGATATAGACTGCGTCGCTTTTCAGCATGGAAAGCGACCGCTGTTCAAAATAATGATAGGTAAACATCGCGACGGCCGCCATGGAAAACACCAGTACCAGCGCGCACATCACTATCATCCGCTTAAAAATCCGTTTTTTCATACTCCATCCCGCATGCGGTACCCCACGCCGCGCACCGTCTCGATCTGCCCGCCCGCGGCGCCGAGCTTTTGCCGCAGCGTCTGGATATGGACATCGACCGTGCGTGTCCCGCCGCCGTAATCATAGCCCCAAATCCGGCTTAGAAGCTGCTCCCGCGAAAAGGCAAACCCGCAGTTCTGCGCCAGAAAGAGGAGCAGATCATATTCCTTGAGCGTCAGCGTGACGCTTTTCCCATCCACGAGGACGATGTGGCGGGCATCGTCGATCGTGATGCTGCCGATACGCAGCATCGTGCTCTGCTTGCCCTGGCTTCGACGCAGCAGCGCCTTGACGCGCGAGATGAGCTCCACCATCTCAAACGGCTTGGCAAGATAGTCGTCCGCGCCGCTGTCCAGCCCCACCACCTTGTCGTATACGCTGCCCTTGGCCGTGAGCATCAGCACAGGCAGGTCAGCCGTCGCCGCATTTTCACGAAGCTCTTTTAGGATGGACACGCCGTCCTGCCCGGGCAGCATGATGTCCAGCAGCACGAGTTCCGGCTTTTCCTGCCGCAGCGCCTCCCAGAACTCCCCCGCCTCGGCAAAGCCCTCGGCCGCTAGGCCGCTCGAACACAGTGCATACACGACAAGCTCCCGGATATTCCGGTCGTCCTCGACATAATAGATCATTCTTCCCCGCTCCTATGAACGCCGGTAATGGCATATTCCACCCATTCCGCGATATTTACGGCGTGGTCGCCGATGCGTTCATAATACTT
>CAOKKG010000078.1 GCA_948468985.1 uncultured Eubacteriales bacterium | reverse complement strand
TCTCCGGTGGTGGCGGCGGAAAGCTCGCGGCGGACGCGGCGGCCAACCCGGCCGAAGCCCCCGTACCGGCAGCGGAAAGCACACAAACCGACGCGCCGCAGGCATAACCCCACGGTGTTTCGAGGATCAGAAAAAACGGGTCTGCCCCCCTGGGCAGACTCGTTTTTACGTACAATTTTTGACGCGGTAGCATGCTTGCGCTATACGATAGGAAAAATTTTCAAAAGAAAAGGAAGGAAACCATGGCAATTGAACAAGCAAGGGAGGCTCTGAGGCGCTGGGGCGCCGAGGGGCGTATTCTGGAACTGCCCGCATCCAGCGCGACGGTAGAGTTAGCGGCGAAGGCGCTTTGCTGCGAACCTGCGCATATCGCAAAGACGCTGGCCTTTCACGCAAAGGAGCAGGTATTGCTCATCGTCATGGCGGGGGACGCCCGGGTGGACAACAAAAAGTATAAGGCGCGGTTTGGGGCGAAGGCGGCGATGCTCCCCTTTGATCAGACGGAACAGGCGGTGGGACATGCCCCGGGCGGTATATGCCCGTTTGGCAGAAAGCCGGGAATCCCGGTCTATCTGGATGCGTCCCTGCGGCGGTTTTCCACCGTATATCCCGCTTGCGGTTCAGCCAACAGCGCCATCGCGCTCACGATCCCGGAATTGGAACGCTATGCCAAGCCCGTGGATTGGGTGGATATATGCAAGGATTGGCGGGAACTGGCCGCCGAGCAGTAGTAAGACGGGAATCCTCAGTGCAGCGCAGCCCGTTTTGGAAGGTAATCAATGAAGATCTGCGAAATGGGCGAAAGATAGGCCGCCTCACCATACGCCAGCACGATGTCCGAGAAGAGGCTTGGCTCGTCGATCTCACAGGAGACGGTTTCCGGGTTCTTGCACAGCGACAGCGCGGATTGGGGGACGATTCCGACGCCCAACCCCTGATCGGCCAGATACAGCACCGTGCGGGCGTCGTCGCATTTGCAGAGGACGGACATATGCTGATGCTGTGCGCGCAGGCGTTCCTGTAAGACCTGTTCCCAGCGGCGATAGAGCAAAAGTGGGCGCGTACATAATTCGGACAGCGGGATCCGCGCAGGTGGCGCAGGGGCAAAGAAACGGGCATTCCCCACTGCAAAGAGCGATTCCTTTTGCAGGGGCAGGCAGCATAGGCCGCTTTCCACAAAGGGCGTGCGGACGATTGCGATTTCGATGAATCCGGCGCGCAGCTGTTCCAGGATCTCATAGGTGTTCCCCTCAAAAAGTTCTAGGTGTGCGCGGGGATAGGTCTTGAGAAAATCGGTGAGCCAGGGGATGAGGGCGGTGCTGCTGACCGAAGAGACCGCCCCGAGGCGCAGCGTTCCCTGCACACCCTCGATTGCGTCCTGTACCTCCCGTTCGGCCGCATCGCATAGGGAAAGGATGGTGCGGGCACGCTCATAGAAGAGGCGACCCGGCTGAGTGAGCTTAATCCTGCGGGGGCCGCGCTCAAATAATGGACAGCCAAGTTCCTCCTCCAATTGGTGGAGCTGCGCGCTGAGCGGCGGTTGCGAGATGTGCAATGTGCGGGCGGCACCCGAAATGCTGCCCATCTCGACGACGGCGGTGAAATAGCGAAGCTGTTTGAGATTCATGATTGTTCTCTGTGTAATATATAGAAATCATATAGATTCTATATTTTTTAGATATTTTTCATATAGCAAAAGATATGATACTATAATAGAGAATTTTCGTCAACTGCAGGAGGCAGCATGAAGAAACTAGGCAAATTTTTTAAGGGCTATATCAAGGAAAGCATTGCCGGACCGTTTTTCAAATTACTGGAAGCGACCTTCGAACTCCTGATCCCGCTCATCATGGCGGCGATCATCGACCGTGGCATTCCGAACGGCGACAAGGGCTATATTCTCCGGATGGGGCTGGTCATGATCGGATGCGGCGTCATCGGATTCGCCTGCACGCTGGCGGCGCAGTATTTCTCCGCCAAGGCGGCGGTCGGTTTTTCCTCGAAGTTGAAGCAGGCGCTGTTTGAGCATATTCAAAGCTTTTCGTTTGCGGAGATCGACCGCGTGGGAACCTCGACGCTCATCACGCGCCTGACGAGCGACATCAATCAAATCCAGTCGGGATTGAACCTCACGCTGCGCCTGTTCTTGCGGTCGCCGTTCATCGTCTTTGGGGCGATGGTTATGGCGTTCACCATCAATGTGCGGGCGGCGCTCGTCTTTGTGGTGACGATTCCGTTGCTTTCGGTTGTGGTGTTCGGCGTCATGCTGCTCACCATGCCATTATATAAAAAGGTACAGGCTAAACTGGATCGGACGCTGGGCATTACACGCGAAAACCTGGCCGGCGCCCGCGTGATCCGCGCCTTCAATCAGGAAGAGGAAGAGATTGAGCGCTTCCATGCGGAACACCGGGAATTGACACGCCTGCAATTGTTTGTGGGCAAGATCTCGGCGCTCATGAACCCGCTCACCTATGCGATCATCAACCTGGCGACGCTGGTGCTCATCTGGATCGGCGCGATCCAGGTGAATGACGGGATTATCACGCAGGGTGAATTGGTTGCGCTTGTCAACTACATGTCGCAGATTCTGGTTGAACTCATCAAGCTCGCGAACCTGATCATCAATATGACCAAGTCGCTCGCCTGCGCGAACCGTGTCGCGGGGATCCTGGCCATTGAGCCCGGCATGCAAGACGCCACAGAAGTGCGGGCATTGTATCCGGAAAACGACGATGCCGTGAGCTTCGAGCATGTCTCACTCACCTATCCGAACGCTGGCGATGCGTCTTTGCAGGACATCAATTTCCGCGCGAAGAAGGGACAGGTCATCGGCATCATCGGGGGCACTGGCTCCGGTAAGAGCTCCCTTGTGAACCTGATTCCGCGGTTTTACGATGTAACGGCGGGCCGGGTGATGGTGGATGGGGTCGATGTGCGCGACTATGACAAGGAAGCGCTGCGCGCAAAGATCGGCGTCGTCCTGCAAAAGGCGGTGCTCTTCTCGGGCACAATCCGTGAAAATATCCGCTGGGGCAAGGAAGATGCGACGGACAAGCAGATCCTACAAGCCCTGCGCACCGCGCAGGCAGAGGAATTTGTCCTGCAAAAGGAAAAGCAGTTGGACGAGCAGATCACGCAGGGGGCAACCAACCTTTCCGGCGGACAGCGGCAGCGATTGACCATTGCGCGGGCGCTGGTGCGTAAGCCGGAAATTCTCATCCTGGATGACAGCGCGTCGGCGCTCGACTATGCGACGGACGCGGCGCTGCGCAAGGCGATCCGGGAAATGGAAAGCTGCCCGACCGTATTTATCGTCTCGCAGCGCACCGCCTCGATCCAGCATGCGGATCAGATCCTCGTGCTGGAGGACGGGCACATAGCGGGCATCGGAACGCATGAACAGCTGCTTGAAAGC
>CAOKKG010000077.1 GCA_948468985.1 uncultured Eubacteriales bacterium | reverse complement strand
CCATATCTCGCATCCCGTGTACTTCTCCTGCGGCGGCAACCGTTGAATAAATCCATGTGGACGGCGAATGCTATCCGTATTCCGCGTGCATTTTATGCCGCGCGTCGCCGACAAACCGGAACCGTTTTGCCCACGGGAGGCATCTTGCCCGGAATCCGATCAGCAAATGAAAAAACCTCTGCGGAAATTTCTCGCAGAGGTTTTTCTTTATAATATAGTAGATGATAATAGGATTGACATCCTTGTGTCCCGATGTATCGATCACGAGGCCAATCGAGGCCAATAAATATCCCTCACGCCGAGAGGAGCATCGTGCCATGGATGCCGCGTGGCTTGCAGGGAAGGCTCCCATCATTTGGGTCGAATATAGGCGCACGGCAAAAGCGTCCAGGCAGGCACCTTTCCGCCCGGGAGGATCACTTCGCAATCCGGGGCATATTCCGAAAGCATCTGCCGGCAGTTGCCGCAGGGCGGCAGGATCTCCTCGCCCCGCGCGCCGCGCACGGCCACAATGCGCAAAAATTCGGTCTCTCCGGCTGCGGCAGCCGCGCCGATCGCCACCTGTTCGGCACAGGCGCCGTGCAATGTGTACACATTGACGCCGACATAGACCTTGCCGCTCTGGCACAAGACGGCGGCGCCCACGGTATGCCGAAAGGCAGCCGCGTCATACCCGCGGCCAATGGCGGCCCGGGCGGCGGAAAGCAGCGCTTCACCCTGCGCGTCCAGCGGCCGGAGAGGGAAAGATTCCGTGGAAACCATAGGCACCCTAACCTGTTAAAAGGTGTGGCAGGCGAGGATCTCGCCGAAATACAGCGTGTGGTAATCACCCTCGCGGTAGCAGCGCCGAACAATTTCAGGGTCGAGGTGCGCCTCATGCATCTCGGTCTCATAGATTACGCGGCATTCATACGCCGCGGCACAGCGGTCGAGCAGGGGCACGCGCACTTTTTCCGCGGGCAGATAGGAAACTCCGAGTTCCTCTGCCTTGTCAAAATCCCGCCCGGACTTCACGCCGGCAAAGGCCAATTCCTTGGCGCATTCGCCGTCGCGCGGAATGCAGACGGTGAATTCCTTGAGCTCGTTCAATTTGTCGTGCGAATACCGGGACAGACGCACGGCGACCATCATGACGGGCTTGCCCCACATCCGCCCGGCGGTGGCCCAGCCGATGGTCATGAAGTTCGGGGAGGATTGGTCCCCGACCACGAGGAAACATCCCTTTTTGGACAGCTGTTCTTCCAGCTGCGCAAAGAGTTCGCTTTGTGTTGCTTGCTGCATGAGAATACCTCCAGATAAAATGAAAAAGAGTGCAGAACGCGCTGCACTCTTTTTACTTAGTCCTCGGAATGCTCGGACAGCTTCCCGAAAAAGGAAAGGCTCCAAAGCCCTGCTAGGCCGACCAGCGTATAGATGATGCGGCTTACGAGGGCGGCTTGCCCGCCGAAGATGGCCGCGACGACATCAAACTGGAAAAGCCCCACGAGCAGCCAGTTGAGCGCTCCGATAATCACAAGAATCAGCGCAGTAATATTCAAACAATCAACTCCTTTCGGAGCGTAGTTTGCTCATAAATGTGCAAATTAAACGCGCGTCACGGATTTTCCGTGATATATTCGACCTCCATCCAATCAAATTTGACCGGTTCCAGGAAATCCGAGGGCAAAAACTTCGTGCGCCCGAATTGGGAAAGCTCGCGCGCGTGCTTGCTGACCCAGACGGGCTCGGCCAGGTCCAGGTATTTATAGACCTGTTCCAGGCAATCCATGAGCGCGAGCGCGGGATCCGCTTTCCTGCTGCTGGCGTCCGCGCGGGCGACGATTTTGTGGCCTTTGTGCAGCGTGACCCAAATACGCATATCCAAATTCCTTTCTTGAAATTTTTGTGAGAAATTTATGAGGAATACTTAAATTATATCGGAAAGCCCCGCCTCTTCGCAAGCCGGACTTGCCTTTTTTTTCAAAACCCAGTACAATACCCACAGAAGCGGCACGGGATTTCTCGCGGCCGCAAAGGCTTTTTGGAAAACGGCGCGGCGCCGGAGGAAGGATGGCATGAAGGGAATACAGCGGATCCTGCATACGAAATGGGTACAGATCAGCCTGGGCGCGGTGCTCGCGCTGACGCTTCTTTTTTTCTTTATATTTATCGTCAACTGGGGGATGAGCCATGCCAAGCGGGAGGCGCTCCTGGAAACGGGCACCTTTGTGGAGGGCGTCCGCATCGGCGGCGTGGATGTCTCGGGGAAGACCATGGCCGAGGCCAAGGAAGAGGTGCTCGCGCGGGCACGCAAGCTTCTAAAGCGCACGATCGTCCGCTTCCGCGTGGGAGAGATCGTATACCGCCTGAGCGGCTCACAGCTCGGCACGCTCATTGACTACGAAGCCGTGATGGAGCAGGCGATGCTCTACGGTCGGGACGGCAGTCTGCTTTCCGACCTCCGGGCAAAGCACGCGGCACGCAAAAACGGCGTCGATTTCGAACTGGATGTGCTGCTGGATAAGAGCGTGCTTGAAAGCACGATCAAGGAGATGAGCACGACCTTCAACAGCACGGTACAGGACGCACAGACCATCGTGGATGTGTCCAAGACGGCGGCGACCTATCAGGTACAGAGCAAGATTTATGCGGCGGACGCCGTCGTGGGGCGTGCGGTGGACATCCGCAACCTCATCGACGCGATCGTGGACGCGGTGGAACAGGACGCGACGAGCCGGACGATCGTGGCCAAGTGGGAGGAAACGCAGCCGGGTTCCTCGGACGCGGATTCGGTGATGACCGACTGCCAAAAGATTGGCGCGTATACGACCAGCCTGTCGCAGACGAGTGCGGCGCAGCTTGCAAACGCCTGGAAGGCGGGCGGGCTGCTGTCCGGATTGCAGGTCGCGCCGGGGGAGAGCGTTTCGATGCTGTCCGTGCTGGGCGATATGACGGAAGAGGAAGGTTGGCAGACGGCGGAGGTCATCGGAAGTGACAATTGGACGGAAGAGGTCGGCGGCGGCGCTTCGCAGGTAGCTTCGACGCTGTATGCTGCGCTGCTGCAGGCCGAAGTGCAGGTGGATGCCCGCACACACCATGCTTGGGCGCCGGACTACATCGCGCCGGGGCTGGACGCGCGCCTCTGCGCGGCGGAAAATGCCGATCTGGTGTTTAAAAACCCCTATGACAAGCCGATTTACATCCTTGTACAGGTGGATGGCAGCAAGGAAAAGATGATCACCGTGGAGGTCTATGGCGCGCCGCTCGGCTATACCGTCGAGATCACGGCGAACAAATTTGTGGACAGCGAACCGACCAAGGCGGCCGTCGTGCAGGTGGACGAATCGCAGGAAGCGGGCTATAGCGCCTGGATCAAGCCACGCAAGAACCTGGTCAAGGTCGACATCTGGAAGGTGCGCAAGAACGCAGAAACGGGCGAGCAGATCGGTGAACGCCTGTATATCGAGGAAGTGACCTATGACCCGCTGCCCGGCGAACAGGTCGTGGGGCCGGAGGCACAGGCGCCTGCGGACACGACGGACACACCCACGGACAGTACAGGCGGTGCGGAAGGCGAAGGAACAACGGAAGGCGCCACGGCCGGAGGCGCCGCAGGGACAGAGGGCGGCGCGCAGGGCTGAGCTGCCGCGCCTCGAAAGAAAAAGCATTTTTGGTTGGATTTTTTATAGAATCTATTGACAAAAAGGCAGGGAAACTATAAAATTAGTATTGCATGCTTGGCCATGCGAGTGTAGTTTAATGGTAGAGCTCCAGCTTCCCAAGCTGGTAACGTGGGTTCGATTCCCATCACTCGCTCCACCTGGTATGCGGCAATGGTATTTGCCAGTGCAAAGCAGCCGCCGGCATGCAATTATATCCGCAGAATTTTCTGCGGAGCCAGATTTTTTTAGGAGGCAAACATGGCAAAGCAAGTATTTAGCAGAACGAAGCCGCATGTCAATGTCGGCACGATTG
>CAOKKG010000076.1 GCA_948468985.1 uncultured Eubacteriales bacterium | reverse complement strand
GATGCGCCGCCTTGCGCTGTATCGCTTTGACAAGCTCCACCATCGGGATGATCAGGATCGCCAGGCCAAGCGCCACCAGGTATTCCACGAGGGAGATATGCTCGAATGCGAACAGCTCTGCGAGCGCCGGCGTATAGATGACCGTCAGCGTCAGCAGGAAGGAAAGCGCCATCGCGCCATACAGGTACCAGTTGTGGCTGTGCATCGCAAAGATGGAGCCGCGCTGCGAACGCAGGTTGAAGGCATGGAATATCTCCGCCATGGACATCGTAATGAACGCCATGGTCATGCCATCGGCACTGTTCGTGATTTCCCACACGCCCGCCTCCATAAAGTGGCCGATGAAGTAGGCTGCCAGCGTCAGGATCGTAATCAGCGCACCCTGATAGCCGATATCCAGCCCCACGCCGCCGGAGAATATGCCGTTCTTCGAGGGGCGTGGCGCTTTGAGCATAATATCCCGCTCGCTCGCCTCCATCCCCAGTGCCAGCGCCGGGAAGCAGTCCGTCACCAGGTTAATCCAGAGGATGTGTACCGGTTCCAGAATGGTGAAGCCCAACAGTGTTGCGAAGAAGATGCTCAACACCTCGCTCAGGTTAGACGCCAGCAGGAACTGGATACACTTTTTGATGTTGTCATAAATCTTGCGCCCCTCTTCGACCGCGGAAACGATGGTCGCAAAGTTATCGTCCGCAAGCACCATGTCAGCGACATTCTTAGTGACATCCGTACCCGTGATGCCCATGCCGATGCCGATGTCGGCGCTCTTGATGGACGCCGCATCGTTGACGCCGTCGCCTGTCATGGCTGTCACCGCGCCCAGCGCCTTCCAGGCGTTGACAATGCGCACCTTATGTTCCGGCTGCACGCGCGCATAGACCGAATACTGACGCACCTTTTCGGCAAATTCCTTATCACTGAGCTCACTGAGTTCCAGACCGGTAATGACCTGATCCTTATTTTCAATGATACCCAGCTCCTTGGCAATCGCGACCGCTGTATTCTTGTGGTCACCGGTAATCATGACCACACGGATCCCCGCGCGCTTGCATTCCTCGATTGCCGGTTTGACCTCCGGGCGAACGGGGTCAATCATGCCCGCCAACCCGAGGAAGGTCATCCCCTGCTCCAGCGCTTCACTTGAAAGATTGGCTGGCAGTGTTTCATATTCCCGCTGCGCCGCACCCAGCACGCGAAGCGCCTGGTCGGCCATCTCGGTCATCTCGCCAAGGATCTTTGCGCGCGCCTCCTCCGTGAGCGGCAGTACTTCGCCGCCCTCCGTCAAGTAAGTATCGCACAGACGGAGCACTTCGTCCGGTGCGCCTTTGGTGTACTGCACCACCTTGCCCGCGTGTTCATGCAGCGTGGACATCCGTTTGCGCATCGAATCGAACGGTGCTTCCCCGACGCGCGGGTAGGCTTCCTCGAGTTCTCCTTTGGGCAGGCCACACTTTGCCGCATAGTCGACGAGCGCGCATTCGGTCGGTTCCCCAACGGCTTTGCCCGTTTCATCCGGCGCCGCGTCACTGCACAGCGCCATCGCCTGTGCCAGCAGCGTTTCGTCCGCCGCCGCGCACTGCACGACCGTCATCTTGTTCTGCGTCAGCGTGCCCGTCTTGTCCGAGCAAATCACCTGCGTGCAGCCCAGCGTTTCCACAGCGGTCAATTTGCGGATAACCGCGCTGCGCTTGGACATCTTGGTGACGCCAATGGACAGGACGATCGTCACGACTGCGACCAGCCCCTCCGGGATTGCCGCCACCGCCAGGCTGACCGCGATCATGAAGGAATTCAGGATTCCCGCCGTCGTGAATTCGCCCGTCTGAATCAAGCCGAACACAAAGATGAACGCGCAGATGCCGAGCACTAGATAGGTCAGCACCTTGCTTAACTGGCTCAGCTTGATTTGCAGCGGCGTCTGTTCCTTCTGTGCCGTGGTGAGCGCCGTCGCAATCTTGCCCATCTCAGTATGCATGCCCGTCGCCGTCACAATCGCCTTGCCACGGCCATAGACGACAGTGCTACCCATATACGCCATATTGTGACGGTCACCAAGCGGAATGTCCTTCTGTTCGTCGGGCAGCGCGATCTGTTCGCTGATCTTTTCCGACGGCACAGACTCGCCCGTAAGTGCCGCTTCCTCGATCTTCAGGCTCATACTTTCTAAAATACGAGCATCCGCCGGCACGGCGTCGCCTGCCTCTAGGATCAGGACATCGCCCACGACAATGTCCTCCGACGGGATGTGATGCACCGTGTGGCCGCGCAGCACCTTTGAGGTTGCTCCTGCCATCTCCTTTAGAGCTTCGATCGCCTTTTCGGCCTTGCTTTCCTGCACAACGCCCAACAGCGCGTTCACCACCACGACGAACAGGATGATGAACACATCCGCAAAGGATTCGTTGGCATAGGCCGCCGTGATCCCCGACACAAGCGCGGACGCCAGCAAAATGAGGATCATCGGATCCATCATTTGGCTGAAAAACCGCTTTATGAGCGATTCCTTCTTCGGTTCCGCGAGCTTGTTTTTCCCATCGCGTGCAAGGCGCTGCTGCACCTGCTCCTGCGACAGGCCATCGGCGGAGCTTTCCGTTTCCCGGCAGACCGCATCCACCGGTTCCAAATAGTGTTTCATTGACACCCTCCTAAAAATTGCGATAAAAAAACTCATACACAAAACATTCGTGCATGAGTCTCGTTCATTAAGGCAAACCATTCTGCCAAAGCAGATGTGTTGTTGATTTGACACGCCCGCGAAGCCCGCGTGCGCAAACTACTCCCTCGTCCAATCCAAGGAATTTGCATAAATTGTATTGGTATCATAGCATAAGTTTTTCGACCTGTCAAATCTTTTTGCCGTGTTTGACAAGAGCGCTCAAAACCGCTACACTAAGTGCACAAGGAGGCGTCGCCATGCAATTTTCCTCCGCCATGCGGCCGGTCACGGTCGGGCAACTCAATCAATACCTGAAAGAAAAACTCGCCCGGGACGATGCGCTGCAGAGCATCTGTGTCGAAGGAGAAATCTCCAACCTGACGCTACATACCTCGGGGCATATCTATTTTACGCTCAAGGATGCTTCGGCGGCGATTCGCGCCGTCCTCTTCCGCGGATACCGCACCTCGCTGAAATTCATCCCCGCCAACGGCATGCGCGTCCTGCTCATCGGAGATGTCGCGCTGTATGAGCGCAACGGCGGCGTGCAAATCTATGTGCAGCGAATGCTGCAGGCCGGCGCCGGGGAGATCTCTCTGCAATATGAGCAGCTGAAGCGCCGCCTGGAGGCGGAGGGGCTGTTCGATGCGGCGCATAAACGCCCTATCCCCAAATTCCCGGAAAAGATATGTCTTGTCACCTCCCCTACCGGCGCGGCTTTGCAGGACATACGCAATGTCCTGCACCGCCGCTATCCGCTGGCGCGGGTGCAGCTCTGCCCCACCATGGTGCAGGGAGCCGAAGCCGCTTCCGACATTGTGCGCGCGCTCGCTATGGCGGACGCCATGCGGCCCGATGTCATTCTGCTGGCGCGCGGCGGTGGCTCGATCGAGGATCTATATGTCTTCAACGATGAATCGGTCGCCCGGGCGATTTATGCCTTACATACGCCAGTCATCACCGGCATCGGGCACGAGACCGACTTCACTATCGCCGATTTTGTCGCCGACCTCCGCGCTCCCACTCCTTCGGCCGCGGCCGAGCTCGCTGTTCCCGATCAACAGACGCTGCTCTTCGACCTGGTACAGGCGGAAAACCGACTGGAATCCGCCTTGGCGATCCGCCTGAATGCGGCGGCGGAAATACTCTTGGACGCGAAGGCCCGGCTGCAGGATGTTCTTTTTCGCCGCTTGGAAAGCTCTCTGCAGGCACTTTCGTCGGCAGAAGCTTCCCTGCGCGCTGCCATGCAAACACGCCTTGCAGCGGCCAGACACAGCTTGCAGCTCTGTGCGGCCCGCCTGGAAGCGCAAAACCCACTTTCGCTCTGCGCCCGGGGGTATGGCCTCTTGCAGGACGAGTCCG
>CAOKKG010000075.1 GCA_948468985.1 uncultured Eubacteriales bacterium | reverse complement strand
CAATCTCCGGATTCCCATAGGCATAGACCGCGACCAGTGTGCCGAAGAACAACTGCAGCACGATCTTCTGCCACGCACGCAAGCCCTTGGAATTGTGTTCCAACACCTTTTTCAGGTCGTCGATCAACCCGATGATGGAAAACGCCAGGCTACCCAGCATGGCCGCCCACAGGTGCGTGCCGCACTGCCCCGAAAACACGAGCCCCGCGACCAACATGGCCGCCGCCATGAACACGCCGCCCATGGTCGGTGTGCCGCTCTTTTTCAGGTGGCTCTGCGGGCCATCTTCCCGAATCGGCTGCCCGAATTTCAACCGGTGCAGCAGCGGGATTGCCACATGCCCCAGCCCCAAAGAAGCCGCGAATGACAAAAGTATCGCCAAAATCAATGTCTGCATTTCATTCCCTCGTTCCGCAAAAATAAGCGCACCGCCCCACGAGGCTTACGGCACGCTTATCTTGCAGCTTTCCTCTGTGATTTATTTATCCAGCTCGTCGAAAATTTCCCGGACAACCACTTTTTCGTCAAACGGGTAATGCACGCCACGGATCTCCTGATAATCCTCGTGGCCCTTTCCAGCCAAGAGGATCACATCGCCCGGCTGCGCATGCTCAATCGCATAACGAATCGCCGCACGGCGATCCTCTACCACGATATGGTTGTCCTTCTTCATGCCTGCCTCGATCTCTTCTATTATAGCATATGGATCCTCAAAACGGGGATTATCCGAGGTGACAATACAGAAATCCGCGTGTTCTTCCGCGATGCGCCCCATGAGCGGCCGTTTCGCGGCATCCCGATTGCCGCCGCAGCCAAAAATACAGACCACCCGTCCCTTTGCGTAACCCTGGATCATCTTGAGGACGCTTTCCAGCGGCTCTGGCTTATGGCAATAATCCAACACAATACTGAAATCCCGGCCGCGCGTGTCGAGGTTCTCCACCCGTCCAGGGATGTAGTGCACCTTTCCAAGCCCACGGAGCAGCGCCTCTGCCTCTTCCCCGAGCATGGTGCAGACCGCAAACGCGGCCAGCGCATTATAGATCATGAATTTCCCCGGCATATGCAGCGCGACCGGCCAGGATTTTTCACCCATCCGCAAGGTGAACTCGCTGCCATCGGTATGCAGGCGGATGTCCTCCGCGCGCACCTGCGCCTCTGGGGAGCATCCATAGGTGCAAAGCTCGCCCGCCACATAATCCCGCATGCGCCGTCCATATGCATCGTCCACATTGACGGCCGCCTTGGCACAATGCCGGAACAGGATAGACTTTGCAAGGAAGTAGTGCTCAAAGTCCCCGTGGAAATCCAGGTGATCCTGCGAAAGGTTGGTGAATACGCCGCCCGCAAAGGGGATGCCGTACACGCGATCCAGATATAGCGAGTGCGAGGAAACCTCCATCACCGCCGTGTCCAGTCCCGCGTCCACCATCTCTGCCAGCAGTTTTTGCAGGTCCGGCGATTCCGGCGTCGTGCGGTCCGAGGGGCGCACCTTGTCGCCGATCACCGTATGCACCGTGCCGATGAGCCCAACCTTTGCACCGGTCGCCTCCAGCATGCTCTTAATCATATAGGTCGTCGAGGTCTTGCCGCTCGTGCCCGTCACGCCGATCATGCGCAGCTTTTCCGCCGGACGCCCATAAAATGCCGCCGCAATGAGCGACATCGCCTTGCGGCTATCCTCCGCAACCACCTGCGTCACAGCCAAGTCCAGCTTGTGCCGGACGACGAGGCACACCGCCCCGGCCTGTACTGCCTTCGGCGCATAGGCATGCCCGTCAGATTGATAGCCTTCGATGCAGAAGAACAGGTTGCCCGATTGCACTTCCCGGGAATCATAGGCCACGCCCGTGATGTCCAGATCTGCGTTCCCAATGACTTCACAGGGAATCCCTGCAAGCAATTTGTTTAATTTCATATGTGTTTCTCCTATCCGTTGCACTGTACGGTGACGACTTCGCCGCTCTCTACCTTGTTCCCCGCAGTGGGCGATTGCGAAGTGACCTTGCCGGTATCCGCGCCCTCGGTGCGCATTTCCAACCCCGCATCGCGCAGTTTTATAAGCGCCTCGTACGCGCTCAGGCCATGAACATTGGGCACCTCGACTCGATTTTCGATGGAGGATGCATCCTCGCTATAGGCGTCCACGGTCGTTCCTTTGGCCGCCTTCACTCCCTTGGCCGGCGACTGCGCCACGACCTTACCGCTGCCGATCATATTGAGCTTCAGCCCTACGGCCTGCAGCGCCTCCCTGGCCTCCTCCGCGGTCATGCCCGCAATGTCCGGCACCGCCACCAGGCCCGAGACATCTTGCGTCGGCTGCACCCCGCCGTATTTCAGGCACTTTTCCAAGATGTCCTTCGCATAAGGCGCGGCGACGACGCTCCCGAAAGTCACCGGCACGCCCGGTTCCCGCACGATGAAGAGCACGATATATTGCGGATCCTCCACCGGCGCAAAGCCGATGAAAGAGGAAATGTTTTTGCCCTGCACAATCGCGCCGTTTTCGTACATCTGCGCCGTACCTGTCTTGCCGCCGACGGAATACCCGGCGATTTTGGCGTTCTTGCCGCTGCCGTTATCCACCACGCTTTGCAGAATCTGTCGGATCGCCGCGGAGCTTTCTTCCGAGATGACGCGTACGCCTTCCCCCGCTTCAAAACTCTGCACCGTATTTCCCTCGCTGTCCTCGGTGTGCGAAACGAGGCGCGGCGTATACCGCACGCCGCCGTTCACCGCCGCAGACGCCGCCGTAATCATCTGCAAAGGCGTCACGGCGATGCTCTGCCCAAAGCCGATACGAGCGAGATCGACATCCTTTACATACTTCGCCGCGCGGAGGATGCCCGCGCCGTCCGAGGAATAATCGATGCCCGTCGTGCTGCCAAAGCCAAATTTGTGGATGTATTCATAGAACTTTTCCGTGCCCATGGAGAGTGCCATCTCCATAAACGCCGGGTTGCAGGAATTCTCCGCTGCCTGCGTCAGCGTCTGCGTCCCGTGCGGGTTATACGATCGCCAACATTTGATCTTTTCTCCGCTGACCAGCTTATACCCCCCGCAGTGATAGGTCGAGGACAGCGAGGCACTCCCGCTGTCAATCGCCGCTGCCATCGTGATGATCTTGAAGATCGATCCAGGTTCAAACGCATCCGTCACCGCCGTATTGCGGGAAATGTCTGCAAGCGCGCTCAGATCCGAACGGTCCAGTTGGTTGAGGTCCGCCTCTGGATAATTGACCATGGCCAAAATGTTCGCGTTCTTGGGGTCCATGACGATCGCGCACACGCTCTTGGCCTGATTGACCTCCAACGCCTCCCGCGCGGCATTTTCTGCAAAACTCTGAATGACCGCATCGATTGTGAGCACAACATTGTACCCATCCAGCGCGTCGATATAGGTCTGCTCACTCCCCTCGACCGTCCGGCCGTTCGCATCGACCTGCGTCAACATCGTGCCCGGATATCCGGCCAGATACTTGTTATAGGCGCGCTCCAACCCTTCCTGTCCAGCGCCGTCCGAGCTGGTATACCCCAGCACCTGCGAGAGGAAGCTCCCATACGGGTATACCCGTTTGGTGTCTGAAAAGAATCCGACGCCCTTCAAGTTGAGCGCGCGAATCTGCGTGACCTGATCCTCCGTGATATGCCGCTTGAGCCAGGCTTCCACCTTGCTCGTATCGCTTGCGACCTCATAGATCTTTTGGCGATCCATTTCCAGGATCGGCGCCAGCAGGTCGGCCACTTCGCCCGCGTCCTTAATTTCTTTCGGGTACAACAAAATACTCTGCGTCGTTGTCGTCGCCGCGAGTATTTCTCCGTTCCGATCCAAAATCGATCCGCGCAGCGGCGCGACGGATACCTCCCGCGTCCACTGCCGTTCGACCTTGTTTTGAATTTTATCCGCCTGGAATACCATCAGCTGCACCAGCCGCGCCACGCAGACCAGTATTGCCACCATGACAATCCAATATAGACACCGCAGTCTCAGTTTATTTTCTCGCCTGACTCCCATGAAGAAAATT
>CAOKKG010000074.1 GCA_948468985.1 uncultured Eubacteriales bacterium | reverse complement strand
CGCAGCTATGAGGCGCAGGCGGAGGAGCCGAGCCTGGAGGAATTTTTGGCCAGCCTATCGCTCATTTCGGATATGGACACGGTGGAGGAAGAGGGCAGCGTGACGCTGATGACGCTGCACGGGTCGAAGGGACTGGAGTTTGAGACGGTGTTCATGGCGGGAATGGAGGAAAACCTCTTCCCCTCGCGCCGGTCCGTAGAGGAAGGCAAGCTGGACGAGGAGCGCCGCTTGTGCTATGTCGGCATGACGCGAGCCAAGCAGACGCTGTACCTCACGGGCAGCGCGGTGCGCACCATGTATTCCGGCGGGACGAATTACAACATGCCGTCGCGCTTCTTGCGCGATATCCCGCCGGAGGCGCTCGACAACCTTTCGCCGGGCAAGCCGGCGGCAAAACCAGCTGCCGCGCCGCCACCTAAGCCGCGCATCAATTTCTTTCAGGCGAAGGCGGAATTCACACCCAAGGCGACGGCCTCGCCGGATGCCTTCCGCGTGGGCGGCCGGGTGGAGCACACCAAATTCGGCGTGGGGCAGGTTCTCGCGATTGATGGGCAGGGAGATCAGCGTGTGGCGCGCATCGCCTTCCCCGGGGGGGAGAAAAAGCTGTTTTTGAGCTTTGCACCCTTGAAAATTTTGGATTGAGAAACGCAGAGGAAACAAGACGATGGCGACAATGCAGCAGATGAAGGAGTTGGTCCGACAGCTCAACACCTATGCCTATCAATACTATGTGTTGGATGCCCCAACTGTGAGCGACGCGGAATACGACATCCTGTTCGACCGCCTGCTCGCGATGGAGCGGGAAACGGGGGTCGTGCTCGACGATTCCCCGACCATCCGCGTGGGAGGCAAGGTGCTGGACGGCTTTCAAAAGCACACGCACCTGGCTCCGCTGTACAGTCTGAACAAGGCAAAGACGGTGGAGGAGCTGCGCGCGTTTGAACAGCGCATCCAAAAATTCACCGATCAGGCGCTGCTCTATACGCTGGAATACAAATTCGACGGCTTGACGATTAACCTGACTTATGAGAACGGGAAGCTCGTTATGGCGGCGACGCGCGGCGACGGCGTGACGGGGGAGGAGATTTTGGAACAGGCGCGGACAATCAAGTCCATCCCGTTGCACATCCCCTTTCGCGGGCGGATGGAGGTGCAGGGCGAGGCGATCATGCACCTCTCCGACCTGGCGGAATATAACAAGACGGCCAAGGAACCGTTGAAAAACGCCCGCAACGCCTGTGCCGGGGCGCTGCGCAACCTGGACACGCGCGTGACGGCGGAACGCAAGCTGGATGCCTATTTTTACAATGTGGGATACATCGAAGGCAGGTCGTTTGCCACGCATACAGAAATGATTGCCTTTTTGGAGGAAAACTTTTTCAAGGTCAGCGATTTTGAACGCCTGTACGATTCGCTGGACGGCGTACTTGCGGGTATCGCCGAGGCGGAGGCGGCGCGCGATTCGCTGGACTTTTTGATCGACGGCATGGTCATCAAGCTGGACGACTTCGCCCTGCGCGAACAGATGGGCTATACCGAACGGTTCCCGCGGTGGGCGATCGCGTACAAATTCGCGGCGGAGGAGATGACGACGACGATCCGGCAGATTGTCTGGGAAGTGGGGCGGACGGGCCGCCTGACGCCCACGGCCGAGGTGGATGAGGTGGAGATCGGCGGCGCGACGGTGCGCCGGGCGACGCTCAACAACATCGAGGACATCCGCCGCAAGCGTGTGGCAGTGGGGAGCCGCGTGTTTATCCGCCGCAGCAACGATGTCATCCCCGAGATCTTAGGTGCGGTGCCGGGCGAGGAGGCGGTTTATGCGGACACCCCCACGGTCTGCCCATATTGCGGGGCGGCGTTAGAGATGATCGGGCCGAACCTGTATTGCCCGAACAGCCTGTCCTGTCGTCCACAATTGGTGGCGCGGCTGGCACATTATGCCTCGCGTGAGGCGATGAACATCGAGAATCTGTCGGACAAGACGGCGGAGCTTCTCTATACGCACCTGCATATCTCGGACATCGCCGCACTGTATGAGTTAGACGAGGAGGCGCTGTTTACCCTGCCAGGCTTTAAGGAAAAGAAGGTGCAGAACTTGCTCTTGGGTATCCAAAAGAGCAAGCGCCCGGAGCTTTCGAACTTCATCTATGCCTTGGGCATCAACACCATCGGAAAGAAGACGGCGAAGGATCTGGCGGCGGCGTTCGGCACTTTTGCAGCGCTGCGACAGGCGGATCAGGCGGCGCTCGTCGCGATCGACGAGGTGGGCGAGGTGATGGCGCAGTCTGTGCTGGATTTTTTTGCCTCACCACAGGTGGAGCAGACGCTGGAACGCTTGTTTGCCGCGGGCGTCGACCCGCAGCCCTTCCAAAAGGCGGGGGGCGTCTTTTCTGGCAAGAAGGTCGTGCTCACCGGGTCGCTTTCGAGGATGACGCGTGCCGAAGCTGGGGCAGAGATTGAGGCACAGGGTGGCACGCTGCAATCCGCAGTGGGCAAAAGCACCGATCTGCTGATTGCAGGTGAGAAGGCTGGTTCTAAGCTGGAAAAGGCGCGAGCGCTGGGCGTCGCGGTATGCACCGAGGAGGAATTCTATGCACTGCTGTCTAGCGGGACCGCGGGGGAGGAAGCAATATGAAGATTGGGAAACTCACAAACGAGCAGCTGCGCCAATTGGTGCTGGACAAGCTGCATATCTCCCGCAGAGAGGTGAAGGTTGGTGCGGGCGTCGGCATCGACTGCGCGGTGCTGGATCTGGAAGGGGATTATTGCGTGCTTTCGACCGACCCGATCACGGCGGCCGAGCAGGGCGCCGGGGCGCTCGCCGTGCATATCTCGGCCAATGACATCGCGGCCTCGGGCGGGGAGCCGGTGGCCATCCTCGTCACCATACTGCTTCCCTCGACAGAGACGATGGAAGGCCTTTCCGCACGCATGGAGGAGATATACCGCGAGGCGAAGGGGCTGCATATCGATGTGGTCGGCGGACACACCGAAGTGACGGACGCTGTGAACCGCACGGTGATCTCGGTGGCGGCGATCGGGCGGACGGATCGGGTGATGTCCTGCCGGGACATTCGCCCGGGCGATTGGCTTGTGCAAACCAAGAGCGCGGGACTGGAGGGGACGGTCATCCTGTTCCGCGATCACCCGGCGGACTGGGAGGGGCTTCTTAGCGAAACGGAGCTTGCGGAGCTCCGGCAGATGCAGGACAGCTTGAGCATCGTGCGCGAGGCGCGCATCGGCAAGGAGGCGGGCGCGGTAGTCATGCACGATGTGACAGAGGGCGGCGTTCTGGGGGCGGCCTATGAATTGGCCGAGGCGGCTGGGCGCGGCCTGCGGGTGGATGCGGGAGAGATCCCGGTCTCGCCCATCACACGCAAGATCGCCGGACGGTACGGCATCGACCCCTATCGCCTCATTTCGAGCGGCAGTTTGCTCATCGCCATCTCTGCGGATCGCGGCCCGGCGATGCTGGCGGCGTTTTCGGCCGCGGGTATCCCCGCCCGGCGCATCGGGGAATTTACCACAGGGACGAGGATATGGGAGGCGGAGGCGGGCGACCTCTTGCCGCCCAGCCAGGACGAATTGTTTCTGGCAAAATAGTTTCCTTTTGCGGTAAATTGTGCTATACTATTAAAATTCAAAAACCTATTTTTGTGAAACGAGGATATTCGCATGAACAGCATGACGGGGTTTGGCAGAGGCGAGGCCGAACGAGGCGGTCACTGCATTACCGTAGAACTGAAAAGCGTCAATCACCGCTATCTGGATATGAACATCCGGACACCGCGCACCCTCCTTTTTTTGGAGGATTTTATCCGCGCGGAGATCAAGCGGCGCCTGGCGCGCGGCCGGGTGGATGTGTTTGTAAACGATAAGCAGTCCGCCGGGGCGCTGGGCAAGCTCCGGGTCAATGTGGATGCAGCAAAGCAATACGCGGCGGCCGCGGCGGAGATCCTTGGAGAAGTGCCGGTCAGGGACGACCTTTCCATCACGACGCTGATGCGCATGGAAGGCGTGATCGCATTTGAGGAGGAGGAGACGGACGAGGCGGTCTGCCAG
>CAOKKG010000073.1 GCA_948468985.1 uncultured Eubacteriales bacterium | reverse complement strand
GTCCAAAAAGCCCTTGAGCTGCTCCAATTCCTCCTCACGGAACCCGGAAAACATCTCGTTATCCGTTTTTTTCATCGCAAGGCGACAGCTCTCCACAATCTCCCGTCCCTTGGGGGTCATGCGGATGCGGTTCTTGCGCAGGCTATCCTCATCCACCTTTTTTTCGATCATCCCTGCCTTTTGCAGGCGCTTGGTCGACACGGCCACCGAGGCAGGGCTAATATATAACGCCTTGGCAATCTCTACCTGCGTGCAGCCGTCGTTGCAATAGATGTAGTTCAGGATTGGGAATTGCCGGTAATAGATGCCCTTTCCCCGCAGGGCCTGCCGCACATAGCTCTTTCGAAACACATGTGTGTTTTCAAACAGATTTGCAAGCTCTCGATAATCCTTCAGCATAATTCACTCCAAAAATTAAGTGTAAAACAGTTAACCGATTATGTTTTATAGTATACGCGGCATCCTTCGCCCTGTCAATGCATTTTTTTACAAAAAATTGACGATTTTTACGCAGATTTGCAAAAAAAACCTCCCCGCGGGAAATTCCGCAAGGGAGTGGATTTTTCGGTTTTGCCTGTCAGGCGAGCGGCACACCGTTATATTGATACATAAGCATCGCCATGTTTTCCGGCGTATCCTCGATATAGTCGATGTCGAAGTAATCGAGGATGCCTCGAGCCACGCCCCGCCCCAGCTCAGAGATTTGGTCGATGATAAACTGCGCATCCTCGGGGTTGTCGTGAAACGCCACTTCCAAAAGCGCCGCCGGGCTCGCCGTCCGCCGCAACTCATACATGCCCTGCCCGTTAAAGGTCGTGTATCCCTCTTTGACGCCCAGATCCTCCGTCGGCGTCAGGTCGGAAACATACCCATAGATGTCCCGCGCCAGGCGCTCCGCCTCGCCGCCGAAGCGGTGTACATAGATCTCCGCCCCGCGCGCCTCGCCATTTGCCGACGCATTGGAATGCAGTGCCACATGCACATCCGGCTCCAGCCGGTTGGATTCCGCCACAGCCTGCTGCAAGCTCATATCCGGCGAATTGCGCCAGGTCGTTATGCCGTGCCGTCCCAGCTCATACTGCACAATATCCGCAACCTGGTTCATCCGCTGTTCTTCCGTACCATACATCCCATACCCGACATTCCAATCCTGTAGGGATGGAGATATATACACACTCGCCATTCCTTCCTCCCATCAAACGCATACTATCCCTATATCCTATGCCAGGCGCTCGGATAGTTTCCTTCCCGACAGACAAAAAAACCGCCCATGTCGAGACATGGACGGACTATTTCCGCTTTGCGGCAAAGTTGCGCAGGGAAGCAGGCTGCTTCCTCACGATTTTTCTTATTGCCGGCAACAAACCAAAAGGCGTTTTGGCGCCTCCCCGCATCGTTTGATCGCGGATCAGTGCTTAGCGCCCGCGCCCTTAAGGCCGGGCATCTTGAGGCTATTCATATCCACCTTTTGGAGGATTGCCGAATCAAACGCATACTTGCTTTCCGACTTTTCCCGATAGCGCTTCTGCGCACCCTCGACCAGGCGGTCGATGAGCTGCCGATACGGGAGCCCCGCCGGTTCGAACAGGTAGAACGCAAACGACCCGGGGATCGTGTTCACCTCGTTGGCATAGACCTTACCTGTCGCCTCATCGATCATAAAGTCGATGCGCACCACACCCTTCATGTCGAAGCCCTTGAAGATCTCCAACGCATAGCGCTTAATCTCCGCCTCGGTCTCCTCCGGGAGCTTTGCCGGCAGGATGCGATCGAGCGATTTCATGCCCTTGCTCCCGCCCTGCGCCGGCAGGTACTTGTCGGCAAAGTCCAAAATCTCACCCTTAGAAAGCGGCTGTTCCAGCAGGCTGGTCTGCGCCTCGGCGCCGTTGCCCAACACCGCACAGTTGATCTCGCGCAGCTTTTCGATGGCCGGTTCCACCAAGATCCGCCGGTCATAGCTCGCTGCCAGCGCCAACGCGTCCATCAATTCCGCCCGATCGTGTGCCTTTTGGATGCCGATACTGGACCCGAGGTTCGCCGGCTTGACGATCACGGGATAGTAAAACGCCTCCTCCACCCGACGGGCGATATCCTCCTTCGAGGCTTCGTATTCGCTGCGTTCGAAATAGACCGCATCCAGGCAGGGCACACCCAGCCCTTTGAACGCCGCCTTGCTCAGAATCTTATCCATCCCGGCGGAGCTGCCCCCCACACCCGCGCTCGTATAGGGGATGTCGGCCAGCTCAAACAGCCCCTGCAGGGTGCCGTCCTCGCCGTGCATGCCGTGCATAGCGATCGCCGCCACATCGATTCGCTCTACCGCCTTGACGCCAAATGCCGTCTTTTTCATCAATTCGCGGCTGCCCGCCTCCGGGCTGAGCCAGACCCGGCTGATCCCCTTGCGGGAAAAGTCGGGGTGCAGGTAAAATTTGGCATCTGCCAGCGCCTCGCCGGTATACCAAAGCCCCTCCCGGGAAATATACACGGGAATGATATGGTATTTCTGCGTATCCGCATTTTCAATAAACTGCGTGCCCGTGATGATCGACACATCGTGTTCTGCGGTACGCCCACCAAAAAACACTGCTAAATTCAGCATAGTCCGCTCCTTTGCTCACTCTTCGTTATAATTATCCGGCAAGTCGTTTTCAAACAGCACGACATCACCCGGCTTCAGCTGTGCACCCATCTGCGCCGAAGCCTCCGACAGAGATTTTACCACAAACACCCGTTCCATGGCAAATCCCGCCGCACGCAGTCCTTCATAGATCGGGCGCGTGTGCTTGGGGCCGACGAGATACACGATGTCTGCCGCCGATGCGATCTCCTCGCCAAAGCGGCGGTTTTCCTCCTCCTCGCGTGCGCCAAGCTCAATCATTCCCGGCGTCACGACAAAGTGCCGCCCCGGGAACGCCGCAAGCACATCCATTGCCGCCTTGGCCCCAGCCGGGTTGGAATTAAAGGCGTCGTCGATCACGGTCACGCCGCCCGCCCCCTGGATAAGCTGCAGGCGATGCTCCACCGGCTGAATCTTGGCAATGCCGCGCCGGATTTCCTCCGCACTGAGCCCGAGCTCCAGCGCGATCGCGACGCAACCCAGGATATTCTGCACATTGTGCCGCCCAAGAAGCTGGGTCGTTGCCGAAAACTCCCCGTCCGGGTAGACCACCCGGAAGGTGCTGCCCGCAGAGGAAACACAGACCTCCTCCGCCCGGATATCGCCCTCGCCCTCCAGCGTATAGAGGTACTTTTTGCAGGTCGTCTTGTCGTACATTGCCTTAGTATACGCACCGTCGTTCGGAAAAAACGCACATCCGTCCGCCGGCAGCCCTTCGATCAGCTCATACTTCGTCTTGGCGACGGCTTCGATGCTCCCAAAGGTCTCCAGATGCTGCGGCCCGACCGAGGTGACAATGCCCATCGTCGGGTGAACCATCTCCACCAGTTCCGCAATGTCGCCCACATGCTTGGCGCCCATTTCCGCCAAGAACACCTCGTGCGCATCCGTCAATTGTTCCCGGATGACGCGTGTCAGGCCCATCGGCGTGTTATAGCTGCTCGGTGGGACAAGGACGCGGTATTTCTCCCCCAGAATCGTCCCCAGGATGAATTTTGTGCTCGTCTTGCCATAGCTCCCGGTGATTCCGATGCGGATGAGGTCCGGCCGAGCAGCCAGCCTACGCATCGCATCCTTTTGATAGTGGCGCTTCACCAGGTGTTCGATGGGCGCGTTTAATGCGTTCGCCACCAGCACCAGCAGGCACCCTCCCGCCACCACGATGCTCATGAGCGGCGCGCCGCAGAAGGTGCACAGCGCCGCCAGCGCCAACAGTAGCACCGCCGCCGTCCCAAACAGCCGCCGCACTCGCCAGGTATACTTGAGTGGGAGCTTGGCGTTCTTAACCCGGAACTTGAATGGAAAACACACACAGCCCGCCAAAAAAAGCACCGTCAAAACGCTCGCAGCAACCCAACTCCAGGCCGTGTGCGCTGCCGGCCACAGCGCGCTCACGGCGACATATAAAACTGCCATGCCCACCATATAGGCGATGCGCGCGCCGCCGAATTCCGCGAGCCATTTCATATATTCCCGCGGCTTATACCCCGCCTGTTGAAACATATGACAGAAGTGGAACAGCGCAATATAGCAAAACGCCGCCGCCAACAGCGTCAGACCCAGGGATAACAAATTCATGCTTTACCTACCTCCAGGAATACTTTTACAATCGAAATATAGCGCGGAAATTGATCCAAATAAGAA
>CAOKKG010000072.1 GCA_948468985.1 uncultured Eubacteriales bacterium | reverse complement strand
GTGGCAAGATCACGCAGACCTCGCCGCTGTACAATGTCAACGCGGAAAAGGCGGAAAAATTCGGAAATCTGACGGTCATGCGCGGCAAGAACCTGATCCCTGTGACGGAGGTGTGCGCGGGCGATATTTTCGCGCTTTCCAAGCTGCAATACTCCTCGACGGGCGATACGCTGGTCGATCCGGCGGAAAAGATTACCTTTGCACCGCTGAAATTTGACGAACCCTGTCTGTCGTTGGCCGTCACCGCCAAAAAGCAGGGCGAGGAGGAAAAGGTCTTTTCCGGCCTGTACCGCTTGGAGGACGAGGATCCGACGATCCGCGTTTCCAAGAACAAGGAAACCGGCGATATGCTGATCCACGGCATGGGCGAGATGCATATCGAAGTCATTTGTCAGAAATTGAAAAATAAATTTGGTGTCGAGGCGGCGCTTTCAGAACCCAAGGTCGCCTATCGTGAGACGATCAAAAAGACGGCAGAAGCCGAAGGCCGGCACAAGAAGCAGTCCGGCGGCGCAGGACAGTACGGCGTGGTGCAGATCCGATTTGAACCGGCGGACAGCCCGGACGCGGATTTTGAATTTGTAAACGCCATCGTGGGTGGTGTTGTTCCGAAGGAATTCATCCCGGCAGTGGAAAAGGGGCTCCGCGAAAGCATTACACACGGCGTGTTGGCGGGTTACCCCATGGTGGGGCTCAAGGCGACGCTCTTCGACGGGAAATACCACCCGGTGGACTCCAAGGAAGTGGCGTTCAAGTCGGCGGCGCGTCTGGCCTATAAGGCGGCGTGCGCCAAGGCGGAACCGGTGCTGCTCGAACCGATTGGCAGCCTCAAGGTGTTCATCCCAGATGAATACATGGGCGACATCATCGGCGACATCAACCGCCGCCGTGGCCGCATCCTGGGCATGCATCCCTACGAGGAAGGGCAGATGGTGGAAGCCGAGGTTCCGCAGAGTGAGATGGTGAAATACGCGACCGATCTGCGGTCTATGACGCAGGCGCGTGGCAGCTTCGAGATTGCCTTTGCACGGTATGAGGAAATGCCGGCGCAGATGGCGGCCAAGATCACCGAACAGGCCAAGAAGGCTGCGGAAGAATAATCATTGGAACAAGCGCCCCGTTTGCTAGGCTTACGGGGCGTTTTTTATAGCAATTGCGAAAGAAAGAAGGAGAACAAAGATGGTCAAGCATGTCGTATGTCAAAAATTTGCAGACAAAGAGGATGCCAAGAAGGCCGCGGAAATGCTGCGGGCGCTGATGGGCGTTGTGCCAAGCCTGAAGTCGATGGAGGTCGGGCTGGATTTCAAGGGGTCGGAACGCTCGTATGATCTGGTATTGATCGCGCTGTTCGAGGACGAAGCGGGTCTGGAAGCGTATGACGCGCATCCGGCGCATGGGGAAGTGCGCAAGTTCATCCGCGCGCACCGAACGGGCACGGTCAGCGTCGATTTTTATTGTTGAGCCTGCCATGCAGCGTTGGAATTTCCACACACACCCTACCTGGTGTGACGGGAAAAACACGGTGCAGGAGATGGCGGACGCCGCCTATGCGCTGGGGTTTTTGGGGTTGGGGTTTTCAGGGCACGGGTATTGCCCTGTTTCGCAGGAATACTGCATGACGCCGGAGAGGGAAGCGTTCTACCGGCAGGATGTGTTGGCGCAGCGGGAACGGTACCAAGGGCGCATGCGCATCTTTTTGGGGCTAGAGCTGGAGGCGCAGGACACGCGGATCTTTCCACCGGGGATGTATGACTATCTGATCGGCTCGCTCCACTATATTGAGGAAGGCGGCGTGGCCTATCCGATGGACGATTCCGTGGAAACGCTGGGCCGCTGCATCCGCGAGGGGTTTGGGGGTGACGCGTACCGCCTGGCGGAAGCCTTCTTTGCGCGTTCGGCCATGGCCATTTGCGCCCGCAGGCCGGACATCGTCGGACACTTCGACCTGCTTGCGCGCTATAACGGGCAGGGGCGGTTCTTTGACGAAGACAGCCCGCGCTATCAGGGGATCGCGATTGAAGCAGTGCGCGAAGCGGCCAAGACCGGGGCGATCTTTGAGGTCAACTCAGGCGCGTTGGCGCGCGGCATCCCGAACCGCATCTACCCCGCGCGTTTTCTGCTGCGCGAGATTCGCCGCTTGGGCGGCCAGGTGGTGTTATCTTCGGATGCGCACCGGGCGGAGCACCTCACCTTTGCTTTCCCGGAAATGGAGGCGATGCTGCGCGAGGAGGGTTTCCGCACGACGGTCTACCTGACTGAGCACGGGTGGGAGGAACGGCCGCTGGGAGGCTAAGCAGACGGCGCAGGCGACCGGTCTGCATGGTGCGGAGCCATCCGGCGCCCGGCTATACGCGATGTGTCAAATGGCACAGTCGATGAAAGACAGCCAAATTAGCGAACAGGCGGATTCCGTTCAAGAGGGATTCGATTGTTTTCGAAAAGAAGAACCGGGCATCGCTGGCGACTTTCCCGCGGAATCGGTTCCAAGCAGTGGTTTTTTATTTTGTGTCAGGGCAGGGTGAGGGAAGGATACAGGAATTCTGCTGTTTTTTGAAGGTCAATAAATTTTGTTCCGGTGCGGTTGCCCACGAAACGGGCGGAGAAAATATCAAAGTAAGGATGGTATCGGCGCGGCTGTAATGCTCCACGCAGCCTGTCATGCATCATTTCGCGACGATTGAAGCGCTGAAGTGGGCAGTTTATGCGAAGGCGAAGCATTGCCATTCGGAATATCGGATGAACCTGCAGCGCCCTTTCTAGGGCGGGATGCTGGGATCGGGCTGAATTGTATTCGCTTTGCCATCGAAGAGCCGCACTGGTTCCGCTCCCTGTTTCAGTCGGATTTTTTGAGGGAGCGACGCTGCTTGCGCTGATCGATGCCAAAGAGTTACTCCCGTGCTTTCAGTGACGCAGGAGGCTCCGGGAGTCGGCCTGGAGCAGACGGAGAAAATCTTTTTGATAGTCTTTCTATTTGCTTACGGGTATGCGAGCTTCATCGCCAATAATTCCCTGCAATATGACGAGGAGACGATCAAGGACCAGTTGGAACAGGCATATCAGGGGCGGTCTTGGCAGCACAGGAGGATACGAGATGAAAAAACTCTATGAGAAAAACGAACTGACCCTAGCCATTGTATGGATTGCGAGCTACTGCGTTCTGCAATCCTTGGCAAATCCGCTCAACAAAATGATCGGGGTCGAATACGCGGTAAGCGCCGTTTTCTGCATCTTGCAGGCGGCTGTTCTGTTTTCCTTTATCCGAAAGAACGACCTGCAGAAGCGGTACGGGGTTTGCAAGCCGTTGCTCCCCGCCTGGCGTTTTCTTTATTATGTGCCACTCGTCATCCTGTCGTCGGGAAATCTCTGGAATGGCGTCACATGCAATTACTCGCCGCTGGGGACAGTTTGCCATATCGTGTGTATGCTCTGCGTCGGATTCTTGGAGGAAGTGATCTTTCGGGGGCTCCTGTTTGCGGCCATCGCAAAGAATACTATAAAATCCGCCGTTGTCATCTCGAGCGTGACCTTCGGCGTTGGACATATCGTCAACCTCTTCAACGGCAGCGGTATGAACCTTGCAGAGAACCTGTGCCAGATCGCCTTTGCGGTTGTGATCGGCTTTTTACTGGTCACGATTTTTTATCGCGGCGGCAGCCTGCTCCCCTGTATCCTTGCCCACGCCGCCATCAACATCCTCAGCACCTTTGCCAACGATGCGGGGCTCAGTGCAGAAATATACCTTCTCCATATCGGGATTTTGATTGTCTTTACGATCGCCTATACGCTGATTCTCACAAAAACGCTACCGAAGAGTCGATGGGAAGGCAAAAATGTTGGCGGCTGATGCGCGCAAAAAATGCCGAAGAGAGGGGTGTTTGAGCCGGGGAACATCGCCGGGTTTTGGGATGTATCTGGCAATCTTCAACATGCACTCTTGGCGGAAACGCCCTGCCCCAAGCAGCAGAGGACAAGCAAAAAGCAGAAGGAATGCTCACAAGAGCGCCTTCTGCTTTTTTGTTTTCTTCATTACGCCTCGTCTTGGGCGGTCTGTTGCTTCTTCCGCTTTTTTTCCTGCCGTTTGGTGGAGAAATATTCCCTCAGAATGAGCGAGCACTTTTCCTGCAAGATGCCGCCGATCACCTCCGGGCGGTGGTTGAGCCCCATGGCGTTAAGGTCGAGGAGGCTGCCGAAGGCGCCGGCCTTTGGGTCAGACGCACCGTAATAGACGCGGTCCAGCCGGGCGTTGATAATCGCTCCGGCGCACATGGGGCAGGGCTCTAGCGTGACATAGAGCTCCGCGCCGGAGAGCCGCCAGCTCTTGAGCTTTTTGGCGGCCTTTAGGATGGCCAGCAGCTCGGCATGCGCGCAGGGGTTTTTTTTGGTCTCGCGCCGGTTGTGCGCGCGGGCGATAATCTTGCCCTCATAGACGATGACGGCGCCGACCGGCACTTCGTCAATCA
>CAOKKG010000071.1 GCA_948468985.1 uncultured Eubacteriales bacterium | reverse complement strand
GATGTGACTCCCTTTCTGCGTACGCAGGAGATCGCGATGGGCGCTTCGGCGGTGGCGTCTGTGCCCAAGGTTCGGCTGCGCCTTGTAGAATTGCAGCGGGTAACGGCGGCCAAGTATGATGTCGTCATGGACGGACGCGACATCGGCACCTATGTGCTCCCGCAGGCAAAGGCAAAATTTTATATCACCGCCTCTTCCCGAGTGCGCGCAGAACGTCGCGCCAAGGAACTGGAGGCTGCGGGCGCCAAAGTGGATCGGCAGCAGCTGGAACAGGAGATTGTCGCGCGCGACAAGGCGGACATGGAACGCGAATTCGCGCCGCTTAAATGCGCGGAGGACGCGATTTATGTGGACACCTCGGATATGACCGCCGAGCAGGTCATTGACTTTGTCTGCCGAAAGGTCGAGGAGATTTATGGGTGAGAGGTTTTATCGCGTCGGTCGGGCGATTGTCAAGCCTATTTTCTGGCTGCTGTTCGGCGTGCGCCTGCGGGGCGGGGAGAATCTGCGCTATACGGGGCGCATGCTCTTAATCGCCAATCACACGAGTAACATCGACCCGTTCTTTCTCGGGTGCGCCGATCGACATGTCGTGCATTTCATGGCCAAGAAGGAGCTGTTCCAAACCAAGATTGGCGCGGCGTTTTTCCGTAGCATCGGTACCTTCCCGGTGGATCGCGGCAAGGGCGATGTAGCGGCGGTGCAGGCGGCGGGCAGGGTGCTGCAGCAAGACGAGACGCTAGCCATCTTTCCGGAAGGTAAGCGCAATAAGCGTAAGGGTCGGGATTGGTCACTTTTAGAATTCCAAAACGGCGCGACGCTCATCGCACTGCGCAACGAATCGCCGGTGCTCCCCATCTGCTTTGTGGATCGTCCGCGGATGTTTCACCGCACACGCATCGTCGTGGGCGAACCGATCGACCTGCGAGAATGGATGGATCCCGCGCTTTCGCGCGCGGAAAACATCCGGCAGATCAGTAAGCGGCTGCGGGAGACGATCCTGCAAATGAAGCGGGAAGCCGAGGCGGCGAGCCGATGAGGATCTATTTGGCGAAGCATGCCGGGTTCTGCTTTGGCGTCAAGCGCGCGGCCGATCGGGCGTTGGCGCTGGCGGCAGCGGGTGAAAATGTGGTCACGCTGGGCGAGCTCATCCACAACCGGCAGTTTGTGGAGCATCTGGAGCGGCAGGGGGTCTGCGCGGTGGACAGCATCGAGGAGGCGGCCCGCCGGGGCAGCAAGGTGCTCATCCGCTCGCACGGCGTGGCGCCAGAGGCATACCGGGAGCTGCGCGCGCGCGGCATGGCGTATGAGGATCTGACCTGCCCGTTTGTAGAGCGCATTCACCGCCGGGTGCGGGAGCAGTGCACAGATTTCTCCGACATCCTGATTGTCGGTAAGAAGGATCACCCCGAGGTGGTGGGCATCTGCGGCTGGGCCGGGGAAAAGGCGCTCGTTGTGGGCAGCGCGGCGGAGGCGGAGGCGCTCCCGCCCCTAAAGCGCGTACTGGTCGTAGCGCAGACGACGATCACGCGGGAATTGTTCGAGGCGGTCTGCGACATCGTGCGGCAAAAGGCCGGGCAGTGCACTGTCTTTGACAGCATCTGCGAAACGACGGCCCTGCGGCAGTGGGAGGCGGCCGAGATCGCCCGACAAAGCGACGCGATGCTGGTCATCGGCGACCGCGCCAGCTCCAACAGCCGCAAGCTGTATGAGATCGCGAAAAAATATTGCAAAAAGGTCTATTTTATTGAAGACGCGCATGAAGTAAGACTTGAAAACTTTACAGAGTATGATATAATTGGTATAGTTGCCGGTGCTTCTGCACCGGATTGGATAATCAGGGAGGTATGCACGCTCATGGAGTTAGAAAAAACTCAGGTAAATGAAGAAACCGCAGCAGTGGAAAACGAAGCTGCGCAGGCCGCAGAGGCTGAAATCGAACCCAGCTTTGCGGAGGAAATGGAAAAGACTTTTGTCAAGATCCGGAGAGGCCAGTTTGTAAAGGGCGTTGTCGTTCATGTGACGGACAACGAGGTCTGCGTAAATATTGGCTATAAGGCAGATGGTCTCATCAAGAAGGAAGATTTGACGCTGGCAGGCGATGTTGCTCCCTCTGATTTGTTCAAAGAAGGCGACGAGATCGAAGCAGAAGTGGTCTCGCTGAACGATGGCGTTGGAAATGTCGTTCTTTCCAGAAAGAAGATCGAGAATCAGGCAAAGTGGAAAGAGTTCGTTGAGAACTTGGATATGGATGCAATCTATGAATGCACCGTGACCAAGACCATCAAGGGTGGCGTGCTCACGAAGTTCAACGGGTATGAAGCGTTCATCCCGGCTTCGCAGCTTTCTCTGAAATATGTGGAAGACCTCAATGTGTTTGTCGGCAAGACGCTGCTCGTGAAGATCATCGATGTCGACAAGCGCCAGAAGAGATTCGTCCTCTCCAATAAGGAAGCGCTCAAGCAGCAGCTCGCGGAGCAGGAAAAGATGATTTTCGAGAGCTTTGAAAAGGGATCCGTCGTGCGCGGCGTTGTCAAGCGCCTGACCGACTTCGGCGCGTTTGTCGATGTTGGCGGCGTGGACGGCCTGCTGCACATCACGGATATCAGCTGGGTTCGCATCAAGCATCCGAAGGATGTCCTGAAGGAAAACCAGGAGATTGATGTCAAGATTCTGAATGTCGATCCGGAAAAGAAGAGAATCTCCCTTGGCTACAAGCAGCTTCAGCCCAAGCCGTGGGATCTGGTTTCGGAAAAGTACATCGTCGGTGAGACAGTGACGGGCAAGGTTGTCCGCATTGCTCCGTTCGGTGCGTTTGTGGAATTGGAACCGACCATCGATGGTCTGGTACATATTTCTCAGGTAACGAACCGTCGGATTGAAAAAGTGGAGGATGTGCTTTCGCTGGGTCAAGAAGTTACGGCGAAGATTCTGGAAGTCAATCCGGAAAAGAAGCGCATCAGCCTGAGCATTCGCGCTCTGATGCAGCCGGAGAAGCGCGAAGCTTCCGAGGATGGCGAGGAGAAGGGCGAGCGTAGATCTCGCGCGAGAAAAGAGGATCGCTCTTTTGTGATCCCGCCGAGAGAGGAAGCAACCACTTCGCTTGCAGATCTGTTCAAGATGGCGGAAGAAGCCGGTGAAAACCGCGACTAAACATCGAAAATCAAGAGGGATGTTCCTTTGGGAATATCCCTTTTTTATCAGGAAAGAGAGGGACGATAGATGCAGGAACAGGGAATCCTCCTCCGGGGGGCAATGATTTATGACGCAATCCATAGGGAGCCGTATGCGAGCGATATCCGCGTGGCAGACGGTAAGATTGTGGAGATCGGGCAGGGGCTGGAAGCGCATGGAGAGCGTTGCATCGATGCGGCAGGCCGCCGGGCATACCCGGGGTTTGTGGATGCGCATAGCCACATTGGTCTGGATAGCTATGGCGGGCCGACGGGTGGCGGCGATGACTATAACGAGATGAACGACATCACTTGCCCCGAGCTGCGCGGCCTGGACAGCTATAACCCACAGGACGCAGCGATCCCCATGGCGCTGGCGGCCGGCGTGACAACGGTGTGCACCGGCCCCGGATCGGCCAATGTTTTGGGCGGGACAGCGCTGGTCGTTAAGCTTTATGGCGATAGCGTAGACGAGGCGGCGATCCTTCCGGAGGCGGCCATGAAGTGCGCGTTTGGCGAGAACCCCAAGCGCTGCTACCGCGACAAGTGCGATTCGGCGCGTATGACGACGGCGGCGAAGCTCCGGGAAGCGCTCTTCCTAGCGCGGGACTACTGGATGCGCAAGCAGGCAGCGGGGGACGATTGGTCCAAGCGCCCGAAGTTTGACATGAAGGCAGAGGCGCTCATCCCCGTGTTGGAGCGTAAGATCCCGCTGAAGGCGCACGCGCATCGGGCGGACGACATCCTGACGGCGCTGCGTATCGCGCGGGAATTTGACCTGCGTATCACGATTGAGCACTGCACGGAAGGACATTTAATCGTGGAGGAGCTCAAAAAGGCGAATGTGCCGCTGGCCGTGGGGCCGACGCTGACCAGCGCCTCTAAGCAGGAATTGATTCACAAATCTTGGGAAACGCCGGGCATCCTGGCGGCGGCGGGCCTGCAGGTCTCCATCATCACGGATGCTTCAGTGATTCCGCAGGAATACCTGGCGATGTGCGCCGGGCTGGCCGTCAAAGCAGGAATGGATCCCTTTGAGGCGCTGCGGGCAATCACGATCAACCCAGCGCGCCACCTGGGCGTGGAGGATTGCGTGGGTTCGCTTGAGGTTGGCAAGGATGCGGATATCGTGCTCACCGAGGGTGATCCGCTCTTTTCGGATTCGACGGTGCATATGGTGCTGTTGAACGGCAAGGTCGTGCACGAGGCGTGACCGGCCGCAAATTGTGAGAAATAGAAAAGCTCCGGCGCAGTGCGCCGGAGCTTTTTTGTGTGTCGAGAGAGTTACTGCTGCGCGTACAGGTTGTAGTATGC
>CAOKKG010000070.1 GCA_948468985.1 uncultured Eubacteriales bacterium | reverse complement strand
TTCATGCTCGCTTTGCAGGTCGATGCCCCATTCCACGGGATATTCAAACTTCTGTCCTGACTTTTGGAGGATGTCCACCGCCTCCGTATAGGTGATGCGCGCAAATTCCGAATCCAGAATGTTCTGCAGGCGATCCAGCAGCCCCTTGTCGATGAACTTATTGAAGAATTCCATCTCCTCCGGGTAGTTTTCCAGCACATAGCGGATGATATATTTGACCATTGCCTCCGCCAGGTCCATGTTTTCCTGCAGCTCTGCAAAGGCAATCTCCGGCTCGATCATCCAGAATTCCGACGCATGGCGCGGCGTGTTGCTGTTCTCTGCCCGGAAGGTCGGCCCAAAGGTATAGATTTTCTGGAACGCCAACGCGAAGGCCTCGCCCTCCAGCTGCCCGGAAACCGTCAAATTCGCCGGCTTGCCGAAGAAGTCCTTGCTGCTATCCAGCTTGCCGTCCGCCGTCCGCGGCGGGTTTTCCATATCCAGCGTCGTCACATGGAACATTTGCCCCGCGCCCTCGCAATCGCTCGCGGTGATGATCGGCGTATGCACATAGACAAAGCCCTGCTCCTGGAAGAATTTATGGATGGCAAACGCCACCGCCGACCGCACGCGGAACACCGCCGAAAAAGTGTTCGTCCGCGGACGCAGGTGCGCGATAGTGCGCAGGTACTCGTTGGAATGCCGTTTCTTTTGCAGCGGATAATCGGACGGGCAAGCGCCCTCCAGCGTAATCTGCCGCGCGTGGATCTCAAACGGCTGCTTTGCCTCGGGTGTCAGCACCAATTCCCCCTTGCAAGAAATGCCGCTGCCTGCGCCAATCTTGCATATTTCCTTAAAGTTATCCACCCTGCCTTCCTCAAAGACGATCTGCAGGTTCTTAAAAAAAGTTCCATCGTTCAGCTCTATAAAACCCAATGACTTGCTGTCCCGAATCGTGCGCACCCAGCCGTTGACTTCGACCTCCTGGCCGCCGTAAACTGTGCTATTGCGAAACAGTTCCTTTATCGTCAGCATGCGTTCCTCCTGTGTCTTTCGAATTTCCTAAATTCATATTGCTTTGTTTATTGTAGCATTGCCCGCGCCGCTTTTCAAGCGATCAGGCCCCGATTGCCGCTTCCAGCACCGCACGGACCGCATCCTTGGTCGGCACGCCCTCGAACAGCTTTTCCCGCCCGAGAAAGAAGCTCGGCACATAGTAGTAAGCATAGGCGTCGGCGATCTCGGGCTGCGCCGCCTCGTCCACAATCTGCACCTCTGCCTCCGCCAGGCGTGCATCCTCCTGACGCAGTTCCTGCATCCACAAAAGTGCCTGCCGACAATAGGGGCAATCCTTGAGTATAAACATCGTCAATGGTTTCATTTGTATATCCTTTCTTGTTACCGGCGCACCCGTCCCACGAAAATGTGCTCGATGAGCTGCACGAGCATCGCGTCCTCCACACCCAAAAGGCGGATTTCGCCCGGAGCAAGCTCCACAAGCCAGGAAAGCAGCCGTTCCTCGGGCGTCGAGTCCTCTTCCCAAAAAGACGGATCCTCCATGATGGCGAGCCGGTCGCCCATCGCATTTTGCAGCAGATATTCGCCCGCTTCCCGCGTCACGAATACGACGGGTTCCACCGGCGGCTTCTGTTCCACAAAATAGCGCAGCAGGCAAATAAATTCCTGCTGCTCCCGCCGCAAGCGGCGCGATTCGATCACTTCGTCCATCGCCGCCCGCCACCGCGCGAGGTACGGCTGCATGCGGAATTGCAGCAGCCCATCGAGCGAGAGCAGCGGTCCCTCCTCCAACAGGCAGCGGGCAATCTGCCGGGCGATAATCTCCTTTTGGCGCTCCATCCCCTCTCGCCCCTCCGCTAGCCAGATCTGCCGGACGGTCTCCAACAAGATTGCACAGCGTTCCGCGTCATCCACCGCACAGTGCGCCTGGATTTCTCCCAATAAAAAGCGGATCTGCACCGTCTCAATCATGATATCTGCCAGCGCTTGCGCCAGCAGGAGGACCTGCGCGGCGTCCGCCGTTTCGATCCATAGGTATCCGTGCGCTTCCTTTCGGATCGTGATTTTTCCGGAAAGCGCCGCCCCTCTTGGAAGCCGTTCTTCCAACAGGGCGCGCAGCGCCACCTCCGGATACCGGCGAATCCCCACCACATGCTCCATGCCGCCTGCCCCCTTCCCGCTCCCGCATACTGTACAATATGCAGCCGGGCGCAAAGGTTTCCGCCGGACGGCTCAAAATCCGATCTCTGAAGCGAAGCGCTCGATGTATTGCGCTTTCTGCCGCTCCCAGCTGACGCCGTGCGAAAGATCGTTGCGCAGCGTGGGCAGCAGGTGGTTAAGCCCCTTATGGATGCGCCGCATGCCGTCCGCGCAGAGGAATTCGATCTTGCGCTCCCGGTACAACACACCAGCAATCGTATCCAACAGGTCGTCAAAGATCTGCCGGCGTGCCCCCTCGCCCAGCGTGTCCAGCGCAGCCAGCATGCGGTTTTCCAGGATCGCGTTGCGGAAGAACACGACAAACTCCTCCAGCACCTGCTCCTTGGGCTTTTCCTCCATCGCAAAGAGAATCGCAAAATACAGATGCCAACGAAAGTTTTTGTTGATCATCTCCTCAATCAGGCTGCCCAGACGCTGCGTAAACGCGTCGAGGTATTCCATCTTCCGCGTAAAGGTGATCTGCTCGGTCAGCTGCAAATGTTCTTCCGCGCAGTCCAACCGGTTAAATATGCGCATCATCATGCGCCCGTAGTCTTCCATTTCGTTGGCGTGTTCCCGCTCCATGAAATAGCGGATAATCGCGTCGCAGCTCGCCTTGAAGTCCACCGAAAACCCGAGCTGTTCCAAGATCCAGCGATCAAAGGTCTTATAGACCATGTTCGCGATAAATATCTCCACCGAGCGTTCCCGCTGGCGCTCGACCAGCGCCTCATCCTGCACCTCGTCGCCCTCCTGCCGGAAGCGACGATAGAGCAGGTATAGCTGACTGTCCAATGTGTTGAGGCTCTCCTTGATTGAGGTGAACAGGTCGGCCACAAAATTGTCCGAAAGCATATAGTCGCGGTTTTTATAGACCACCCGATGCTCGATCTCGCTCCAGAAGGAGTTGACCAGCGCCTTGATCTGCAGTTCAAACGCGACACTCTCCTTGCCCATCATGAAGTAGCCGTCGATCTTATAAATTTCAAACCCGTTCTTTTGCAGCTGTGGCTGCTTTTCCGATAGCTTGAGCCGGATGCGCGGCATGGAGGACATATAGTAATACGCCTGATCCTCTGTCTTACTAAACAGCTGCCGCAGCAGCGCATAGGCGTATTTTTCCTCTTCAATGAACTTGCACTCAATGCGCAGGCCGATGATGTCCTGCATGCGCGCCAAGATCTTTTCCGCCTCGTTTTTCTGGATGTCGTAATTGTTGCGGATCATCTTTTCGCGGATGCTCGCCGCCGACTTGACGCGGTAAATCAGCGAAAGCTCGTGCTTGCTTTCCGAAAACACATTCTTCTCAAAAAAGTCCTTGACCTCTTCCGCGATCAATTTATAAATATCCTTCTTGCTTTCGTATTCGTCCAGCACTTCGGATATACACTCAAATATTTCCAAATCCATAATCGGTCGATTCTCACCTTCTCCCCATGATATTATAATATACTCCGCCCAATAAAAAAAGCCGCGCCTCCCCCGTTGGAGCGGCTTTTTTTACACTTTCTTCGCTTTTCAAGGGCGATTTTCCCAGTCGATCACCCAAAAGTCACGCCGCGGCAGGGGCTGTAGGATGTCCCGCCCCGGGTTCAATAGCTCCAACAGTTCAAGGTTCATCCCTGCGCTTTGCAGGTATTCATAGAGTGTCCCGCCCCGGGCGCGCTGCTGCCGGACGCGTGCCAAACGGTATACCGCCTCTGTGCCGGGCAGGAGGATCACCTGCCCTGCCCGGCCGGCCTCCGCTCGCAGAACCGGATTGTTTTGCAAAAGCACCTCCAGGCAGATCCCCAGGCTCTCGGCGATGTCCGCCAGGCTCTGCGCCGCCCCCACCGCATAGAAGATCCCCCGTGCGCAGCCACGATAGGGCAGGCGCACGCGCTCTCCCTGCTCCATCAGGCGCTTTGCCCCCGGGTTCTGCTGCCAGAGCAGCTGCGGATGATACCCAAATGCCCGCGCCAGCTCTCCCCAACCAATTCGCCTCTCCACCGTATACACATACTCGCTTCGCATACCTCCCCCGATCTTTGCCTCTCGCCCTTCGGATCGCTTGACACCGAACTTTTGGCAGTATACAATAAGGTTTATAAAAATTCTTATTCCCACTTTGCTTGAAAAATTTCTCGGATCGATTTTTGGGAAACGGTGTTTTCCGTTTTTCACACCAACAAACGTCCTTCTGGGCCATTTTTCCGCCTTTCTGCCGCGTTTTCCGGCACACATCCGCATCTGTCTCCGTAGCTCAGCTGGATAGAGCACACGCCTCCTAAGGTTGCGTTACAACGGCCACCT
>CAOKKG010000069.1 GCA_948468985.1 uncultured Eubacteriales bacterium | reverse complement strand
ACAGGTCGCGCACCTTGCTCGCGCCCATGCCGACGAACATCTCCACGAATTCCGAGCCGGAGATGGAGAAGAACGGAACCTCCGCCTCGCCCGCGACTGCCTTGGCGAGCATCGTCTTGCCGGTGCCGGGTGGGCCGACCAGCAGCACGCCCTTGGGCATGGACGCACCTGCGTCGGTGTATTTCTTCGGGTTGTGCAGGTAATCGACAATTTCGGCAAGGCTTTCCTTGGCCTCGTCTTCGCCCGCAACATCGCGGAAATGGATGCCCTCGCTGGACTGCACATAGATGCGCGCGTTGCTCCCGCCCATGCCGAAGGCCATGGAATTCCTACCGCCGGCCTGCTCGGTCAGCTTGCGTCCCATGTACTGCCCGAGTGCGATGAACAGGACGAGCGGCAGCAGCGTCGTGAGCACGAAGCTCCAAAAGGGCGAACGCGTTTTTTCGATGTCCTTGGCGAAGGTCGCGCCGGAATCATACAGCCGCTGTGTGAGGGTCGGGTCATCCATCACGCCGGTCTTATAGATCTTGCTCTCGTCCTTGTCGGTGAACAGGATCTGCGAGCTCTCGATCTGCACGCTGCCGATGTTCTTCTCCTCGATCATCTTCATAAAGGTGCCGTAATCGACCTCTGTGACCTGCCCCTTTAAGAGAAGCGGGCTTATGAATAGGTTGAACAAAAGGATGATCAGCATCACCAAGCCGTAGTAATAGATAAGCGGCTTTTTGGGGGATTTCACTTCTTTCATGGAAAATTCCTTTCGCAAAATGGCTTGCAAAACGGGGCATCCCGACGGATCCCCCGTTTTTTAACTTTGTACAAGCATAATGTAACAAATCTCACGCCGCATAAAACGGCATACACGGAAATTTTACAAATCCGTTTTCGCGTCCTCCGCGTCCTCGGCGGCCGTGCGCGCAAAGAGCGAATGCAGAAGCGAACGCGAAGCCTCGCGCGTGCGTTCGGTTTCCTCGCGGCAGACGCGGATCTCCAAAATATCGCCTTCTCGGGCGTCCAGCGGCGCAAGTAGCGCGGCGGGGAGGGCATAGCTCTGTGCGTCCTCCGTCTGTACAACGAAAAAGTCCTCTTCCCGGCGGTCGATCGTGCATTTCATGGGCAATCTCCTTTAATTCTTAAAGCAGCGCTTGCAGGCGCTGTAGCCTTGTTCCTTGGCCTCGGCAAGCGAAATACGCTTCTTGGTCTTGCTCTTGGAAAGGGCGGAGCAGTCCTCTTTGTGATAGGTTTTGCCGCTCTCTGTCACATAGACATATGCAAGGCTGTCCGCCTCAGCCGCGGGTACCTGACCGTCCTTGTCGAAAGAGAGGTTGACGCCGTCCGTCTGCATGCAGATGTCGCCCAGCTCGTCCGTGCGGAAGGTCACGATGCCGCGCGCAGCGAGGTGCTCGAGCGTCTCGGTGTGCGGGTGGCCATAGCTGTTGCCAATGCCGCAGGAAATGACGGCATAGGTCGGACTTACCGCGTCGAGAAACGCGAGGCTGGAACTCGTGCTGCTGCCGTGGTGCCCCATCTTGAGCACCGTGCTGGCCAACGCGGTCGGGTCGTTTTTGAGCATATCCGCCTCGGAGGCGGTCTCTGCATCGCCGGTCATGAGGAAGGAGACCTCTCCGTATACGACATGCACAACAGCCGAGGCGTTATTGAGGTCGTCGTAGCTCTGACAGGGCGCGAGCATTTGGCACGAGACGCGATTCCCCAGGGAAAAGGTCACGCCCGCCTTGGCCTCATAGGTCGGGATCTTGCGATCGGCGATGCTTTGCAGCAGGTTTTGGAAGGTCTTGCTCGTGTGGCTCGCGTCGGGCAGGTAGATGCGGCCGATCTCGAAATTCTCCACAATCTGCTGCATGCCGCCGATGTGGTCGGAATGCGGGTGCGTCCCGATGAGGATGTCGATCTTCTGGACGCCGAGCTTTTTTAATTTTTCCTGCAATTCCTGCTTGGTCGCGACATCGCCTGCATCGATCAGCATGGTCGCACCGTCCGGCGCGATGAACAGGGCGCTGTCCGCTTGGGCGACATCGAAGAAGTGGACACTGAGCGTCCCGGTCAGATCCGGTGCGGCGATGCTGCCGGGGGCGGGGTCGGAAGGCTCTGCCGGAGAGGAGGGCTCCGGTGGCAGCAGGCCGCATGCGGCGAGCAGCCCCAGCAGGAGCAGGCAGCAAAGCAGGCGGCGCAGCAGGGAAATGGGTCGGTTTTTCATAGGTATACTCCGTAAAAATGATTTAGAAAATATAAGAAAAGCGCGGCAAGAAGCGCCTGGCCAAACAGCAGGAGCGGGACGCCCAGGGCAAACCGGCGCTTGCGCACCTTGTGGCGAAAGAGCAGCATCCCAAGGTAGAATCCTGCCGTGCCGCCCGAAAAGCAGCTGGCGAAGAGCACGCGCTCCGGGATGCGCCAGACGCAGCGGACGGCGCGTGCCTTGTCGATGCCCGCGAGCAAAAAGGCAATTGCATTTACCACTATCAGATACCATCGCAGAAAATTCATGATTCCAGTATAGCGCAAAACCGGAAAAGTGGCAAATTCCCGCCCGCCCACCGGGCGGGAAGCGGCGGAGAATTGTTGACAAGGGAGGGGAAGAAGTATATTATTTATTTGTATATTTTATGCAGAATACCTAAGCGAATCGCACAAGGAGGAACCGACATGCCTTTAGGATTAGATACAGAAAACGCAAATTTTACAAAGATTAAGGTGATCGGCGTCGGCGGCGGCGGCGGGAATGCCGTTAACCGGATGGTAGCCTATGGTCTCGAGGGTGCGGAATTCATCGTCGTCAACACAGACAAGCAGGCGCTTTACCTGAGCAATACGCCGGAAAAGATCCAGATCGGGGAAAAGCTCACCAAAGGGCTTGGTTCCGGCGGCGACCCGTCCATCGGCGAAAAGGCGGCCGAGGAGAGCCGGGAGGAATTGGAGCAGGCAGTCAAGGGCGCGGACCTCGTGTTTATTGCGGCGGGCCTGGGCGGCGGCACAGGCACGGGCGCGGCCCCGGTGGTGGCCGAGCTTGCCAAAAACAACGACGCACTCACCGTCGCGTTTGTGACGACGCCGTTCTGGTTTGAGGGCACGCCCCGGAGCAAGGCGGCGCACGAGGGCTATGAAAAGCTGCGCGGCTGTGTGGACAGCATCGTCAAGGTGCCAAATGACAAGCTGCTCGAGACGGCGGGCAAGAACACGCCGCTCGGGGAATCCTTCAAATTGGCGGACGACGCGCTGCGGCAGGGCATTCAGGGCCTGACCGAGATCATCGTCAAGCCATCCTTCATGAACCTGGACTTTGCCGATGTGAAAAAGGTCATGCGCAACAGCGGCACGGCGCACATGGGCATCGGCGTGGCCAAGGGCGAAAACCGCGTGATCGACGCGGTCAAGCAGGCCATCTTGAGCCCACTTCTGGACACGACGATCCAGGGTGCAAAGGGCATCATTTTGAACATGATTGTCGATCCGGCCTGCGCGCTCCCGGAGATCGAGGAGGCTTCGCGCGTCTTGAAGGCGTCGGCCAGTCCGGACGCGGAAACGATGCTGGGCGTCGACATCGACACAAGCCTGGAGGACGAGGTGCGCGTGACGGTCATCGCGACCGGGTTCGACAGCGCCTATTCCGCGAAGGAGCCCGCAGAGGAGCCCGTAGGGACGTACTTGCGCGACAAGATCGGCCGGCACGATGCGGAGGCAGGCAACGCGTTGCCCGGCCGGCCGCAGATTGAGCCCAATACCATTGAAACCATCGACTATTCCGAAGACGACGAGCCGGAGCTCCCGACCTTCGTGCGTCGGTCGCCGAAGCGCATCCAGATGGACGATTGACCGCACTTGACAATGCAGAGGAAAAAGGAAGCCGGCGTTTGCCGGCTTTTCTGATAGAAAGGAAAAGAAAATACGATGTCAAAGCAAGAACGGACGCCTGCACCACAGGCGCAGGATTTTGCGCCGCCAGACCCGGCATGGGGATTGGACAAGGAGGAAGTCCGCCGTCGTGTAGAGGCGGGACTCGACAACGCGGGTGGGGAGGCCAAGGCAAAATCCACATTGCAGATTATTCGCGAAAATGTATTCACGCTGTTTAATCTGCTGAATTTTACGCTCGGCTTTCTTGTGCTGCTCACGGGGGCCTATCAAAACGCGCTCTTTTTGGGCGTCGTCTTTTTCAACCTCTCTATTGGCGTCGTGAATCAGCTGCGCGCCAAACACGCGGTGGAAAAGCTGTCACTGCTCTCCAAGGTGCAGGTGCGGGTGTGCCGCGAGGGCGTGGTGCAGCCGGTGGATTTTGAAGAGGTCGTGCTGCACGACATCCTGCTTTTAGAGGCGGGGAGCCAGATCCCCGTGGACTGCGAGCTTCTCGAAGGGGACTGCGAGGTCGACGAGACCATGCTGACCGGCGAGGCGGAGCCGGTCTATAAGCGAGCAGGGGACATGCTCTTTTCAGGGAGCTATGTCCTGTCCGGCCGCTGCCGGGCGATGGCGGTGCGCGTAGGCGCCGAGAGCTATGCCGCCAAGATCGTGAACGATTCCAAAAAGCTCGGCAAGGTGCATTCCAAGCTGCTGGATTCGATGAACCGCATCATTTCGGTGCTCACGGTGTTCATCGTGATTTTTGGGGCATTGCTCTTTTTGAAGGAATATTTCCTGCTGCACGATGGGGCGCGCGATTCGCTCCTGCGGACGACGGCGGCCGTCATCGGCATGATCCCGGAAGGGCTCATCCTGCTCACGAATGTGGCGCTGGCGCTCGGCGTATACAAGCTGGCGCAGCAGAACACGCTCGTGCAGGAGATGTACTCCATCGAAACCTTGGCGCGCGTGAACCTGCTGTGCATTGACAAGACGGGCACCATCACGGACGGCAGCC
>CAOKKG010000068.1 GCA_948468985.1 uncultured Eubacteriales bacterium | reverse complement strand
CGGTGCGGTCATCCCGATGTTCTAAGAAAAAACAGGCGACAAGGGCCGCCCTCCCAGGACGGGAGGGCGGCCTTTTTTTGTACTCTGTGCGGGAATGCTGCTCGGCGGGGACGGATTGGCAATTGCCGGACAGGCGGCTTTGTATGGGCAAAGGGGCGGCTGCTCGAGGGAACGCGTGTCTCCTCCCGCAGACGACGCCTTGATCACAACTGCCTCCCAAAACGGTGCAGGGTGGAAGAGCTTCCCGATACCCTCTTGGGAAAGGGGACTTCTGCCTGTGTAGAGGGAAAACGCCGTGTTCAAAACGCATAATTTAGGTTATAATAACAGCAAAGCGCGAAAGCTTCCGCCTTCCGCTCGGCAAGCTTTGCCGGCGGCGGGGGATTTTACGCGGGGAAAGAGAATATTGTGTATAATAGAGGAGGAGAAAACCATGTTGAGAACCAATGAGCAGCGCCTCGTCAAACTGTCCGTTCAGGGGGAGATTTCCTCGCCGGGATACAGCGACCTTGGCAAGGTGGACGCCCAGGGGAAGATCTTTGTGCTGCCGGGGACGGGCGGGATCTCTTATAATGTAAAGATTGGCGACCTGGCCAACGCTTTTGAGGCGGACCATATTGAGCCGGGCGTGAGCACGCGCAATCCGGATACGCGCAGCAGCAATGCTTATAACTACCTTTCCTGCATCGGCAACGAGGCCACGGTCATCACCGGCGATGCCAAGGGTGCCAAAGGTTTTGTCACGGGCACGCACGGCGGGATTGAGCATGTCATCCTGTACTTCCCGGAGGATGCGCTCGAAAAGATGAACATTGGCGACAAGGTGAATGTCAAATCCTTTGGGCAGGGGCTGCAGCTGCTGGATTATCCGGACATCTCGGTGATGAACTTGGACCCGGCGGTGCTCAAAAAGCTGCACATCCGCGAGGAGGACGGCAAATTGATCATTCCGGTGGCCAAGGCGGTCCCCGGCTGCCTCATGGGGTCGGGGTTGGGTGCGTCGACGACCAAGCGGGGCGATTATGACATCACGATGTTCGACGAAGAGCTGGTTCGGGAATACCGTCTGGACGAACTCCGCCTGGGCGACCTGGTGGCGCTGTTGGATTGCGACAACACGAACGGGCGCAACTTCATCACGGGCGCGCTTTCAATCGGTGTCATCGTGCATGGGAGCTGCAAAATCTCCGGGCATGGGCCGGGCGTGACGACGCTGTTCTCCTGCCTAACGGGCAAGCTCGGCTATACCCTCGAGGATTCGGCAAATCTCGCGGATCTTTTGCTGTGAACAATGGGGCGGCAGGCATTCTGCCGCCCTTTTTGACGAAAAGAGAATCACGGGCCGGCCGGTTGGCCATACTGGGGATTGTAAATACTTTTCAAAGCATTCGATGCGAAATGGACAGCAACCGTAATCTGTGATAAGATAAACGGGAGTATCGAATGGGAAGGAGATCCTATGTACGATATATTGATCCTGGGCGGCGGACCGGCCGGACTTTCGGCGGCGATCTATGGCGCGCGCGCCGGGCGAAAGGTCGCCGTGATGGAAAAAACGGCGGCGGGCGGACAAATCGTGTCTACCCATCGGTTGGAGAACTATCCGGGGTTTTCCCAGGGCATCTCAGGTCCGGAATTTTCCGAAAATCTGCGGCAGCAGGCAGCGCGCTTCGGTGTGGAATGGATCGCCGAAGAGGCGGTCGAGGCGGATCTTCGGCCGACGGAAAAGCGCGTGACGGGAAAGCGGGGCGTATATACGGCGAAAAGCGTGATCCTGGCCATGGGCGCGGCACCGCGCAAATTGCAGGTTCCGGGGGAGGAGGCGTTCCTCGGGATGGGCGTTTCCTACTGCGCGACCTGTGACGGTGCGTTTTTCCGGGGGATGCGTGTCGCGGTCGTGGGCGGCGGTGACACGGCCTTTGAGGATGCACTGTATCTGGCGGATCTCGCGGCGGAGGTATACCTTGTCCACCGGCGGGAACAGTTCCGCGCGCAGCAGTACCTGGTCGACCGGGCTGCACATACGGAAAACATTCATTTTGTGAAAAACGCCGTGCCGGTGGAGATCGGCGGCGGTATGGACTTGAGCTTCCTGCGCCTGCAAAACACGGCGACGGGAGCGGAGGAGACACTGGAAGTCGAAGGTGTTTTTGTGGCGATCGGGTATCAGCCCAATACCGCGCTCGTTGCCGGACAGGTTACATTGGACTCAGCCGGATATGTGGCCGCTGGGGAGGATACCAAGACGAACCTGCAGGGGGTCTTTGCGGCGGGGGATCTGCGGCAAAAGCCGCTGCGGCAGGTCGTGACGGCGGCGGCAGACGGCGCAGTCGCGGCAATGCAGGCGCATGTGGCCTGCATGCATCAAGAGTAAGGACGGAAACAGGAAATGGGAAAATTGTTTGGCACAGACGGCATTCGCGGGGTCGCCAACCAAAAGCTGGACAGCATCCTGGCCTATCGGCTGGGGCAGGCGTGCGCCGTGGAGCTGACCGATTCCGCGCACCATGCGCGGATATTGATCGGGCGGGACACGCGGATCTCCGGCGATATGCTGGAAAGCGCGCTGGTCGCGGGTATCTGCTCGGCCGGGGCGACGGCGGAGGTGCTGGGTGTCGTCCCGACGCCGGCGGTCGCGTACCTGACGCGGAAATATCAGGCCGATGCGGGGATCGTCATCAGCGCCTCGCACAATTCGATGGAATACAACGGACTCAAAGTGTTCAATGCGCAGGGCTATAAGCTGGCGGACGAGATCGAGGCACGCATTGAGGCGCGCATCCTCTCCCCGGAAGCGGCGGACTTGCCGACGGGCGCGGCGCTCGGGCGGCGTGTGCAGCGCGACACCGCGGCAGAGGACTACGCCCAGTTTTTGGAGGAGAGTGCGGAATGCCGCCTAGACGGCCTGCATCTCGTATTGGACACGGCCAACGGCGCGGCCTATGAGGTGGCGCCGCGCGTATTTTCCGCGCTGGGCGCGCAGGTGGAATGCATCGGCAACACGCCGGATGGCACGAATATCAACGCGGACTGCGGGTCGACGCATCCCGAGGGGTTACAGGCGGCAGTCCGGAAACGCGGGGCGGACATTGGCCTGGCGTTTGACGGCGACGCCGACCGCTTGATCGCAGTGGATGAACAGGGTCGCTTGGTAGACGGCGACCGTGTGATGGCGGTGTGCGCGACGGATATGCAGGCGCGCGGCAAGCTCGCCCAAAACACCGTCGTCGGCACGGTCATGAGCAACCTGGGCCTGCAATTATACCTGGAAAAGCATGGGATGCGCCTGGAAAAGACGGCGGTCGGCGACCGCTATGTGCTGGAACGCATGCTGGCCGAGGGGTATAACTTTGGCGGAGAGCAGTCCGGGCATGTGATCCTGCTCGACAAGAACACGACGGGTGATGCGATGCTCACGGCGTTGCAATTGCTGGGCGTCGCAGTCCGCAGCGGCAAGACGCTGGGGCAGCTTGCTGATACGGTGGAGATTCTGCCGCAGGTGCTGGAAAACGCCCGGGTATCTGAGGAAGGCCGCCTTGCCTATCAGTCGGACGACGCGGTGCAGGCGGAGATTGCCCGGACCGAACAGGCGCTTTTGGATAAAGGACGCGTGCTCATCCGGCCTTCCGGAACGGAACCGCTCGTTCGCGTCATGCTGGAAGGCGAAGACATTGAATATATCCGCGCACAGGCGCAGAAGATCGCTGCGCTCATTGAAGCAAGCGCAAGCTAACAGGAGGGAAAAACTATGTGTGGGATCGTAGGATATGTAGGAAAGCGGGATGTCCTGCCGGTATTGATGGGCGGCCTGCAAAAGCTGGAATACCGCGGCTATGACAGCGCCGGGGTGGCATATATCCAGAACGGCGCGATGCATATCGTCAAGGCCAAGGGCCGACTCGACAATCTGCGGGAACGGCTCGGGGACGCCAAGGCCGAGGACACGATCGGCATCGGGCATACCCGCTGGGCGACGCATGGGGAGCCTTCGGACATCAACGCACATCCGCAGACCAACACGGCGGGTGACCTGGCGGTGATCCACAATGGAATCATTGAAAACTTCGCCAAGCTGAAGGCGTGGCTGCAGGATAAGGGCATTCACTTTGTATCCGAGACGGACACGGAGGTGATTGCGCATCTCATCAACTACTTCTATGAAGGCGATTTGAAGAGCGCCGTCATGCACGCCCTGAAAATGCTGGAAGGCTCGTACGGTCTCGGCGTCATCAGCGCGAAGGAGCCGCACACGATCGTCGCGGCGCGCAAGGACAGCCCGCTCATCATTGGCTTGGGTAAGGGGGAAAACCTCGTCGCCTCGGACTTCCCGGCTATTTTGGACTATACGCGGGACGCCTATCTGCTGGACGACGGCGAGATCGCTGTCGTCACGGCGGATGCGGTGGATGTCTATGACCTGTACGGCAACCGAGTGGAGAAGGAACGCTTCACTGTCGATTGGGATGTGACGCAGGCGGAAAAGGACGGCTGGGAGCATTTCATGATCAAGGAGATCCACGAACAGCCCCGCGCAATGCATGACACCCTGATGGCGCGCATGCGCGACGGTAAGATCGACCTTTCCGAGATCAATGTCACGGAGGAATTGATCCGCGGCATCCGCGGCATCCACATCGTCGCCTGCGGGAGCGCTTATCACGCTGGGATCCTCGGCAAGTATGTGATTGAGAATGTGGCGCGTATCCCGGTCAATGTCGATGTGGCTTCGGAATTCCGCTATCGCATGCCGTCGCCACTGCTCAGCCCGGACGATCTGTTCATTGTCATCAGCCAGTCCGGGGAGACGGCGGACACCATCGCGGCGCTGCGCCTGGCCAAGAGCAAGGGCGCCAAGGTCATCGCCATCACGAATGTAAAGGGCAGCACGATCTCGCGTGAGGCGGATT
>CAOKKG010000067.1 GCA_948468985.1 uncultured Eubacteriales bacterium | reverse complement strand
CGGGCTTCAGGTAGGTGCGCGGGTCGAAATCCGCCGGATGCTCCACGAAGTGCTTGCGAATCGTGCCCGTCATCGCGAGACGCAGGTCGGAGTCGATGTTGATCTTGCAGACCGACATGGACGCCGCTTTACGCAGCTGCTCTTCCGGGATGCCGATCGCGTCAGGCATCTTGCCGCCGTATTCGTTAATCATCTTGACATATTCCTGCGGGACAGAGGAAGAACCATGCAAAACAATCGGGAAGCCCGGCAGACGGCGGGAGACTTCTTCCAGAATGTCGAAACGAAGGGGCGGCGGAACGAGGATGCCCTTTTCGTTGCGCGTGCACTGCGCAGGCGTGAACTTGTACGCGCCGTGCGAGGTGCCGATTGCAATCGCGAGGGAATCGCACCCGGTGCGTTCTACGAATTCCTGTACATCTTCCGGACGGGTATAGGACGAATTCTCGTGGCTTACCTTGACTTCGTCTTCGACGCCGGCCAGCGTGCCCAGCTCTGCCTCAACGACAACGCCGCGCTCATGGGCATACTCCACGACCTGACGGGTGATGCGGATGTTTTCCTCAAACGGTTTGGAGGAGCAGTCGATCATGACGGAGGTGAAGCCGTCGTCGATGCAGCTCTTGCAGGTCTCGAAGCTGTCGCCATGGTCTAGGTGCAGAACGATCGGCAAACCGGTCTCAATCACGGCCGCCTCGACCAGCTTGACGAGGTAGGTGCGGTTGGCATAGGCGCGCGCGCCCTTGGAGACCTGAAGGATGACCGGTGCATTGCACTCCTTCGCGGCTTCCGTGATGCCCTGGATGATTTCCATGTTATTTACATTGAAGGCGCCGATGGCATAGCCGCCATCATATGCTTTTTTGAACATTTCCGTAGATGTTACTAAAGGCATTGTACTATCCTCCTGAAAAAAGATTTTCTATACCTATATTTTGCCATAGTTTATCAAAAGGTCAAGACTTTTTCATAAAAATGGCGTATACTTTTTCATATACGATTTACGGCTCCCCCTTGTGTGAGGGAAGCAGAAAAACATAGATATAGGAGGAAATCATGACAGATCCGAGATTAAGAAAACTGGCAGACAACCTGATCCGCTATTCCTGCGCGATGAAGGAGGGTGAAAAGGTGCTGATCGAGATCTTCGACTGTGAGGAGATCCTGGCGGAGGAGATGCTCAAGGCCGCTTATCGCGCGGGGGTGCGCCCGTATTTTACCATATATAATTCCAAGGCAGAGCGCGAGTGGCTTTTGGGCGCAGATCGCGAACAGATGGAGGATCGCGCCAAGTGGGAACGCGCGCGCATGGAACAGATGGACGCGTACATCTCCTTCCGCGGCAACCACAACACGATGGAGAGCGCAGGCATCCCCGAGAGCCAGAGCAAGTTGTATAGTTCCTTCTCCCGCGAGGTGCAGGATGTGCGTCTGCGCAAAAAGTGGTGCGTGCTTCGCTATCCGAACGAGGCGATGGCGCAGCTTTCGGGGATGAGCACGCGCGACTTTGAGGACTTCTATTTCGATGTCTGCACGCTCGATTACGAAAAGATGCACCGGGCAATGCTTCCGCTCAAGGCGCTCATGGAACGGACCGATCGCGTCCGTATGGTGGGGCCGGGGACAGATCTGCGCTTTTCCATCAAGGGTTTGCCAGCCATCCCCTGCGCGGGCAATTGCAACATCCCAGACGGCGAAGTTTTCACCGCACCAGTCAAGGACAGCGTCGAGGGGCAGATTAGCTTCAACACGCCGAGCCTGTATCAGGGTTTCAAGTTTGAAAACCTCCGCCTGCGCTTTGAAGGCGGTAAGGTGGTCGAGGCGACCTCCAACAACACGGAAAAGATGAACGCGATCCTGGACACAGACGAGGGCGCGCGCCATGTCGGTGAATTCGCAATCGGCGTCAACCCCTATGTCACCAAGCCCATGTGCGACATCCTGTTCGACGAAAAAATCGCCGGATCCATCCACTTTACGCCGGGCGCGGCCTATGAGGAAGCCTTCAACGGCAACAAGAGCGCGGTGCATTGGGACCTCGTGTGGATCCAGACACCGGAAATGGGCGGCGGCGAAATCTATTTCGACGACACATTGATCCGCAAGGACGGCCGCTTCGTCCTGCCGGAATTGTTGGCGCTGAACCCCGAGAATTTGAAATAATTTTCCGGGATTTTTGCAAAGAATGCGCGGGCGCGGCTTGAAAAAGAATTTTGGATATACTATAATATGGCTGTATGTTTTTATGAAACAGTAATTTAGGCCAAACGGCCTAGAGATTCTTAGGAGGAACAAAGAATGGCAGTGAAAGTTGCAATTAACGGCTTTGGCCGCATCGGCCGCCTGGCTTTCCGGCAGATGTTTGGTGCAGAGGGCTATGAAGTTGTCGCAATCAACGACCTGACCAGCCCCAAGATGCTGGCTCATCTTTTGAAGTATGACTCTGCGCAGGGCAGATATGCGCTGTGCGATAAGGTTTTTGCCGGCGAGGATTCCATCACGGTCGATGGCAAGGAAATCAAGATCTACGCGAAGGCGAACCCCGCTGAGCTTCCGTGGGGCGAACTGGATGTCGATGTCGTGCTCGAATGCACCGGCTTCTTCACTTCCAAGGAAAAGGCTTCCGCGCACATCGCGGCGGGCGCGAAGAAGGTCGTCATTTCCGCACCGGCGGGCAATGACCTCCCGACCATCGTATACAATGTAAACCATGAGACGCTGAAGCCGGAAGACACCGTCATTTCCGCGGCCTCCTGCACGACCAACTGCCTGGCTCCGATGGCGAAGGCGCTGAACGACCTGGCTCCGATCAAGTCCGGCATCATGTCCACCATCCATGCCTACACCGGCGATCAGATGACGCTGGACGGCCCGCAGAGAAAGGGCGACCTCCGGAGAAGCCGTGCCGCTGCGGTGAACATCGTTCCGAACTCCACCGGCGCCGCCAAGGCGATCGGCCTGGTTATCCCGGAACTGAACGGCAAGCTCATCGGTTCCGCACAGAGAGTCCCGACCCCCACCGGTTCCACCACGATCCTGGTTGCTGCGGTAGAGGGTAAGGTCACGAAGGAAGAGATCAACGCGGCGATGAAGGCGGCGGCGACCGAATCCTTTGGCTATAACGAGGATGAGATCGTTTCCTCCGACATCATCGGCATCACCTATGGTTCGCTGTTCGACGCGACGCAGACCATGGTGTCCGACATGGGCGACGGCAACACGCTGGTGCAGGTCGTTTCCTGGTACGACAACGAGAACTCCTACACGAGCCAGATGGTTCGCACCATCAAGTACTTCGCAAATGTGAAGTAAGCAAACAAAAAAAGAAAAGAAGCATGGATTTCCATGCTTCTTTTTTGTGCTTGTTTTTGCCGTAAAGATTGCCGCGGGCAATTTTCCCGGAAGTCTGCGTGTCGCCAAATCCCGATGCGTCGCAAATTTTGAGGATAGCATGCCGCGGCAAGCGGCTGAGGCGGCCGACCTGCTTGGAATGTCCTTCCGCGCGGGGCTGTGTGTCGCCGATTCTGATTTATCGCTCGGTTTGCGGAACTGCATGTCGGCGGACCTTGGAAAAGCGGCAGATCGAGCTGATTATCTACCTATTGAAGATGCCTTCCTACATAGAAGAGTTTTCAGCATACTCTATGCCGCTTCCCTTACGGCGGGCGCGAAATCGCCTTCAGCGGGCGAGTCGATCCAGCGTCTTGTCCGTCACGGCCTGCAGCGCGCCGCACAGGCACCTCTTGCCATAGGCCGTGTAGGTCTCGCCGTTCACCTGTAGGACGATCCTGGTGCAGACATAGGTGGTGAAGCCCGCGTCCGCGAGCGGGATGCGCACCTCGCCGCTTTCGATTTCGGCGGGGGAGAGCTCGACGAACTTTTCCGGCGCATAGTAGATGCGGCAGGCTTCGACCTCCGGCGCAAAGGCATAGGTGCACAACAGCTCCGCCGGGTTGGAGGACGCGGCGGGTGAGGACCAGGTGTCCACAAACGGTGTACCCGTCTGTTCCCCGATGTCGAAATAGAGCGGGGAAAGGGGGATGTCCAGCGTCGTATCCGAACACACTAGGCGCAGCGCCTTGGCCGAATACTGCCCGGCCTTGGGGTAGCGATAGGTGATCGTCAATTCAAAGGAGAGGTATTTGGAATCCTCCGTCGGCGATTCGTTCTGCGCAATGTCAAAATGCGAAATGCGGATGTCGTCCTCCAGCCCCGGGAAGAGCAGCGAGGCGACCGACCCGTCGGTCAGCCGCTTTTGCATCGCGGCATTCCTGCGGGGCAGGAAGAGCGTCAGCGCCATCGTGTTTTCGCTTTCCACCGGCGCGGCGACATAGCCGGGCATGTCAAGCGCGAACAACCCTTTTTTGGATGAGCATCCGGGCAGCAGCGCGAGAAGCAGCAGGATCGACAACAACAGGGCAATGTGTTTTTTCATGATCGGTTCCTCCACAGAGGGAAGCCCCGCGGACAAGGCCGCGGGGACAAAAAGTATTTGGAGATTACTTATAGTATACAAGCAGGTATGTATCAGCGAGAGGTGTTTTAATATAGGAATTTTCTGCCACTGTGACAACGCCATGAGTATACATGTAATATTTGTAATTTTGTTTGAAAAAGTCACTTGCGAATCCAAGTTTACTAAGTTTTGAAGAATTCGCAGGAATATTTATTGTAATTGTATAGTTGGTTGTACGAGAATACGAAAGACCGAGCGTGGTACGAATCTTAGTAGCAACCTCACTTTTTTTCCTTTCGAATTCCCTTCTAAAATTGCAAGTTGTCTAGTTAAGAATCGTAATTAAAAACCCATTGGACTCACCTCTTTCTTTAGGGTTATTCATTTAATATATTCGACAAAATTCTGGAAAATCCTTCCTTGTAAACAAGAAATCTGAAATAAATATAATTAAAAAAGCGCACCGATTTCCCGATGCGCTTGTAAGGTCTTTGTTCGGTCATGCCTGCGGCGCGGCGCCGGAATAGGGCGGCTGCGTCGTGTACGGCGGCTGTGTCGTGTACGGCGGCTGTGTCGTGTACGGCGGCTGTG
>CAOKKG010000066.1 GCA_948468985.1 uncultured Eubacteriales bacterium | reverse complement strand
CGCCAACTTGCGGATCACGGCATGTTCCCGTCCGCCGGAGCCGATCACCAATACCTTCATTTCTCGTTCCTCTCTTCCGCTTCGATCTCCCGGCAGAGCATCGCCACCGCCTGCGGCAGCAGCTTCCATTCCGCCTGCTCCATCACCCGTCGCTGCAAGACCTCCGGCGTGTCGCCGGGCAGTACTTCTACCGCCTTTTGCAGCAGGATCTCTCCCCCATCGGGGATCTCATTCACCCGATGCACCGTTGCGCCCGTCACCTTCACGCCGCGGGCCAGCGCCGCTTCATGCACGCGCAGCCCGTAAAACCCTTTTCCTGAGAAGGCGGGGATGAGTGACGGGTGAATATTCAGGATCCGCCCGGGGTAGGCCGCGATCACCTCCCGGCCCAAGATACGCAAAAACCCCGCCAGCACGATCAGGTCGATGCCCCGCTCGCGCAGAAGCTGTACCATCGCCCGGTCATAGGCTGCCGCATCCGCAAACTCCCGGCGGGAAAGCACCGCTGTCTCCACCCCGGCTCCTTTTGCGCGTTCCAGCGCATACGCCCGGCGGGAAGAGCTCACCACAAGGCAGATCTCTCCCCCAGAAAAGACCCCGGCCGCCTGCGCGTCCAATAAAGCCTGCAAATTTGTCCCCCCGCCGGAGACCAGCACCGCAATCCGCACCATGTCGCCTGGCCTCACCGGAAGCAGACCGTGTGTTCACCCGCCTGCACCTCGCCGATCACGCGGGCCTGTTCGCCGCACGCGCGGAGAATCTCCACCGCCTGGGCCGCCTGTTCCCGCGGGACAATCACGCACATGCCGACACCCATGTTGAAGGTGTTGAACATATCGCGTTCCGAAATGCCGCCGACCTCCTGAATCAGGCGGAAGATGGGCAATACCTCCACCGCCTGCCGGTCAATCACCGCATCGAACCCATCCGGGATTGCCCGCGGGATGTTTTCATAGAACCCGCCGCCCGTGATGTGCGAGATGGATTTGACCTGCACCTTGTTTAGCAGCCGAAGGATCGGCTTTACATAGATTTTGGTCGGCGTCAAGAGCACCTCGCCGAGCGGCTTGCCCAGCCGGTCGGCATAGGCGCCAAGGTCGGCATGCTCCAGGTCAAAGACCTTGCGCACCAGGCTAAAACCGTTGGAATGCACGCCCGAGGAGGCGAGACCAATGATCGCATCGCCCGCCTGAATCGTATTCATATCCAAAATTTTGGACTTATCCACCGCGCCGACCGCAAACCCCGCAAGGTCGTATTCGTCCTCCGGATAAAAGCCGGGCATTTCCGCCGTCTCCCCGCCGACCAGCGCGCAGCCGGCCTGCACACAGCCCTCCGCCACGCCGGCAACAATCGAGGCGACCTTTTCCGGATAATTCCTTCCGACGGCGATATAGTCCAAAAATACGAGCGGCTTGGCCCCGGCGCAGATGATGTCGTTGACGCACATGGCGACGCAATCGATGCCCACCGTATCGTGCTTATCCATCAAAAATGCCAGTTTCAGCTTGGTACCCACACCGTCCGTGCCCGAAACGAGCACTGGCTTCTGCATCCCCGTAAGATCCATTTCGAACAGGCCGCCGAACCCGCCGATACCGGAAAGGCATCCGGGAATCTCGGTGCGCGCCACATGCGCACGCATCAATTCCACCGCCCGGTATCCCGCCGTAATGTCCACACCCGCTGCCTTATAGCTCTCGCTAAAACTCTTTTCCATCTGTTTCTCCATTTCTCGTTTTCCGCCGCAGGAGCGCTCCTCCCCGGCTGCGTCTTATTCCGTGATGTTCGCCGGTTGCTCGAACTTATCCTTATCCATCTCCCGGGGCGTCGCCGCCGGGTACTTGCCCGTAAAACAGCCGTCGCAGAAGTCGCAATGCGCCCCCGCTGCGATCTGCCGCGCCCCCGCCACACTCAGGTACCCGAGCGAATCTGCCCCGATGACGCGGCAGATCTCCTGCTCGCTCATCTGACAGGCGATCAGCTTTTCCTTGGAATCGATGTCCGTCCCGTAATAGCAAGGGCTGATAAACGGCGGGGCGGACACACGCATATGCACCTCCCGCGCCCCCGCTTCGCGCAGCAGTGTGACGATGCGGGCACTGGTCGTGCCGCGGACGATAGAGTCGTCCACCATGACCACGCGCTTCCCGTGCACGACCGAGGCCAGCGCGTTCAGCTTAATGCGCACTGCGTTTTCCCGCTGCCCCTGCTCCGGCTGGATGAAGGTGCGCGCGATGTATCGGTTCTTCACAAAGCCGATTTGATAGGGAATCCCGGACGCCTGCGCATAACCAAGCGCCGCGTCTAGCCCGGAATCCGGCACGCCAATCACCACATCCGCCTCTGTCGGATACTCCTCCGCCAGGATGCGACCCGCCTGTAGCCGCGCCTCGTGTACGGACTGCCCCTCGATCACTGAGTCAGGACGGGCAAAGTAGATAAATTCAAACAGGCAGGTATGCGCGCGCGCACGGCAATGTGTGCGGATGCTGCGCACGCCTTGGTCGTCCGCCACGACGATCTCACCTGCCTCCACATCGCGCACAAATTCCGCGCCGATGCTGTCAAGCGCGCAGGTCTCCGAAGCAAAGACGACCTTTCCGCCCGGCATGCGCCCCATGCACAGCGGCCGAAACCCGACGGCGTCCCGCGCGGCGATGAGCTTGCGCGGCGACATGATAACCAGGCTATATGCCCCCAAAAGCTTTGGCATGGCGCGCTCCACCGCTTGCTCGATCGAATCGGCGTGCAGGCGTTCGCGCGTAATGAGGTAAGAGATGACCTCCGTGTCATTCGTCGTATGAAAGATTGCGCCGGAAAGCTCCAGCTGCCGCCGCAGTTCTGCCGCATTTGTCAGGTTGCCATTGTGCGCCACCGCCATCTGCCCGTTGACATGGCTCACAACGAGCGGCTGTGCATTTTCGCGGCTGACCGCCCCCGTCGTGGAATACCGTGTATGTCCCACAGCAATCTGCCCGTGCCCAAGCGCCGCCAAGTTTTCTTTGGTGAACACATCCCGCACCAGGCCGAGATCCTTGTGCACGCGGATCACGCCGTCCCGGTTGACGGCGATCCCGCAGCTCTCCTGCCCCCGGTGCTGCAGGGCAAATAGAGCATAGTAGGCATCTGCGGCGACATCCGCGGCGCCCGCCGGATCATAGACGCCAAATACGCCGCATTCCTCATGGATTTCCCTCTGCATATATGTTTCCTTTCCGCCGATTTTTTCGTTCATTCGCCGAGCAGGCGGCGCATAACCTCCTGATACGCACCCTCGACGCCGCCCATGTCGCGGCGGAAGCGGTCCTTATCCAGCTTTTCGCCCGTGCGGCTGTCCCAGAAGCGGCAAGTATCCGGCGAAATTTCGTCCGCCAGCAAAATTTCGCCCTCCGGCGTCTTGCCGAATTCGATCTTATAATCGATGAGGTCGATGTTCAGGTCTTTCAAGTATTCGCGCAGCAGCTCGTTCACCCGGAAGGCATAGGCCGCGATCGTGTTCAGTTCCTCCCGCGTCGCGATGCCCATCGCAAAGATGTGGTAATCGTTGACGAGCGGATCGCCGAGCGCGTCGTCTTTATAGCAGTATTCGAGTACCGTGTGCGCGAGCGGCGTGCCCTCCGGAAGGCCCAGCCTCTTGGAGAGCGACCCGGCCGCGATGTTGCGGACAATTACTTCCAAGGGGATGATCGTGACCTTTTTCACGATCGTTTCCCGATCCGAAATCTCCTCCACAAGGTGTGTAGGAATCCCATTTTGTTCCAGCATGCGCATCAGGTGATTGGACACGCGGTTGTTGATGACACCCTTGCCTGCGATGGTCCCGCGCTTCAAGCCATTCAATGCTGTCGCATCGTCCTTATATTCCACGATATAGCAGTGGGGATCATCCGTCTTAAAAACCTTCTTTGCCTTGCCTTCATAGAGCTGTTCCAACTTTTCCATCGTCATATTCCTCCGCAATATTTTCTGTTCGCTATCCCTGCCGCTGCTCAAAGCGCGGCGACCTTTTCTTGTATCTCAGCATCCTTTTGCAGCACCTGCCGCGCCATGTTGCGCTTTTCCGCCTCCAGCCTCCCGGCCAATTCCGGTTCGCCAAGTGCCAGGATCTGCGCCGCCAGGATTGCGGCGTTATCCGCTCCATCAATCGCGACCGTCGCAACCGGCACGCCCTTCGGCATCTGCACCGTCGCCAGGAGGGCATCCATCCCATCCAACACCGAGGCCTTCATCGGCACGCCGATGACCGGAAGCGTCGTGTGCGCTGCCAGTACGCCCGCCAGATGTGCCGCCTTGCCCGCCGCGGCGATGATTACGCCAAAGCCGTTTTCCCGCGCCGAAGCCGCGAAGGCCGCCGCCTCGCCGGGCGTCCGATGTGCCGAAAACACATGGGCCTCCACCGGGATCTCCCACTGCTTGAGCGCGGCGACCGCCCGCTGCATCACCGGAAAGTCACTGTCGCTCCCAAGAATTACCGCCACCTTTTTCATTCGTCATTCCTCGCTTTCCCAAACAAAAACAGCCCACGGATATACTCCGCAGGCTGAACTTTTTTTGCATTATTCTGTTGCTCCGCCATTTGGCCGCACGAAGGATAGACCGATGCACCGGTCCTGCAAATACGAACACTTATCTTTTTGTAATCGCATACAGTTCGTTTTTTATGCATCTGTCTTGTAGAGCCATTTTGCCGCATCCGTCGCATCCTATCCTTTCCCCCCCGTAAATTCCCGCTTTTTCGGGAATCCCGAGGGTTTCATGCAACTTTAGGATACACGAAAGTTTCAAAAAAGTAAATACCTTTGCGCAAAACCCGAACATTACTTATTATCTGTGTCTCCATGCGCTTTCGCCAAGAAAAAAAGAAATGGCATCCGCCTTTGGCGGATGCCATTTTGAGATTTGCTCTTAGTCGTTCGAAATGTTGCGAAGCACGCAGATCACGCGCGCCTGCTCTTTCCGCACAAGAGACGGTTCTTATTTATTGACAGCGTGCTTCTTCTTTTCCACGAGGACGACTGCCGCTGCGCCCAGCGCCGTCACAGCCATCAGGCTGACCCAAAGCATCAGGTTGGCACTGTCTCCTGTCTTCGGGGTATCGCTGCCATTGTCCTTCGCTTCCCAGATCGCCGTATATGCAACGCTCTTGCTGACTGTGTCCGCAACCTGCGGGTTCCAACCCTTGAAGTCATAGCCATCTCTCTCTGGCGTACCCTGGAATGCCGGGGTCGCGTCGCCGGAAAGCAGATTCGCATAAATCTGATCCGCAAAGACTTCTTCGCCGTCCA
>CAOKKG010000065.1 GCA_948468985.1 uncultured Eubacteriales bacterium | reverse complement strand
CTTGATCGTGGCGGAATTGTTCGCGCCCGATTCGATGACATCCGGATAGATCGTGCCCTGCGCGAGGAAGTCGATGCCGTGGAGCTTTCGGGCTTCCTCTTCGAACACGGCGATGAATTCCGCGCCGATGATCTTGCGCTTGGTTTCCGGGTCGGTCACACCGGCCAGCTTGGAGAGGAAGCGGTCCTGCGCATTGACGCGGATGAAGTGCAGATCTCTCCCGGCAAACGCCGCCTCGACCTCGTCCCCCTCGTTCTTGCGGAGCAGGCCATGGTCGACAAAGACGCAGAACAGCTGCCCCGGCACGGCCTTGGACAGCAGCGCCGCGCAGACGGAAGAATCCACCCCGCCGGACAGGCCGAGGAGGATGCGTCCCTCGCCCACGCGCGCGCGGATGGCCTGCACCTGCGTTTCGATGAAGTCGTCCATCGTGTAATCGCCCGCGGCACCGCAGACATTGTACAGGAAGTTGCGCAGGATCTCGGTGCCGTGCGCGGTGTGTTCGACCTCCGGGTGGAACTGCACGCCATAGAGCTTGCGCGCCGGGTTTGCGATGGCGGCGTTGGGGCAATTGTCCGAATGCGCAATGGAGACAAAGCCCGCGGGCAGGCCGACGACCTGATCTGTGTGGCTCATGAGCGTCGCTTGGTGCGCGTCCAGCCCGGCAAAGAGGGCAGAGGCCGGGTCAACAGTGACTTCGGTCGTGCCGTATTCGCGCAGGGCGGCAGGCTGCACATCGCCATGCAGCGTGTAGCACATGAGCTGCAGGCCATAGCAGATGCCGAGGACGGGGATGCCGAGCGAGAACAGTTCCGGATTGCAGCGCGGCGCGCCTTCCGCATAGACGCTGTTGGGGCCGCCGGTGAAGATGATGCCGATCGGGTTTATGGCCCGGATCTCCTCGATGGGCAGGTTGCCCGGCTTGATGAGGGACAGGACATTGCATTCGCGGACGCGGCGGGCGATCAGTTCTTTATACTGCCCGCCGAAATCCAGCACAAGGATGGTTTGGTTGCTCATAGAGTGATGACTCCTTCAAAAACTTCGGTCGCCGGGCCCTGCATGGTGACGCCGGCGTCGGTATAGCAGATGGAAAGTTCCCCGCCAGCGAGCTGCACGCGGATGGGCTCTCCCTTTTGGAAGAAGCCGTTTTCCACGGCGGCGACGACGCTGGCGCAGGCGCCCGTCCCACAGGCGAGCGTTTCGCCGCTCCCGCGTTCCCACACACGCATTTTGATGGTGCGGTTGGGAAGAATGTTGCAGAATTCGGTGTTGATCCGCTCGGGGAAGAGGGGGGAATGCTCAAACTGCGGCCCCAGGCGCGCGAGGTCGATCGTGTCGACATCGGCGTCCCAAAAGAGGACGCAGTGTGGGTTGCCCATGGAGACGCAGGTGATGGCATAGCTCCCGCCTGCGATGTCCACCGGGCGGGAGACGACAGCTTCCCCGGGGAGCGCCGCGGGAATGGCCGCGGGGGAGAGGATGGCCCGTCCCATGTCGACCTTGACGGAAGCGGCCTTGCCGTCCTGCACGGTGAGGGAAAGGGACTTGACGCCGCTCTGCGTTTCGACCGTGAGGCGGTCGCCCGATACATAGCCGTGGTCATAGAGGTATTTCGCGACGCAGCGGATGCCGTTGCCGCACATCTTGCCCTCGCTCCCGTCGATGTTGAAGATGCGCATCTGTGCGTCGGCGACAGGGGAGGGGCCGATCAGGATGATGCCGTCGCCCCCGACGCCGAAATGGCGATCCGAAAGGCGGGGAGCCAGTGTTTCCGGCGACAGGATGGGCTGCCGGAAGCAGTCCAGGTAGACATAGTCGTTGCCGCAGCCGTGCATTTTGGTGAAGTGCAGTTGCATACGAGCGCTCCTTTCCGGGGTGGAATTCAAATTTACCCTCTATTATAGCAAACTTTTTGCAAGAAAAAAACTGAAAATTTCAAAAAATGTCAATTGTCATAGGTCTTGCGGATGTGCTCGGCGATGATCTTTTTGGAGACGCGCAGGTTCATGGCCTGTCGCTCGATATAGCGATGCGCCTGCGCCTCACTCATGCCGAGGTACTGCATGAGCAGGTATTTGGCGCGGTCGATGGTGCGCAGCGTGTCCATCCGGCGCAGGAGGTCGGCATTTTCCTGCCGCAGCGCGGCGAGCGAGCGCTGAGAGGCCTCTACGCGGGAGAGCGCACACAGCATGTCTATGCGTCCGCAGGGCAGGGGCAATAGTCCGATGCCTGCCGCCAGCGCGCGCGGGAGCAGGGAATGCAGCAGCGATTCCTCCGCCAGGAGCAGGGCGTCCCCGATGCGCTTGCCCAAAAATTCCCGGCAGAATTCCAGCCCGAGCGCGTCCGCAAGCGGCGCCTCCGCAATGCACAGCGAAAAATGCTGGTCCGCGAGCAGGCTGCGCGCCTGCGCACAGCTCCCGGCGAAGGTACAGGGCACTTGGGCAAACGGGGTGTCCGCCGTCTGCGCCAAAAAGCGGTCCAAAAAGGCGGGGTCTGCGCTTAGAAGAAGCAGGTTGTGCAGCGTGGAATCGGGCAAAGGGGGTCACTCCTTTCGGGAAAACTGTCCTAAAACGAGAATACGGAAATGCAGAATGCATTTCCGTATTGCAGGGGAAACCGCTTAGAGGGCGATGTATTCGCTGCGCTCCGCACCTACGGAAACATAGGCGATGGGGCAGCTCATTTCGCGCTCGATGTAGCGGATATAGTCGATGGCTGCCTGCGGCAGTTCCTCCAGCTTTTTGCACTTGGAGATGTCGCCGGAGAAGCCGGGCAGGTATTCATAGACCGGCTTGGCCTTCAAAAGGCGTTCGCCCGTCGGGAACTCGCGCGTGACCTCGCCGTCAACCTCATAGGCGACGCAGACCGGGATCTTGTCCATGCCGGAGAGGACATCGAGCTTGGTGAGCGCCAGCTCGGTCGCGCCCTGTACCATCACGCCATAGCGGGAAGCGACGACATCGAAGCCGCCGACGCGCCGCGGACGGCCGGTCGCCGCACCGAATTCCGCGCCTGCGCCGCGCAGGGCGTCCGCCTCTTCCCCGAAGAATTCCGCCGTGAACGGGCCCTCGCCGACGCAGCTCGAATAGGCCTTGATGACGCCAATGACCTTGTCCAGCTTCTGGAAGGGGATGCCGGCGCCGATCGGGGCATAGGCCGCGATGGTGGAGGAGGAGGAGGTGTAGGGATAGATGCCGAAGTCGATGTCGCGCAGCGCGCCGAGCTGTGCCTCGAACATGATGCTCTTGTCGTGCGCGATGGCGTCGGACAGGTAGTAGGTCGTGTCGCAGATGTACTGCTTTAACGGGTCGCCATAGGTCTTGAGCCAGGCGAGCATGTCCTCGGTGCGGATCGCATCGGCGTGATAGCCGTCGTGCACCGTGAGGTTCTTCCATTCGACGATGCCCGCGACCTTCTTTTCCAGCGCGGCGGGATCCATCAGCAGGTCGCCCATGCGGATGCCCTTCTTCATGTATTTGTCGGCATAGACCGGCGCGATGCCGCGGCGGGTGGAGCCGAACTTGGCGTCGCCCAAGCGGTCCTCCTCGAGGATGTCCATCTGCTTATGATAGGGCATGCAGATGATCGCCTTGTCGCTGATGCGCAGGTTGGCGGGTGTGATGTGGACGCCCTTTTCCTCGAGGCGCGCAAGCTCGCCCACTAGGTGTTCGATGTCGATGACCATGCCGTTGCCCATGACATTGACGGTCGTGTCGCGCAGGATGCCCGAGGGCAGCAGGTTCAGGATGAACTTGCCCTTCTCGTTGACGACGGTGTGCCCGGCGTTGTTGCCGCCCTGATAGCGGCTCACGATGTCGTAATCTGCGGAAAGCAGGTCGACCATGCGGCCCTTGCCTTCATCGCCCCAGTTGATGCCTACGATTGCTGTTACCATGACAATACCTCACTTTGTTTGAGAAAATGGTTATATACGGTGGGTTCGGCCCCGTGGGGCCGGGAGTTTTTCAAAGGATCAGACGGTGATCTCGACCGAGACGCCGAGGGCGTCCTTGTTTTCGGCGAGCACCGGCTCGACGAAGTCGCGCAGGAATTCCTCGGTCTGTTCCGCCGCGCGGCCGGTGAAGTTGCCGAACTGCATAAGTCCGGCGAGATCCTCCTGCGAAAGGCCGAAGATCGGGTCCGCCAAGATGCGCGCCATGAGGTCGTTTTCCCGGCCGTAGAGCTTGACCTGCTCCGCCGCCGCGACGGAATGCCGCCGGATGGCTTCGTGCAGCTCCTGCCGGTTGCCGCCCTTCTTGGTGCAATGCATGAGGATCGCCTCGGTCGCCATGAAGGGGAGCTCGTCATTTAGGTGCTTTTCGATCATCTTGGGATAGACCTTCATGCCCTCCACGATGTTGATATATAAGGAAAGGATCCCGTCCACCGCGAGGAACGCCTCGGGCGTGGAGATGCGGCGGTTGGCCGAGTCGTCGAGCGTGCGCTCGAACCACTGTGTGCTGGCCGTGATGGCCGGGTTCTGCGCGTCGACGATCACATAGCGCGCGAGCGAGGCAATGCGTTCGCTGCGCATCGGATTGCGCTTGTACGCCATGGCGGAGGAACCGATCTGCTTGGATTCGAACGGTTCGTCCACTTCCTTTAAGTGCGAGAGCAGGCGGATGTCGTTAGAGAACTTATGCGCGCTCTGCGCGATGCTCGACAGCACCGAGAGCATATAGAAATCCACCTTGCGCGAATAGGTCTGCCCCGCGACGGGGTAGCAGGCGGAAAAGCCCATCTTGGCAGCAACCTTCTTTTCCAGTTCCTTGACCTTTTCGTGGTCGCCCTCGAACAGCTCGAGGAAGCTGGCACAGGTGCCCGTCGTGCCCTTGCAGCCGCGCAGTTTCAATTGCGACAACTGGAAATCGAGCTGTGCAAGGTCCATGAGCAGGTCGTTGAGCCAAAGCGTGGCACGCTTGCCGACCGTGGTGGGCTGCGCCGCCTGGAAATGCGTATAGGCGAGCGTCGGCTGGTTCTTATAGCGCGCGGCAAAGCGGCTGAGCGCCAAAATGGCGTTTAGCAGCAGGCGGCGGACCTGCATGAGGCCCATCTTCATCTGGATGATGTCCGTGTTGTCGCCGACAAAGCAGGAAGTCGCCCCAAGGTGCAGGATGCCGGCGGCGTCGGGGCATTGCTGCCCATAGGCATAGACATGCGACATGACATCGTGCCGCACTTCCTTTTCGCGCGCGGCGGCGACTTCGTAGTTGATGTCCAAGGAAAAGTCACGCAGAGACTGGAGCTGTGCTTCGGTGATCGGAAGCCCCAGTTCCTTTTCGGATTCCGCAAGGGCAATCCAGAGCTTGCGCCAGGTGCGGAACTTGGTCTCTTCTGAAAAGATATGCTGCATTTCCCGGCTGGCATAGCGCCCGCACAGGGGATTTTGATAAATGCTGTGATCCATGAAATGCGTCCTCTCTTGCCCCGGCTGCGCGGGGCGCGTTTGCGGGGAAGCGAAAAGTCCGTTTCCCAATCCCTATTATCCATGATTTCTGCAATTTGTAC
>CAOKKG010000064.1 GCA_948468985.1 uncultured Eubacteriales bacterium | reverse complement strand
GCAGCTTCCCGCCCAGCATTGACGCCGCCTCACGGATGGAGAAGCGGGTGATCAGCAATAAAAACACCAGTACTAGCGCCCCTAGCAGAATGAGGCCGCCTGTCTTGCCGAGCAGCCGCTCCACCGGGTAAGACAAGATCCCGCCGAAGATCCCGCCGCCGTGCAGCGCGTGCCCGTTTTGAAAGCACTGCCCGAGGTATGGGAAGAATCCGATGGCGTCCGCCGCGAAAACCCGCGCACTGCACAGCTCCAAAAAGGCAAGCAGCACCCAGCAAAGCCCGCCGCCCACCGCCAGGCTCTTGCGCGGGAACTCGATATTGACGATGCACAGGACGCCCGCCGACGCGCACAGCAGCGGAAGAAGGTACCCGCCGAGGCCAAACAGGCCGAACAGAACCACGCGGTTCCACTCCGCCAGCACTGCCTGATAGGAGAAATACAAGAACGCCGCCAGCAAAAGCCCCAGGGCAATGAGTAAAACGCCCGTAATCTCTCCAGCCAGATTCGCATTTTTTCGATTCTTTTTGCTCTGCGTTTTCCGCTTTTTCGCCTGCGCCATTGGTTCCTCCTTTAAAAAATCTACAGTTCATTATACAATAATTCGTTCATTTATACAATACGAAACCCGTCCCTTTTCTTTGCGGCTGCGCGACCCCTAGATAGATTCAAAGGCGCCCGCCCGTTTGCCCCCTGCCCCGGTTTATGCCATACTGATTCTGATCCTCCTCCCCCGGGCGGCCACACCCCCGCTGCGTTTTTACCCAGAAAAGCGGCGTCCCTGCGCATTGCAAAGGCCAGAAAAGCATGCTACAATACAGGTAATTGGCAAAGAATTGCCAACAAGAGATTTATCGGGAGGATGAATTCAGTTATGATCAAGGAATATGCCGGCACGATCCTGGACGAGATCAACCTGGCTCTGAAGGACATGGATTACGATGTCCTTTGGAAGATGGTTGCCGAGATCCACGGCGCTAACCGCATTTTCTTCCATTCCGTGGGAAGACCAGCTATCAACATGAAGAACTTCGCCATGTACCTCAAGCATTTCGGCTATCGCCATCATATCATCGGCGATGCCACTTGCCCGGCGATTAAGCCCGGCGACCTGCTCTTTATCGTCTCCGGCACGGGTGAGACCGAAACGAGCATCCGCATGGCGCAAAAGTGCAAAGAGATTGGCGACATCAAGATTCTTTTGGCGACGGCCGCCAAGCAGTCCACGCTGGGCGACCTGGCGGACCTGACCGTGCGGTTTGACTGCCCGCTGCCCGGTGTGGAGAGCAGCGTTAAGTCCGTGCAGCCAATCGGCTCCCTGTTCGATCAATGCGTGATTTATGGTCTGGACTGGGCGCTCCGCGCCTGCATCCAGCAGCGCCTCGGCCGCAAGAACGGCGCCGGCCCCATGCATTCCAACCTCGAATAAGCGTCCCCAATTTTCAATATTTTTCAGGAGAATCATTATGACTATAAAAGAAATCACTGCCGCAATCATGAATGAGATCGACGAAGCGACCCAGCACGTCGACGAAGATATCCTTATCAAGGTATTTTCCACTATCCACAACGCCAACCGCATTTTCTTCCATGCCAACGGCCGCAGCCTGCTCACCATCAAGTATTTTGCGCAGCGCCTGATGCATCAGGGCTACCGTGTGTTCATCGTCGGCGACATTGCGACGCCCGCGATCAAGCCCGGCGATGTGCTCGTCGAGGTTTCCGCCTGCGGTGAAGAGGAAAACCTCGTGACTGCGGCCAAGAAGATCAAGGAAATCGGCGACATCAAGCTGATTGTCGTCACGGCGGACGCCGCTTCCACGCTGGCGGGCATGGCCGATGTCGTCGTCAAACTGAACACCCCCGTCCCGGGTTCCGCGGAGGATCATTCTATCCAGCCCATCGGCACGCAGTTTGAACAGGCAGTCCTCTATATCATGGATGTCGGCATGTCGCACTACTTCATGGCGCGCCTCGGCATCACCCTGACGCCCGGCGAAAACCCGCTGCACGCCAACCTGCAATAAAGGAGAGGATCGTATGATGAAAGAATACTGCGCAAATGCGATCGCCGGCACCCAAAAGCTGCTCGATGCACTGGATACCTCCGTCGTCGAGAAAATCGCCGACCGCATTCTGGATTCCGATAATGTATTTGTCGTGGCCGATGTCGGCCGTCCCGGCCTGGCGCTCATGAGCTTGGCGCAGCGCCTGCGGCAGCTGGGCATCCGCTCCTATCATCTCGAGGAATCGCCGCCCACGCCGTCCGTGCACGAGGGCGATGTCGTCCTGATCGCTTCGGTCGATGGCGAGGATAAGACCCCGATCACCTTTATGAAGCGCGGCAAGGAGTTGCACATCGCCTACGACCTCTTCACCATGACCAAGGGGTCCACGCTGGAAAAAGACGCTTCGGAAGTCCTACTCTTCCCGCAGCTGGACGAAGGCGGCCTGATTGCGGAGGAATATTTTGAACTGGCTCTGTTCGTCGTGTGCGACGCGATCGTCCTCTATTTGCAGGATAAGGTCGGCAGAAGCAAGGCGCGCATGCAACAGGAGCTCCCCAATATTTTTTGACCTGCAAGAGAGGATTCGAGATAATTATGAGCACAAAACCTAACGAAACGGTGCAGGCACCTGCACATCTTACCTATCGCGCAAGAGAAAAATTCCATGAGGAGCGCATCCGCTGCATGAAGATCGTCGCGGAATACATGGACGATGAGATGCTCGTCAAGATCGCCGACAAGATCGACGAGGCGAACAATGTATTCGTCGCGGCGCTCGGCCGGTCGCGCCTCAACATCATGGGCTTTGCGATGCGCCTCATGCAGATGGGCATCAGCGCCCATGTCGTCGGCGACAACTCCACCCCATCCATCCACAAGGGCGATGTCTTTGTCATCGGCTCTTCCTCCGGCAAGACCTCCTCGCTCGTGGAATTTGCCAAGAAGGCCAAGGCGGTTAACGCGGACATCATCCTCTTCACCGAGGCGGAGACCTCCCCGATCGGCGAGCTTTCCACGCTCGTATACCGCATGCAGGCGGACGCGGATCGCCTGCCTGACTCGCTTGGCTGGTATTCGGAATATGCCATCAACCTCTGCTATGAGTGCATTGTCATGTACCTCATGAAAAAGAGAGGCCTTTCCAAGGAAAAGATGGAAAGCGAACTGGCCAATCTGTATTAAGGGAAGGAGCAAATCATGGAAAAGAAATCGCTTTGGATGTCGCAGACGCCTGCGAAGGATGAGTTCAAATACCGGATGGCGGTCGAAACCCTGAAGGATGTCAAAGATCGGTTCGATTACGACAAATTGCAGGAGATCGCCGACATCATCGACGCCGGCAACAACATTTTCGTCGCGGGCCGCGGCCGTTCCCGGCAGACGGCCATGAACTTCGGCGCCCGCCTGGCGCAGCTCGGCAAGCAGGTCTATGCCGTAGGCATGCCCACAGCCCCCTCCATCAAGGAAGGCGATGTGTTGGTGCTCTCCTCCGGCTCCGGCAACACGCCGACGCTCGTGGATTTTGCACAGACGGCCAAGGATGCCGGTGCAAAGTGCGTACTGCTTTCCTATAACAAGGACGCCGCCGTTTCCAAGATCAACACGGCAACCTTCCTCGTGTCGGATGTCGACCGCAGCGGCGTCTCTGTACAGGTCGGCAAGGACGCCGAGATCTATCGGCAAATCTATGCGTACTATGACTATCCGACCAACCTGGCGTTTGACACCATCCTCACCTATCTGATGCAGAAGAACCATCTGTCCCGGGAACAGGTCGAAGCGGAAAAAGCCAATCTCTACTAATAAGCATGAAAAAAGGCGGGATCTCCCGCCTTTTTTTCAGGTATTCTTTATCAATATCTGTGATACTCCTTTCGAAAGGAGGAATTTCTATTATGTGGATCCTTTTCGCATTTCTATCCGCCTTCTTCGCCGGAATCACAGCCATCCTCGCCAAGATCGGCATCCAAGACACGGATTCCGACCTCGCCACTGCGCTGCGCACTGGCGTCGTGCTCGTCTTTTCCTGGTTGATGGTGTTGCTCACGGGGAGTGCATCCGCGATTTCCTCGCTCAGCTGGCAAAACCTGCTGTTTTTGGTGCTGTCGGGCATCGCGACCGGTGTTTCCTGGTTATGCTATTTCAAGGCGTTGCAGCTCGGTGATATCAACAAAGTCGTCCCGATCGACAAGTCCAGCGTCATCCTCACGATGCTGCTGGCGTGGATCATCCTTGGGGAAACGCTGTATCTCAACAGCATCCTGGGTATGGTGCTCATTGCCGTGGGTACGCTGCTCATGATCGAACGCAAGGCGTCCTCGGGCGCGACGGGCAAGGGGTATCTCCTCTGGGCGGTCTTTTCCGCCGTCTTTGCCGCCGCCACCTCCATCCTTGGAAAGTTGGGTACGCAGGACATCCCCTCTAACCTCGCGACTGCACTGCGCACCTGCGTTGTACTGCTGATGGCTTGGGTGCTGGTGTTTATGCAGCATAAGCAATCGGGTATCCAGCAGATCTCGCGCCGGAGCATGGGCTTCATTGTGCTGTCCGGCATTGCCACAGGGCTCTCCTGGATGTGCTATTACCATGCCCTGCAAACCGGCAAGGCCTCGATTGTTGCCCCGATCGATAAGCTGAGCATCCTCTTAAGCATCCTGTTTGCACGAATCTGGCTGCACGAGAGCCTGTCTAAAAAGGCGCTGTTCGGGCTTTCCCTGCTGACCGCAGGGACATTCCTATTGCTGGTCAAGTTCTGAAAAATGCATATTTTGCACCTCCTTTCGGTAGACTATTCTCGAGTTTCCCGAAAGGAGTTTTTTTATGGACTTTTTGCATATCGCGCTCAGCGCCGTGTTTTCCTTTTTTACGCTGCTGCTCCTCACCCGATGCATGGGGCACCGGCAGATTTCGGAAATGAGTCTATTTGACTATATCACGGGAATCACAATCGGCTCGACCGCGGCTGAGCTTTCCATTACGGATTTTCTGGATCCGCAATTTTTAAGAATCCTACTCGCCATCCTCCTCTATGCCCTGCTCACCATCCTGCTTTCGTATGTGACCAACAAATCCCTACAGATTCGGCGCTTGGTGAGTGGCGTGCCGTATGTGCTCTTTCAAAATGGTGCGTTTTCCTATGAGAACTTGAAAAAAGCGCGCATCGACGCTTCGGAATTTCTGTCGCAGTGCCGCATCAACGGGTATTTTGATCTCTCACAGGTGCAGGCGGCGTTCTTGGAGCCGAACGGCAAGATCAGTTTTTTGCCCACCGCTGCAGGCCGCCCCGCGACCCCGCGCGACCTCTCCCTGCACCCCGAGGCGGAAAACCTCTCCTATGCCGTCGTCATGGATGGCATAGTCGTGGAAAAGAACCTCCAAAAGGCAGGTAAGGATCGTACATGGCTGGAAAAGCAATGTCAGGCGCAGGGGATCCGCGACCTTGGGGGCATCTTCCTCGCCTTTGCCGACAAAGAAAAGCGCTGTACCTTCTTCCCAAAGAATTGAATTTGCCCATAAAAAAGGAGCCTCCCCCGCAGGGAAGCTCCGTAGC
>CAOKKG010000063.1 GCA_948468985.1 uncultured Eubacteriales bacterium | reverse complement strand
GGCGGTGATCGGCATTTCCGGGGGACTGGATTCCTGCCTGGCATTGTTGGTGACGGTCAAGACGATGGACGCGCTGCACCGCTCGCGCAAGGACATTTTGGCGGTGACGATGCCCTGCTTCGGCACGACGAAGCGCACCAAGACGAACGCCGAGATTCTCTGTGAACGGTTGGGCGTGACCTTCCGAACGGTGGAGATCTCAGAAAGCGTGCTGTTGCACCTGCGCGACATTGAGCACCCGACGGATGTGTACGACGCCGCCTATGAAAACGCGCAGGCGCGGGAACGCACACAGGTCTTGATGGATTTGGCCAATCAGACGGGCGGCATCGTCATCGGGACGGGCGATCTATCCGAATTAGCGCTCGGCTGGGCGACCTATAACGGCGACCACATGTCGATGTATGGCGTTAACGCGAGCATCCCCAAGACATTGGTGCGCTATATGGTCGACTATGTGGCACGGGACGCGGGGGATGCGAAGCTGTTCGAGGTGCTGATGGATATCTTGGACACGCCGGTCAGCCCGGAGCTGTTGCCTGCGAAGGACAACGAAATCGCGCAAAAGACGGAGGACCTCGTGGGGCCGTATGAGCTGCACGACTTTTTCCTGTATCAGGTGATGCGCATGGGCTTTGCCCCGGCCAAGGTGTATCGGCTCGCGGTCTATGCTTTCCGGGGCGTGTTTTCGCCGGATGTCATCCAAAAGTGGCTCCGGACCTTCTATTGGCGCTTCTTCGCACAGCAGTTCAAGCGTTCCTGCTTGCCGGACGGTCCCAAGGTCGGGTCGGTCACGCTTTCGCCGCGCGGCGATTGGCGCATGCCGAGCGATGCCTGCGTGCGGCTCTGGCTGGACGAAGTGGAAAACTTGTAAAGCTTAGAGGGGTTTCCCGCGAGGGGGCCTCTCTTTTCTTCCAAAAAATTGCAAAACAGTGAATTTTTGAGGAAGATTCTATACATTTGTCCGGAAGCGTAGTACAATCAAGGTATCTATAGAGAGGGGGATCTTATGGGAGCTATGGGAAAACAGGCAGCCGGCAGGGCCGGACAGGCATCTCTATATATGGATACACAAGCAAAACCGCTCCAGGAAGAGGCACTACATGCCCCAAAAGGCGGCCGTTCGAAGGGGAAATTGCCCCTCTGGGTGCGAATGACGCGCGGCGCGGCGATTCTTCTTGCGATCGTCGTGGTGGCCGTGGGGGTGGTGGCTGTCCTGTTGAAGGACGAATCCTCGGCCTATGCGGCGCAGGCGAACACCTCCCAGCCAGTACAGATGGGCTCGCCCGTCAATGGGGATGGGTGGACGCCGGTGGATGTGCGGCAGGCCGCGGCAGATTATGCCGACCAGCTGCACCAGGCGGAGGAGCAGACCTGCTATACCATCGGCATGGAGGACGCGGAAAAGATTCCGGCAATCCATTCGCGCCTGATGGAGCTCGGCTATATGGAAGCGGACGAGCCTTCGGCGATCTATAGCGAGACGACCGCGCAGGCAGTGAAGTTGTTCGAACGCAAAAACGGGTTCGAGATGGACGGCGTGCTGACGCAATATGAATACGACCTCCTAATGTCGGACGAGGCGGCTAAGTACAGCGTTTCGCTGGGTGACGAGGGCACGGATGTGAGCGAATTGCAGCGGCGGCTCGTGGAGCTTGGCTATTTGCAGGATGTGACCGGTGAATTCGGCATCTATACGCAAAAGGCGGTCAAGGCGTTTCAGAAGGCGAACAACCTTTCGGTTGATGGGACGATTGGCCAGGAAACGCGGGAAATGCTCTATTCGGACGAGGCCAAGGCCAAGGCGCTTTCGTATGGCGATACGGCGGAGATCCTGAAGACCTATCAGGAGCGCCTGAAAAAGCTCAATTACTACAACGGTGCGATCAACGGCATCTTCAACAGCGAGTTGCGGGATGCAGTTAAGGCGTTCCAGAATAAGAACGGCCTCATCGCCGACGGGGCGATTGGGGCGACGACGGCGGAGCTCTTGATGTCGGACGAGGCACAGCCGAGCTCCTATAGTCTAGGCGACAGCGGCGACATGGTCAAAAAGATTCAGCAGCGCCTGGTAGAGCTCAAGTACATGACCGGCGCGACCGGGTATTTCGGCGAGAATACCGAAACGGCCGTCAAGCGGTTCCAGACCATAAACGGGCTCAAGGCAGACGGCAAGATTGGCGAAAAGACGCTGGAAGTGTTGTTCTCGGATGGCGCGAAGAAGTACACCAAGCCGTCCACGGGCGGGAATACCGGCGGCAACACGGGCGGTAGTAGCACTGGAGGAAACGTCGGCGGCAACACGGGCGGTGGAAGCACTGGAGGAAACACCGGTGGCAACACGGGCGGTGGCAATACAGGCGGCGGAAGCACCGGCGGGAATACCAAGCCGTCCGGCAACGAGGCGACGGACAGCGCGGATTCGTCGAAGGTGGCGAAGTTCATCGAGGTCGCGAAGAGCAAGCTCGGATGCAAATATGTCCTCGGTGCCAAAGGGCCAGATACTTTCGACTGCTCCGGTTTTGTGTACTGGTGCCTGAAGCAGGTGGGCGTGAATCAGGCGTACATGACCTCGGCGGGCTGGAAGGCGACGACCAAGTACCCGATCGTCACCAAGATGAGCGACCTGGAAAAGGGCGATGTCATCAGCTACGAGGGTCATGTCGGGATCTATATCGGCGGGAATCAGATGATCGACGCTTCCTCCTCGGAAGGCAAGATTCGCATCACGAATATCTACAGCGTGGCGTATTGGAAGAATCACTTCATCAAGGGTTGCCGGATCTTCTAAGGATGGCAAGCGTCCTTTGCGGGCGCACGGCAGAGCCGGAAAAGGCATGGCAGTGCGGCAAGGCAAGGGCGAGAGAAAGAACCAAAAATCACCGGAAGGCATCCAGATTGGACAAATTCCGGTGATTTTTTTGCCTATGAAGGGGCGTTTACGCCCTATGCGCCTCCGGTAGAGTGCGGTGGATTCAGGCCTGTTTCTTTTTGGTGATAAGTTCCAGTGGGAAGCCAGCCGGGTGTTTGAGCTCGGACTCGATACCATTTAAAATGTTTTCGCACTGCACGGCCAATTCGCGCAGCGTGGATTGGTGCGCCTCGATGCGCTTCTGCGAATTTTCCTCCTTGCGGTGTGCCTCCGAGAGCAACTGCTCGCACCGCTGCTTGGTCTGCTCCAAAAGCTGCTGGCTGGTCTGCTCCGCGCGGAGCAGCGTGCTTGCGATGGCTTCCTTTTCCTGTAAACACGCGTCGAGCCGGGTGTGGAGCTGTCGGTTTTCCTCGCGCAGGGCGAGGATGCGATCTTTTTGCTCCTTAGCCAACTTTTCGTAATCGTCGGTGATCTTTTGAATTTCCTCTGTCAGGGCAGAGGGCTTTTTCTTGCGTGTAAACATGGTCGAAGAGAACCTCCTTGGGAATTTTTTGCCTTAAGGACAGTATAGAAAGGTGCGTCTGCGAACGGTGCCGAGTGATGGCGGATGGGGCGGATCGGAAAAACGCTTTTTGCCGTCTTTTTTGCGCGGACGGGTCGTGTGGCAGAGGCAGTCGGGAAAAAGTGTAAATTTTCAAAAATTTTTATGAGACAGGCAGGAAAAATGAAATTTATCGCGAATATATTATGCTGAACCATTTAGATGGTGAAGTAAACACAAAAGTGTGGAAAAGTGGTGAATTTCAAACCACTTTGAGGGGAAACTATGCTGATCGGCGAATATTCGCATACGATGGATGCGAAGGGGAGGGTTTTTATCCCTGCGAAGTTCCGCGAGGAACTCGGAGAAAATTTTATTGTGACACGAGGCACGGAAGCGTGTCTGTTTGTGTTTTCGCCGGAAGCATGGATGGAATTTGCCGGGAAGCTGCAACATATCCCGGTGATGGACACGGAGGCGCAGAAATTCCTGCGTCTGCAATTTGCCTCGGCGACGGACTGCACGCCGGACAAGCAGGGGCGCATCCTGCTGCCCGCCCGTCTGCGCGAACACGCGGGGTTGGAAAAGGAAGTCGTCGCCATCGGGGTTATGAGCCGTGTGGAGCTCTGGTCGAAAGAGGCATGGGAGGCGTATAACGCCTATGGGTCGAAAGAATACGAACAGGCTTTGAAAAAGCTGTCGGAGTTGGGGATATGAGCCAAGAATTTACACATACAACCGTATTGTTAGAAGAAACCGTGGCGCAGCTGCCCCTGGCCTGTGGCGAAGTGTTTGTCGACTGCACAATGGGCGGCGGCGGGCACAGCGAACGGATATTGCAGCTCTCGACAGGGCGGCTCATTGCGATCGACAAGGACGATCAGGCGTTTTTATATGCCAGAAAGCGCTTGGCTCCCTATGCGGATCGCATCACCTTTGTCAAGAGCGATTTTCACGACATTAAGCGCGTGATCCAGGAACAGGGCATTGTCGGGGTGGATGGGATCGTTGTCGACCTTGGGGTGTCGTCTTTCCAATTGGACGATGCCGAACGCGGCTTTTCCTACCAAAAGGACGCGCCGATTGACATGCGTATGGACAGACAGGCGGCCTTTTCAGCCTATGACATTGTAAACGGGTACGATAAACAGGCGTTGCAGCGCGTGATTTATGAATACGGCGAGGAGCGATACGGCGCACGGATCGCGGACGCAATCATCCGGCACCGGCCGATCGAGACGACGCTGGAATTGGCCGAGGTCATCAAGCAGGCAATTCCGGCGGCGAGCCGGCGGACAGGCCCGCACCCGGCCAAGCGCACTTTTCAGGCGCTGCGCATCGAGGTGAACGACGAAATCGGCAGCCTGCAGCGTGCATTGGAGGATATGATCGATGTATTATCGCCGGGCGGTGTGCTCTCGGTCATCACCTTTCATTCGCTGGAGGACCGCATCGTAAAGAACACTTTCCGCACGGCAGAACACCCCTGCACCTGTCCGCCGGAATTCCCGCAGTGCATCTGCGGCAAGAAATCCAAAGGCAGGGTGTTGACGCGTAAGCCCATCCTTCCCTCGGAGGAGGAACTGGAACGCAATCCGCGGGCGCGAAGCGCGAAGCTTCGGGCTTTTTGCAAGACGACGGAGGAATAAGGAGCAGACACAATGGAAGCTTTACATAGATATGATTCGGATTATCAGCATGGAACGGCAGCTCCTAAGACGGTGCCACGCACGCGGGAAGGGGCGAGACGGGCTCGCCGCCCGGCAGAAAAAACCTACCGCAAGGTACAAGTGCTCTATAAAATGCACCCGAAAATGCTGGCCAAGCGGCAGAATGCGCTACGCATCTGCTCAACGGTAGCACTCGTCTTCCTCATGATGGTGGGCGTCGTGGCCTGCAACGCGGTCAGCGCGAAAATAAACCTGGAAAATATCAGTATTCAGAAGAATATAGATAGTCTGGAAGCGCGCATCGACAAATTGAATCTGGCGATCTCCACCAAATGCGACATCCAACAGGTCGCCAAGGTAGCGGAGCAGGAGCTTTCCATGGGCTTTCCCGAGGATTCCCAAGTGTACTATATGGAATTCGAAAAGGAACCGGAGCCGCAGCCGCAGGAGGAGAACAAGGGATTTTTCCAGCGGATACAGGAGTGGATTCAGGGAATTGTCGGGTAAAGTCGCACCTCGGAGGTAAAT
>CAOKKG010000062.1 GCA_948468985.1 uncultured Eubacteriales bacterium | reverse complement strand
GTGATGGAATTGGCAGACGTAGTGGACTCAAAATCCACCGGTAGCGATACCGTGCCGGTTCGAGTCCGGCCTTCGGCACCATGGAACAGCGATGCTGTTCCTTTTTTTTACCCATTTGCAGCTCAGACATCCCACCCAGTGCGGCGCATCGCCTCTGCCGTCTGCTCCAACAGGCGCTTTCTGGCCGGATAGTCCGGGCAATAGGCCTCTACATAAGCCCAAAACTCCCGGGAGTGGTCCATCCGATAGCGGTGCGCCAATTCGTGGATGATGACATAATCCACCGCGGCGGGCGGCGCCTGCAAAAGCCGCCAGGAAAAGGAAATTACACCTTCCCCCGTGCAGGACCCCCATCGCTTGCGCGCACTGGAGATGCGCACCTGCCGGTAGTTTTTTTGCATTTTTCCCGCCCAAAACTGCGTCCGCCGCGGGAGCAGCACCTGCGCCTGCGCGCGGTACCACGCGGCGACCTTGCGGCGCTCCTTTTCTGGCGAATCCAACTCGGGCAGGTATAAGTTCGCCTTACTCAGGCAGACTTCCCTCTGCGCCCAGCGCCGCACGGGGTATTCCCGCCCGAGAAAGAGGATACTTTCCAGCCACTCCTGCCGGGAGGCACGGTTTTGCTCCGCCTCGGCGAGGTGTGCCGCGATCCACGCGGCATGTTTTTCGAGGAACTGCGAGATTGCCGCCTGGGAAAGGTTCCACGGCGCCTGCACCAGCACTTCCGCCTGCGGCGTGATGCTGAGTTTCAGACTCTTGCGGTATTCCCGCCGCAGAATATAATTTTGTGTTTGCGTTTCCTTCTGCATTTTTGTATCATACCATATTTCCCCGCAAAAGTAAACGGGCAGGCCTCTTACCGTGCTTTCTCCGCTGTGTTGCCGCCCACCTCCCGGGTACAAAAAGAGCGGAGCCCCAAAAAGGCCCCGCTCCCGCAGCTTCGTTTGTTTGGTTTTGCCTGCTTCAACAGATCGCGTCGTGGAACGCCTTGGCCGCCGCCCGTGGATTGTCCACGCGCGTGATTGCCCCACCGACGATGATAAGGTCGGGCTGATACTTTTCCACGATAGGCAGACGCTCCAGCGTGATGCCGCCGGCAATCGCCAGCTTGGCATGAAAGCGCACACGCGCGATGCGGGCAAGCACATCCTCAAACTTCTGGAACCCGGCGGCATCCGTCGCCACATGCGCGCTCACATAGTCGACGCCCGCCGCGTCCAGCTTTTCTTTATGCACGGCATAGTCCGGAACATGCATCATATCCGCCATGATATAGTGCCCCGCTCCTGCTTCCTTGGCCGCGCGCACCGCGCCCGCCAGCGTGGGCAGGTCTGCATAGCCCACAACCGTAGAATAGTTCGCGCCCAGGTCGAACACCTTTTTCGAGATGCCATACCCGCCGTCCACAATCTTGACATCGGCCAGAATGGAGAGCTCCGGATATGCCTCCCGGATCGTCCGCACTAGGCCATAGCCATAGGTGCCGATAAAGCTCGTGCCCAATTCGATAATGTCGGCGTAGTCGGCTACCTGATCGATGAGCCGCTTTGCCTCATCCAGCGTTGCAACATCCAATGCCACCTGTAGTTTCATGCTTTCCTCCGTCTCCTGCACCAAAGCGCGAGCCTATTTGCCAAACCGACGCGCGCTGCGTTTAACTTCCTTATGCCTCAAAGAAAGTGCGCGCCACCGCCACCGGATCCGCCGCTTCCTTGATTGCGCGGCCGATGATGACATGGTGCGGATTGCACTTCTTGACCGAGGGGATGTTTTCCACCTTGATTGCGCCAGAAAGCACCAGCTTCGCGTCAAACTTGCACTTCTTGATCTCCTCCATCATTGCGTCCAGACGGCGAGTCGTCTCTGCCTGCCCGTCGCGCGAATCGTCGCCCGAGAGGTGCGCGCAGACATAGTCCGGCTGCAGGCGGTTGATCTTTTCCACCACGGCCTGATAGTCCGGCTCCGCCACGAGGTCGACGAAGCATTCCTTGCCCGTCTCACGGCAGGCGCGGATGGCCTCGGCGATTGTCTTTTCCTTGGCGCGCGAGCAGACGGTGATGATGTCCGCGCCCGCCTCCAGGCAGGGCAGACCAACCTTATAGCCGGAGTCCATAATCTTGATGTCCGCCAAAATCTTCTTTTCGGGGAATTCCTGCTTGAATTCACGAATCGCCATATGGCCGTATTTCGCGATGAATTCCTCGCCCAACTCGATGATCTCGATATAATCGCGGATCTGGTTGGCCAACTCGATGCCCTTAGCCAGGCTGATGCAGTCTACAGCAAATTGTACTTTCATAGTTATTTCCTCTTTCTTCCTCTTTCTTCCTCTCAAGAATCTATTTTCCCGGCTTGGCCGGTGAAAAACCCTTTTGCGGGAGGAGCACCCGGCGGCAGACGGCAATCTCTCCACGCTACAGCCACTCTTCTCCTCTGTCTTCATGCTACACGCTGCTCCCGGTCGTGTCAAGGAAATCCACTCGTTCTAATTCAGAATTCGACATTATCGAATAGCTATTCGCAATTAGCGGAAATCGCTTTACTTTTCCCATCCATTCCCGTATACTGGAGGAAAATCCCCTGATTTTCAGGCAGCAAGGAGGCAGCGATGCAGACCCCGCCGCGGACCGGCAAGACCATACAATCCGTACAGCGCGCCATCGACATTTTGAATTGCTTCGATGCGCAAACCCCAGCGCTCTCCCTCGGGGAAATCAGCGCGCGCTTACAGCTCAACAAGGCGACCGTGCACGGGCTGCTAAACACCCTGCACAACAACGGCTATGTATGCCAGAATTCCCGCGGGGAATACCTGCTCGGCTCTGCGCTGTTTTCCAAGGCCGCCCTCGCCGGGAGCACCGCCGGAAGCAAGCTGCGAGACGCCATTGCGCAGCCCCTGCAGGCGCTTTGCGACCGCTTTCAGACCTCCGGCGTTGTCTGCCTTGTGCAGTCCGCGCGCCTCGAACACCTGTATACCGCCATGCCACATCGCAGCGCCTTTATCCTGCAGCCCTCTGCACAGAGCGGGCCACTCTATGCAATGGCCAGCGGCAAGCTGCTGTTGGCGCATGCTGACGCCGGGTTTGTGCGCGCTTACCTCGCGCGGACGCCGCTTGCCGCCCTGACCCCCAAAACGCTCAGCACGCCCGAACGCCTGCGGGAGGAATTGGAGCGCATCCGCCGCCGAGGCGTGTCGCTCGAACAGGACGAGCTCGCCATGGGCGTCAGCTCCATCGCCGCCCCATTTTTTGACGCGGCGCACCGACTCTATGCCACGGTGAGCATGACGGGTATCAGCGCCGCCTTTTCACAGGAACGCGGCCAATTGCTGGACGCTATTCTCGAGCTGCGCGACACGGCGCAGGCGCAGTGCCAACTGGGCTAAAGAATCGAAAAAAACAAAACGCCCGCGCCCCCGAGGGGAAGCGCAGGCGTTTTTTCATGCCTCAAAAAAAGCTTTGGCAATGCGCACCGGGTCCTTGGCGCGGGTAAGCACACCGCCCAGGTTGACATGGTGCGGGCAGCATTCCAGGATCTCCGGCAGGTATTCCGTCGTCAGCCCGCCCGACAGCACGAGCTTGGGCACAAACCCCACCTTGCCGGCCAGGCGGATGGCGTCCTTGCGGGCATAGATGCCCGGTTCGTCCCGGAACAGCCGCCCGGACAGGTGCGCACACACATAGTCCGCCCCGCTGGCGTTGACGGCCGCCACATAGTCGCGATAGTGCCGCGGCTCGATGCCGATGAGGTCGACCCAGGACTCCTTCCCCACCTCCTGCGCCGCGCGCACCAGCCCCGCGATGCAGTCTGGATCCGCCGCAGCGCACACCGTCACGATGTCCGCACCCAGGGCATACGCCTCTTTGCCAAGCGTATAGCCGCCGTCCATGAGCTTCAGATCCGCCAAGATCTTCTTGTCCGGAAAGACCTGCTTAAGTAGCGTAATCGCACGGAGCGATTCCCGCTGCAATACGCCGTCGCCCACTTCGATGATGTCTACATACTCCTCGATTTTGTGCGCCACGCGGATCCCTTCGCCCAGCGCACCGTCGATTGCATATTGAATTTTCATACCTTGCTCCCCCTCCTTTCCCGTCCGCGGGCCAGCCCGTCGTCCGGGATATTCTTCTTTCAGTATACAACAAAATCGCCCAACAGGGAAGGACTTCCCCCGGCGGGCGATCTTTTTTTCGCTTTTTCCCTTCCGGAAGATGAAAGGCTTATTTCGCCATCTGTTCCACCGTTGCCTGCAGATGCCCGCGGCGCAGCCATTTTTCCGTCAGCCAGGCGAAGAACCGGTTGACCGGCCAGACGAACGCCAACACGCCAAGCGAGCGCCAAAGAAGGCGCAGCGTGAAGCGCGGCAGGTAGAACACCGGTCCAAATAGCACGACCGCCGCTCCAAACGCCGCTGCCAGCGTGGCATAGACGAGGCGCTTCCACAGGCAGAAAGGGCGCATCACCTGGAACAGCACAAAAAAGCCGCAACCACCCGCCGCCACCGTGCAGAGCAGTGCAATCTCTGCCTCTCCCCAGGCGAGGAGCTTGCCCACGGCACAAAGAGCGAGCACCCCCACCGCCACGCCGAGGCCGCCCGGCAGAGCAATCCGCAGCACCGGCCCGAAAAAGTCATTTTCGATCGAGCGGTAATTGTGCTGCAAGGTCAGCAGGAAGGACGGGATCCCGATGCACAGCGAGCTGAACAGCGTCAATTGGACGGGCACAAACGGATAGGACAGCGGCAGCAACATGAACAGCACGCACAGCGCGCAGGAAAAAATAGTCTTTACGAGAAAGAGCGAGGCCGAGCGCTGAATGTTATTGACGACGCGGTTGCCCTCCAGGATCGTGTGATAGATCGCATATAGGTTGGAATCGAGCAGCACGATCTGCGAGATCGTGCGTGCAGCGTCGCTGCCGGTGCGCAGCGTGATGCTGCAATCCGCCTCCTTTAAGGCAGGCACGTCGTTGACGCCGTCGCCCGTCATGGCAACCGTCCGCCCCTGCGCCCGGAAGAAGTGCACGATCCACTTCTTCTGCTGCGGGCTCACGCGGCCAAACACCGCATACCGTGCCGCCGCTTCCTCCACTGCCGCGCGGTCCATGCCAAACAAATCAATATAGCCGCCCTGGCAATCCGCCCCGGCCTTTTTAGCGATGGCATAGACGGTCGCAGCACTGTCGCCCGAGATGATCTTCACGGAGATGCCGTTTTGCCGCATATAGCGGAAGATTTCGCGCGATTCCTTGCGGATCCCCTCCTCGAACGCGAGGATCGCCCGCGGCGCGAGCGCCCCGCTGTAGGAGGCTTCCTTTCCCGTGCGGGAAAAGCCGCCCTCTCCCTGCGCCAGCAGCAGCACCCGCTGCCCCTGCGCCTGCCGGCGGCGAATCTCCTGCTGCCAGGTCAGCGGCAGACGGCAATCGGCAGCCAGCACCTCCGGCGCGCCCAGAATCCATGCGCCGTGTTCCGCAAAATCCGCGCCGCTCCACTTGCGCACGGGGGAAAAGTTTATGGCCTCCCGCAAGTCCCAGGCGGATTTTTCAAGCGGCATCGCATCCCGCACGGCCTGCGCCGTCGCGTTCGTATCCCCGACCGCCCAAACGAGCTCACAAAGCGCCTGCCGGACGGCCTGTTCGTCCTCCGCCTCCAGCGGCAGAAGCTCCGCCAAATGCAGGCTGCCGTCCGTGATGGTGCCCGTCTTGTC
>CAOKKG010000061.1 GCA_948468985.1 uncultured Eubacteriales bacterium | reverse complement strand
GTGCCAAACAGAAGAAGGCAAATAGCGCTGCGCCGCTTGCACAGAGGTGATACATCCAAAAGAACAGCAGCGCCGATGCCGCGTTCAGGATCACGCCGCCCAGGTTATACAGCACATACGGCAGCTTGCCCTCCCGCATATCCGGCGGATCCATCAGACACTGCCCCGCCGTCCCGGCCAGGAAAAACCGGCAGAAGCGCAGTGCGCCGTTTTGCCGGGCCAACATCCATTGCCCAATCCGGAAGGAGCAGAACCGATACCCACTGAGCAGCCCAAACAGCAGGTGCCCCGCCTCGTGCAGAATCGTCTGGACCATGCCCGCCAGATACACCAGCAGCAGCGCACCGCCGAGGAGGAGCATCTTTTCCCCGAGCGGCAGTTCCACTTGCCCTGAAGAGAGGAAATTGCCCAAGGCCCACCCCAACGCGCCGCCCAGCGCCACATAGAGCAGCACAGAGATCCATTTTCCCCACTTTTCCGATTTCATATGCTCAGTTCTCCTTCTTGCGGAGGTCGTTGCAGAGGATATACACCCCCACACAGAGCAGGATTGCTCCCCCGAGCACGGCATACATCCCGCCCTGCGACACAGGCTTGTCAAAGAAATACAGATTGCAGTCGATAGAATCGCGAATCTGCGAAAGAATGTCCACCGGGAAGCCGATGCGCTGCATCTCGCGGAAAGCGCCCGCCAATGCATGGTTGCGCAGCAGGCTGGTGCCGTATGTCCCGGGGAGGAACATCAAAATGTGCTGCAATCCCGCCGAGAAGCTGGCGATCGGCATATATGCCCCACACAGGAAGCCATATCCGGCGCTCACGATCGTCCCCACGGCGGAGACCTGCGATTGCGAATTCAAGAAGAAGTGGATGCAAGAGGACAGTGCCACGCCAAACAACGTCAACAGCACTACATCCCCCGTCAGCAGCAGCGCGTCGGCCAGGCTCAGATACCACCCCGTAGCGGCCAGATAAGCAAAGCACAGGCCCATCGCCACCAGGTTGACGATCAGCGTCGAAAGCATGCAGGCGGCAAAATACGAAATCGCCACAGCCGAGCGGCGGATGGGCGACAGCAGGAGGTCTCCCCGCGCACCGTTGACCTTGTCCTGCACCATGAGCGTGTTGGAGCAGAACGCAACCGTCACGCAGGACACGGCCAGAAGCGAAGAGACGAGCTGGCCTCCCACCACGGCGTTCAGCAGCTCCTGGGCAATGGAGACGCCCGCCGGGATAGACGCGGCAAAGCTTTCGCGGTATACCTTGGCCAGGAAGGTACTATAGAGCACCAACAGAATGACCGGTGTAATGAGCGATACAAAAAACAGCCCTTTATCACGAAAATAGAGTTTGACATTGCGCCGTACCATCGCAAAGATCTGCTTCATGCGTCCATTCCTCCCTGCAAACGCTTGCCCGTTGCCGCGAGAAAGACCTCGTCCATCTTTCCCTTGGTGATCTCATAGTCCGAAAAGAGCGCCGGATGTTCCAAAATCAGGCGCGTCGCCGCCGCCGTATCCGGCACAGAGACGCGATAGGCGTCCCGCAGCTTCTCATAAGGCATCCCCAACGTGCGGACGACCCCCTCCTCCACGCCATACAGCGTGATAAAATCGCCCGTATAGGCGTTTTTCAATTGCAGCGGCGTCCCCTCGGCCGCGATCTGTCCATGATCCAAAATGACAACATAGTCCGCATCCGCCGCTTCTTCCATATAATGCGTCGTGAGAAAGACCGTCATGTTCTCCCGCCGGCGCAGGTCGGACACGACATCCCACAGGAGCTTTCTCGTCTGCGGGTCCAGCCCCGTCGTCGGCTCGTCGAGAATGAGGATCTCCGGGCGGTGCAGCAGGGCGCGGGCGATGTCGATCCGCCGACGCTGTCCACCGGACAGCTTGCCTAGCGTGCGCCCCAACAGAGACTCAAAATCCAAGTATTCCGCCAACTCATGTAGGCGCGCCTCAAAGGCTTTGCCGGTAATCCCATACAGTGCAGCGCGGCTCTGCAGGTTCTCCCGCACAGTAAGCGGCCGGTCTAGCACGGAATTTTGAAAGACCACGCCCAACTTGCGTGCTACCAGCGCAGACCCTTTCTGCACCGGCTGCCCGCAGATTTCAATCTCTCCCCGGTCGGCGGCCAACTGACCGCACAGGATAGAAATCGTCGTCGACTTTCCCGCGCCGTTGACGCCGAGAAATGCGAACAGTTCGCCCTGCCGCACCTGAAACGAAAGATCCCGCACCGCCTGCACCGGCCCAAACGCCTTATGCAGATGGGCGATGCGAATCACCTCCGCCGGGCTTTGCTTTTTCGCCATTGTTTTTTCCTCCTATAAATGGATCGTTTTCTACAAGAATCCCGCCTTCCGGTTTCGCCGTTGACGATCCTGACATATACCTTTTTCGAGAGAGAGCATCGGCGTGCCAATCTCCTCCAAGAGTGCCGCATCAATTTGCCCTCTGGCATATTGCCGACCCACTGCGCGCACCAACGCCGGGCGCGGCCTGCTGTATGCCGCCCAGAAACGCCCGCGTAATATGCATGGTGTCGCTCTGCTCACGCTTGGGCTTCTGTTGAATACCGATGCTCTCATCTCCACTTCTCTTCCTATTATGAAACTTGATAACTGTCGGTGCAAGAGAAATTTTACCGGCTGCTCACAAAAAGCATGGATGTTTCCTCAAGCTGCCGAAGAGCCATGAAACGGTGCTAGGCGAGAACGCCGGCGCGCTTTCGAGGGATGCGCAGCGGCTCTCCATCGCCCGCGCCATGAGGAAGGACGCGCTGTTCGTCATTGGATACGAGGTTATGGCCAATGTCAACCCCGAAAACGAAAAGGAGCTGACGGAGGCGATTTTTGAGCTGACGCGCGAAAAATCCGTCGTCCAGATTACCCACCGGTTCAAGAGCATCCGCCGCTTTGTCCGCAGACGCGAGCAGGCCGTCGACTGACAGACGCGGACTGGGCAACAAAAAAACGCGCCCTCTGCGGGGTTTCCGGCAAAGGGCGTTTTTTTATACTTCTGTGACATTTTTCCGCGCTTACTAGATCGCCAGATAGGCGTTCCCCTCCTGCGCCGCTTCCCGCCGCGCCTGCGCTTCCAAAAGTGCATAATCCTGCGGGAAGTCCCGCCGCATCGCCTGCCAAAACGCCTTTGCCTCCTCCAGCAGCGCCATGTCCTGATACAGGTCCAAAAAGCGGAAGGAGCTCTCTCCATGCTGCTCTACGCCGAAGAAATTCCCCGCGCCGCGATAGGCCAGATCCTTGCGGGCGATTGCGAAACCATCCGAACACTCCTTCAGGACGCGCAACCGTTCCTGTCCGGCTCCATCGGAGACAAAGTAGCAATACGACGCCAGGCTTCCGCGGCCGACCCGGCCGCGCAACTGGTGCAACTGCGCCAGCCCGAAGCGGTCTGCGTTCTCCACAATCATAATCGTCGCGTCCGGCACATCCACGCCAACCTCTACAACCGTTGTGGAAATGAGCACAGAGACCTCTCCCGCTGCAAAGCGCCGCATGACCTCCGTTTTTTCCTCCGCACGCATGCGCCCGTGCAGGATGCCGATGCGCCAGGCGGGATAGCGCTTTTGCAGCCCTTGCCGCATCTCCTGCACAGAAACGGCGGCAATGCCCTCCGAAGGCTCCAGCAGCGGGCAGACGATATACGCCTTTTCCCCTGCGGCCACTCGCTCCGCTAGCCAGTCATAGAGCGCAGCACGCTTATTCTTGCCGATAAGGAAGGTCTTAATGGGTGTCCTGCCCGGCGGGAGCTCGTTCAGCATGGAAATTTCGGCACTCCCGTGCAGGATCATTGCCAGCGACCGCGGGATCGGCGTGGCGGACATGGTGATGGTGTGCAGCCCAGGATATTGCCCTGCCATTTTCGAGCGCTGCAGCACGCCGAAGCGGTGCTGTTCGTCGATTACGAGCAATTGCAGGTTGCAAAAGGCCGGCTGTTCATATAACGCGGCGTGCGTGCTGACCAACACATCGATTTCCCCGGCGGCGGCTTTGCGGCGGATTTCCTCCCGCTCGCCCGCCGGGGTTGCCCCAGTAAGCAGTGCCACCCGCTCGCCAAACAGACTTTGCGCCATTCGAAAATGCTGCGCAGCGAGCAAGCTGGTCGGCGCCAGCAACAAGCTCTGCGCGCCGCAGCAGGCTGCCAAAAACACGGCGTACATCGCTACCGCCGTCTTGCCGGACCCGACATCGCCCTGGATCAGCCGGTTTGCTGTCACCGGTCGGGACAGATCCTCCGCGATTTCCCTCATGGCGCGCAGCTGTGCGCCAGTACAGCGAAACGGCAGCTTTGCAAGATACCCCTCCTGCGTGTCGGCCGGCGCGCGGAGGGGCTTTGCCGGTTCTGCCTTTCCAGCGCTTTGCTCCATACGCTCCAAAAAGAGCCATGCCTCCCGAAATGCCAAGCTGCGCCGTGCCTCCTCCAGCGCCGCCGGGGTTGCTGGACAGTGCAGGCTGCAAAACGCCTCCCGCTGCGGAAGGAGCTTTGCAGCTTCCCGCAGCCCCGGCGTATAGTCCGCCGGGAATTCCACATTTTGCAGGGCATTGCCCACAAACTGCCGCAGCACATGCTGGCTCAGGCCTGCCGTCAGCGGATAATATGCCCGTAGCCCGAGCGGACCACCCTCCAAAAGGACCTCCGGGTTTTCCATCTGCAATCTGCCGCGGTATTCCTTTGGCTTCCCAAGGAAGAGGTAGGTTTCGCCCAGCGTGTATTTTGAAAAGGAATACGGCGTGTTGAATACGGAGATGGACAGAGACCCGCTCCCGTCACTCACGGAAAAGGTGAACAGCGAAAACTTCCTGTCCCGGCGAATCCAGCGGGGCGGCGTCATCACACAGGCTTGCACCACTGCCAGCTGCTCTTCCTCCAGCAAATAGACCGGTGTGATTCGGGAAAGATCTTTATAATACGCCGGTTTGTGGCAAAGCAGGTCCCACACCGTGTGGATACCCAGCCGCGCCAACAGCTTCGCCGTCTGCGGCCCTACGCCGCGCACCGCCGTGATTTCCGCCTCTACCCGCATTGTTACCTCCTTTTCCCTATAGAAAAGAGCAGGAATCTCCTGCTCTTTTGCTAATTCTTGTTCTGATGTTCGATGTATGCGACTTACTCGACGGAGATGATGTAGTCATAGACCGGCTGCTTGCCCGCGTAGGTCTCCACATCCAGGTCAGCATAGGCCGCTTCCACCTTTTCCGCCATTGCCTGCGCTGCCTGCTCGCTTACCGCTTCACCATAATACAGCGTGACGATGGAATCATCTTCCGTGACCATCTTTTCCAGCAGCACCTGGACTGCCTCCTCCGGTGTGTCCCCGTGTGAGACGATATCGCCTTCCAAAAGACCGATGTATTCGCCCTCGTGGACGGAGAAATCCATCCCTACGACCTTGCTGTCGCGCACGGCCTTGGTGATCTGCGCCGACTTGACGCTCGAAAGCGCCTGCTTCATGTTGGCCACATTTTCCTCCACCGGCGCACCGTCCACATAAGCCAACACCGCCGCCAGCCCCTGCGGAAAGGACTTGGTTGGAACGACGAAAATCTTCTTTTCCGTGAGGTCGTTCGCCTGCTCCGCCGCCAGCACGATATTCTTGTTGTTCGGCAGCACGATGACCTGCTTAGAGGGCGCCGCCTCAACCGCTTTGCAGATGTCCTCTGCGCTGGGGTTCATGGACTGTCCGCCGGAGACCAGCTCATCGACATTGTAGTCTTTAAAGATCGC
>CAOKKG010000060.1 GCA_948468985.1 uncultured Eubacteriales bacterium | reverse complement strand
ATCAAAATCCCTGATTTTAGGCACTTTCTGACCTCCTTTCCGTCTTTTATTCGCAAGCCGTATTCCATGGACTGCTTGCAATATATATCCTAAAACTTCTTTTCCGTTGGGTGATGAGCTCACCTTTCCGAGACTAGAAGAGGACTTTGGCGGCGGCGCACAGCATATCCAAAGAGTTCGCCCTTGGGCAAAGCCCCGTGATGTTCGAAAAATTTGGAAACAAAAAAGGCTCCCGGGAAGGGAGCCTTTTTGCAGATAAATTGTCGCCAGGCCGTTACTGCGCCGGATGCGTCTGCTCGTGCCGTTCCAGGCTCTTTTCCACAAAGCGCAGGAACAGAGGATGCGGCTTGTTGGGGCGGCTCTTGAATTCCGGGTGGAACTGCACGCCGATGAAGTGCTTGTTCTCTGGGAGCTCGACCGTCTCCACAATGCGGCCGTCGGGCGAGGTGCCGCTTACGACGAGGCCGTGCTGTTGCATCATTTCGCGGTAGGCGTTGTTGAATTCATAGCGGTGGCGGTGGCGTTCATGAATAAGCGGCTGCCCATAGGCCTCCGCCAGGATGGTGCCCGGGACGACCTGACAGGGGTAGCTCCCAAGGCGCATGGTGCCGCCGAGCGGGATGTTGCCGTATTGGTCGGGCATGAGGTCGATGACCGAATGCGGGCCGTGCGGATTGAATTCCCCGGAATTGGCCCCCGCAAGGCCGCAGACATGCCGCGCGAACTCGATGACCGCGATCTGCATGCCGAGGCAGATGCCGAAATAGGGGATGTCGTTTTCGCGTGCATAGCGGCAGGCAGAAATCATACCCTCGATGCCGCGTTCGCCGAAGCCGCCCGGGACGAGGATGCCGTCGCAGTCAGAAAAGACCTCGGCCGCGTTGTCGTCCGTGACGGATTCGGTGTCGACGAATTTCAAATGCACCTTGGCGCCATAGTTATACCCTGCGTGCGCGAGCGCCTCGTTGATGGACAGGTAGGCATCCGGGAGCTGCACATACTTGCCCGCAATGGCGATTGTGATGTCCTTGTCGCGGCGGCGGATGCGCTCCAGCATCGCCTCCCATTCGCCGAGGTCGGGGGAGGGGGTGGACAGGCGCAGTTCACGGCACACAACATCGTCCAAGCCGTTTTCGTGCAGCATGATGACCGCTTCGTACAGGTTGGGCAGCGTGATGTTTTCAATGACGCAGTCGGCCGGGACATTGCAGAACAGCGCGATCTTGTCGCGGATGCCCTGACTAATCGGTTCGTCGGCGCGCATGATGATGATGTTGGGCGAGATGCCGAAGGATTGCAATTCCTTTACGGAATGCTGCGTGGGCTTAGACTTGTGTTCACCGGAGCATTTGAGGTAGGGAACGAGCGTCACATGGATGAACAGGCAGTTTTCGCGGCCGACCTCGAAGGAGATCTGCCGGATGGCCTCGAGGAAGGGCTGACTTTCGATGTCGCCCGTCGTGCCGCCAATCTCGGTGATCAGGATATCGGCGTCGGCCGCTTCCGCGCCGGCATAGATGAAGCTCTTGATCTCCTGCGTGATGTGCGGGATGACCTGCACCGTCTTGCCGAGGTAGGCGCCCTCGCGTTCCTTGTTCAGCACATTCCAATATACCTTACCCGAGGTGAGGTTGGAAAACTTGTTGAGGTTTTCGTCGATGAAGCGTTCATAATGTCCGAGGTCGAGATCCGTTTCTGCGCCGTCCTCGGTGACGAACACCTCGCCGTGCTGATAGGGGCTCATGGTGCCGGGGTCGATGTTCATATACGGGTCGAGCTTTTGCGCGGCGACTTTGAGGCCGCGCAGCTTGAGAAGGCGACAAAGGGAGGCGGCGGTGATGCCCTTGCCGAGTCCGGAGACGACGCCGCCGGTGATGAAGATGTGTTTGCGCATGATGGATCCATCCTTTCTTTGCGGAAAAACCGCAGGCGGAAACGGCGGGGAAGCCGCGTTTCTGCAAGCTTAAAAACAAGAAGTTGCAAAAATTTACGAAATATTATAGCACGCTGCCACGCCGGTTGGCAATGGATTTGTGCAAAATAATTCCGGTTTTTCAAAAAAAAAGCAGCCGGCGAAAGGCCGGTTGCTTGGAAAGTCAGAGAAGGAAAATGCCCGCTTCCCGACAGAGACGGCGGGTCTGTTCGTCCCACACACCAGATTGCACTTCGCCGATGTGGACGCAGCCCATGAGCAGCATGCACAGGCGCGATTGCCCGATGCCGCCGCCGATGCTTAGGGGAAGTTCGTCCGCGAGCAGCATCTTGTGGAAGGGGAGGTTGCGGCGATCCTCACAGCCGGCAAGCGCCAATTGGCGGGAGAGGCTCTCGGCGTCGACGCGGATCCCCATGGAGGAGACCTCGAATGCGCGGTCCAACAGTTCGTTATAGAACAGGATGTCACCGTTTAAGTCCCAGTCGTCATAGTCGGGTGCGCGGCCGTCGTGCTTTTTGCCGGAGCGCAGCGTCTTGCCGATCTGCATGATGAAGATGGTCTGATGCAGGCGGGCGAATTCCGTCTCGCGTTCGGACGGCGTGAGGTCGGGGTAGCGGTCCTCGAGTTCCTGCGAAGTGATGAAGGTGACTTCGCGGCAGAGGTGCGTGTGAAGGTCGGGGAAGGCCCAGCAGAGTTCGTCGCAGGTATTGCAAATGGCGGACACGATGCGGCGGACGGCGTCCTTCAGGTAGTCGAGCGTGCGATCCTCGCGCGAGATGACCTTTTCCCAGTCCCACTGGTCGACATAGACGGAGTGCAGGTTATCCAGCACTTCCTCGTCGCGGCGGATGGCGTTCATGTCGGTATACAGCCCCTTGCCGACATAGAAATCATAGTTTTTAAGCGCCAGGCGCTTCCATTTGGCAAGCGAATGCACGACCTGGAATTCCTCGCCGCCCACGGCGGGGATATCGAAGCTCACGGGGCGCTCGATGCCGTTCAGGTCGTCGTTCAGCCCGGTGTTGGCGGGAACGAACAGCGGTGCGGACACGCGCTTTAAGTTGAGCGCGGCACACAGGTGCTTTTGGAAGACCTGTTTGATGAGTTCGATGGCGCGCTGCGTATCATAGACGGAAAGCCGGGTGCGATACCCGGCGGGGATGGTGAGGTGGTTCATAAAGGAAGATCCTTTCTGTCTGCGCCGCGGGTCCGCGGCAAAATCCATGTATATAAGCATATCATAGAGAGAAAGCTTTGACAACAAAGTTTTGCGGCAAGATGCATCTTGATAAATCTACAAAAGCGATGCATTAGGCGTATTAGTCGTTACTAACGAGCGTTAGTTAGGAGAGGACATGCAGAAGAAAGATACGAAACAGCGGATACTGGACAAGGCGTTGGACTTGTTTTCCAAGGAAGGATATGACGCGGTGAGCGTGGGGCAGATCGCCGCGGCCGTGGACATCAAGGCTCCGTCGATCTACAACCATTTCCCGAGCAAACAGGCGATCTTTGATGCGATTGTGGAGGCCACGGCAGCGCAGTATGCGCGGGAAACGGGACAGATCGCCATCCATGTACAGGATGTGGCGCAGGACATCCCATTCTTTTCGGAGATCACGGAGGAGACGCTGATTGAGAAGGTGCGGCAGATTTTCCTGTATTCCCTGCATACGGAAAACATCTGCCGTTTCCGCCGGATGATGACGATTGAGCAGTTCCGCTCGCCAAAGCTCGCGGCGCTGTATTCTAAGCGATATGTGGATCGGATAGTGGCCTATCGCGCGGAGATCTTTCGAAACCTGATTGCCGCGGGCAAGCTATACCCGGAAGATCCGCAGACGCTGGCGCTCATCTATATCGCGCCGGTGATGGTGCTTTTGGGTGTGTGCGACCGGCAGCCGGAGCGGGAAGAGGAATGCCTTGCCAAGCTGGAAGCGCAGGTGCGGCTGTTTTACCGCACCTATACGGCGGAGGCGGCCGCAGGGAAACATGAAGTGTGGGCACAAGGCGGTGGCGCCGCTGCATTTGGCGGGCGCAGGAAGGGAGAGGGAATCGATGAAACGGCAATTTTGGCGGATGATGGCGCTGATCCTAACGATGGGGATGCTGCTCGGCGGATGCCGGGGCATCTTTGAAAAAAAGCGGGAGGCGGTGCGGGAGCTGACCTGCACCACACCGGCCATCCTTTCCGGGATGCAGGCGCTTACGGACGGCAAGGCGGCGCTCTGCCAGATCGATTATGAGGGGGAGCGCACGACGGTGCAGGTGGTCGACACGACGGCCGACGAGGTGAGCGCCGAGTGTACGCTGGAGGGCGCGTGGGAGCTCAAGGCGCAGGGATTCTCGGACGGGCGTATTGCCCTGTATTGCCGGGAGGAGGGCGTCTGGAAGTTCCTGGACAGCGCCCTGCGGGAGCAGGGCACCTGAGCGCGGGAGAGCGGCGACGGCTTCTTTTCCTACGACGGAACGGCCTACTATGCCCTACAGGAGGAGATTCTGTGCCGGTGGGAGGTAGGGACAGAGACCTTCCGGCGCGTGGAGCTCGCCACCGACCTGCGCATCAGCGAGATTACGGCATATGACGCGCAAAGCGGCCGGATGGCGGTGCAGTTCCTCCTCTCGCCCTATGGCAGCGACTTGGGGACGGCCATTCTGCACCCGGATACGGGAGGGATCGACATGCTTTCCGCTGCGCGGTATCAGGTGGGCTTTTCGCTCGAGGATGGCGCGTGCCTGCTGGCGTATGACGAGGAGGCGGCTGGCTATTCTGCGACCTATGGCGCGGGAGAGGACTTCCGCTTTGCGCCATCGGAGGTATTCCGCGCGGCGAACGGCGATCTCTATGCCCCGGCGGGCGGGCAGTATCTCCTAAACCCGATGGGCGAGAGTCGCCTGTATGTGCTGGGGGAGGAAGTTGCGGCCTGCTCGCTCGCGGAAAATGGGGTGAGCGGCGCGATGTACCACGCCTGCATGCTGCCGGAAGGTCTGATGCTGGGGGCGGCCTTCCGGGATTGGGCGTTTCACCTCTATGTGTTGGACCCGGCGCAGCTCGCCGCCGAGCAGACGACAGCGGTCGAAGGGGCCGTTTCGCCCGTCGTGGTGGACAAGGCGTTGGCGGCGTCCTATTGGACGGAGGTCACGCCCCCGGCGGTCGCGGACAGCCTGCAGGAGGCGCACGCGCAGGCGGACGCCCTGGAAGAGGCCTATGGCGTGCGCATCTTGCTCTCCACGCAGTGCCGGGAAGCAGCGGAGCTGTGCGACCTGCCCATGACGCTTTCGGACAGCCTTTCCAAGGAGGAGGAACTCGCCCGGACGGTGGACACGCTCTCCGCTCTGCGCCGCGTGTTTGCACTCTATCCCAAGGGGTTTTTGGCGCAGATGCGAAACGAAATGGGCGAAGGAGGCATCTGCTTCCTGCTGGTCGGTGGGATCGAGACCGACTATGGCGCGATCGGGTGCACCTATGAGCGGGGCGATTGGCAATACATCGCTCTCGACATCCGGCAAATTGTGGACATGGACGGGCTCATCTGCCACGAGGTCTGGCACACCACAGAAAACGAGATCCTGTCCCGCGATTATACGGCCTTTTCGCCGGACGAATGGGCAAAGCTCAACCCCGAGGGGTTCGCGTATTCCATGGATGCGACGCAGGCGGCGGACGAGCAGCGGCTCGGGTGGACGATGTATGGCGCCAGCCCGGAAAAGGTATATTTCGTGGACACCTATGCCGAGGTGGACGAGAAGGAAGATCGTGCCCGCATCATGGAATATTTTATGACCCATGAGGACGAGGCAAAGCTGCTCATCCAATCGCCCGTCATCCGCGAAAAGCTCCGCCGCATGAGCGCAGCCATCCGCCAGTGCTTTGACACGACCGGATGGGACGCCGTGACGCGGTGGGAACGCCTTTTTTGAGCGCGGCAGGAAGTGCGATAATCGCAAGAGCGGGAATGGGGAAATAGGAAAGGAAATACGGTTAGGAGACCGGGCGGTCCGGAAGCGTGATACGGAAGTGTGAGCACCCCCCGCAAACACATTGAAAATCCTACATTTTTACGGCATAGACGCACGGGTTTATTACGAAAAAGCAATCCGCCTCT
>CAOKKG010000059.1 GCA_948468985.1 uncultured Eubacteriales bacterium | reverse complement strand
CCCCGTTTGGTGGGATGACGCGGCATTGTTTGAGAAACAATAAAATGGAAACAAGACATGATATGGCGATTCGCAAGAGTCGCCATATTTGCAAATCGGGGTTATAAAAGCACATATTTTATGACAAGATTATTTTATGTGAATAAAATTTGTGCGAAACACCGCTTTTTCAAGGAGGACGCGCATGCAATATCGGTATGAGACGCTGGATTCCAAGGCCGACGGACTGTCGCTTTCCCTGCAGGTTGCGGAACCGACCGGCTGCCTGCGCGGCGTTTTGCAGATCTCTCACGGCATGGCAGAGCACAAGGAGCGCTATGAGCCACTGATGGAATTCCTGGCGGAGCAGGGGATGCTCGTCGCGATCCACGACCATCGCGGGCACGGGAAGAGTGTGCGCGCCGCGGAGGACCTGGGGTATTTCTATGCGGACGGGGCGCGGGCGCTGGTGGAGGATCTGCATCAGGTGACGGCGTGGCTGCGGCGGGAATACGCGCGGGAATTGCCGCTCTACCTGCTGGGGCACAGCATGGGATCGCTCGCAGCGCGCGCCTATTGCCAGGAATTTGACGCAGAGCTGGACGGCCTCATCGTCTGTGGCAGCCCGAGCTATAATCCGGGGAGCCGCTTTGGGCGCACTCTGGCGCGGCTTCTGCAAAGAAGAAAGGGCGGCCATCATCGGAGCAGCCTTTTGCAAGCCATGGCGTTCGGACCCTTTGCCGCGCGCGTCAAGCACGCCAAGACAGTGGTGGATTGGATCTGCACCGATGAACAGGTTGTGTCAGCCTATCAGGTAGATCCGCTTTGTGGATTCGTGTTTACGGCGAATGGCTTTGAGGCGCTGTTCGACCTGATGGCGATGGCCTATGCCAAGGATGGATGGGGCATGCAGAACCCGCACCTGCCCATCTGGTTCATCTCTGGTGCGGAGGACCCGTGCATGGGCAATCTGAAAAAGTTTGGTAGAGCGGTGGACTTTCTGCGGGACAAGGGGTATCGGGAGGTCTCGGCGACCTTTTACCCCAAGATGCGGCACGAGATCCTAAACGAACACGGCAAGGAACAGGTGTTTTCCGACATCGCCTCCAAGCTTTGGCAATGGGGGCTTGACCGGGAGCTGAGCGGATCCTGCCGCAAGCGGAATAGTATTGTAAAATGAAAATGACGCGGCCTTTTTTGAGGGGACGCCATTTGTATAACGGATAGTTTGAAGAGCGCTCTGCCAAAACGGTGGGGCGCTTTTTTGTGAACGCGGTTAGGGCAGGTCGATCTCATGATTGACCAAGCGACGCACACTTTCCAGGTTTTCCGGGATCGCATGCAGATGCGTTTTGCGGCGATGGATGAAGGAACGGGAATGCGGGGTTTCTACCGGGAATTGGATGTAGGCGACGCAGATGCCCCGGATGCACTCCCGCGTGGTCGTGTGCGGCTCTCCCGCGTCCTTTGCCGGATGGCGCTCCATTGCGCATAGATATATGTGCGGTTGTGGGGAAGAAGTCATTTTTATCTCGGAAAGAGTGCGGCGAGGAGAGCTCGCAGCAGGGGACCACCTTGCGTAGAGAGAAATCCCGAAGCCTATGCAACTGGATTTCCTCAATGCCGGATAGAATCAATTTTTCTCGCAGAATATCCACGCTCTTTTTGCTAGACAGGAAAGGTGGCATCTCCCGCAGGGCATTGTTCCGCACAGCCAATGCCGTATATTTTTTATAGGCAATATTATAAGAAAGAGATAGGAAAAATTGTAAAGAAAAATGAAAGGGATTGTTTCTTGGTGGAAGTGTAAATGCGAAAACAGAATTTTGTTGACTTTTCTTTTGTCGATTGCTACAATGAAATCCGGTTAAGCAATGTCAATTTCCTAGTAGAAAACCCTTTACCCGTATCAACTGGGCGGGCCATGGGGAGAAAGAGAAGGACAGACAGCCCAGCTTTTGCGGGTAAATTTTGGAGGAGCCGTTGGGTGGAAAAGGCAATATGGGAACATCCGAAAACAACCGGCAAATCGAACAACACGGCGGAAAGGCAGGCGGATGATGATCGCATTGGTGAGCGATACCTCGGCGTGCCTGACGCGGCAGGAGGCGGAGGAGTGGGGTGTTACCTGCATTCCGTTGCATTATCATTTGCAGGGAAACGAATATGAAGAGACCTTTTCCGGCGAAAATAGGGGGATCTTGCCAATCCTTCGCGCGGGGGAGCGAGGCAGGACGGTGCCGGTTTCGGCGGAGCGCTTTGGGCAGGTATTCAGCGCGCTTTGCGAAGGTGGAAATTCTGTTCTGTGCCTGCCGCTCTCCTCGCACCTGAGTCGGACCTATGCGAACGCCTGCGAGGCGGCAAGCCGCTTTGAAGGGAAGGTCACTGTACTTGACTCGCTGGCCGCCGGCGCGCAGCTGAAGCTGCTGTTGGAACGGGCAGCGCAGAGAATCCGAGAGGAAAAGTCCTTGACTGAGATCGTGGACGAACTGGAGGCACTGCGCGACCGCGTGCGCACCATTTTTGTGCCGGGAAGCCTTGAAGCCTTGCAGTGCGGCGGTCTGGTGAACATGCAAAACCTGTCTATGAGCATGCTTCTCAATATCAAGCCGCTCTTGCAGATCTGGCAGGGAGAGATTTCCGGATGGGGCGCGGGGCAGGGTAGCAAAGACATGATCCGGCTTATGCTGCAGGAAGTGTCGCCGCGCGCGGAAAAGATCCTGATCGGGAGATATGGGTGCAGTATATTTGCAAGGACGCTGTACAACGAAGTGCGGAAAAATTGGATATGTCCCTGTGAGCTTGTTGAACTGGGCCCGGTGCTGGGCATTCATTTGGGCAGTAATACGGCCGGCGTTTCCTGGCTGGCATAATCAAAGATCAGATTGGCGGAGAACCATAGCATGCGGCTATGGTTTTTTTGTATGCGGACAGGGCCGACAAGTAATATTCGCTGCCATGGCCGCTTGCTCTGTTTTTCTATTTCACGGAGCCTTTTTATGCGCTTGGTAGGATGCTTTGTTCTTCTCTATGTTGCAAGACATGAGTTATTTTTTCGAAATGGTAAGGATGGGATGTGTGAATGAACAAAGAAAAAGCAGCGCCGTTATTATGATCGAGTAGGTATGCAGTGAAAGAAACCGATGATGTTACCAGCATTGAAGCAAAAATACTATACCGGGGAAAGAAAGCTTTGCGGAAGCACCGAGGTTGTAGAGCCTAGGCGTTTTTTTGAACATCCTCATATACATACAAAGATTGTCTATCTTTGCCTAATTTTGTCAACGACAGAGGAAAAGATTAGGTGCATGTAGAATATATAAAGCAAAGAAACGGGAAGGAGGCGAGGCCAATGGGCTGATCCCAAAGGGCAACTTCAGGAGCAAAATGAGACTTTCTCAAAAACCAGATTGAGAAAAACAACTTTTAGAAAGGAAAACTTATGAAAACGAGAAAATTGAAAAGATTAGGGATCACGGCAGTTCTGGCAGTTTTGATGATGAGCTTCGCGATTACGGCAATGGCGGCAGTTTCTCCTTTGGCGCAGGATGTTTTTATGCATACAGTGAGCACAACATCGACATCTTCGGGGAAGTATTGCAACATGCACGCGGGGCCGATTTTAATTGAAGGTCATCTTTCCATTATAAATACAGGGGTAGATGCAGAATATTATACCGCAAAAGCAGGAAATGTCAGTGATAGAATGGCAGCAGATGGAGTGACCCATTATAAGAATGGGAGAATTTCTTCTACCGGCAGAAAATTCTTGGGCATGAATAGAACTGTTAGCGGTACGAAAATTAGTGGATATATTAAAGCAACAAACAACTATGATGCCTGAGTTAGAAAATAGACTATGCTAAATTGAAAAACGAAAAACCTGGTGATTTTTACACCAGGTTTTTTTAAAAATGAACGTATGCTGCACATTGCAAAACAGTTTATCTGGTATCGAAAAAAGAACTCTTGTTTGTTGATCCTTGTGGCAGGACTTTGCCTGGCGTTGATGCTCGCCATTGGACCGATGTTTGAGAATGCGCAAGATCAGATTTTTCACGCCTATGCGGACCGATACGGCCAACACCATGCGGCGGTGTTCTATTTGAATGCGGAAAAGCTTACTGTATTGCAGGAGGAAGAGGCCGAAAAGCATCTGGAATACGGGCTTTTTTCGAACGATGGACAATGGATCCTGCAATCGACGCAGCAAAAGCTGACACTCGGATGGTTTAGCGAAGAGGCCAAAGAGCTTGGCGAATTGCAGCTCTTGGAGGGCCGCTTTGCGCAGGCGGACGATGAGATCGTCCTGGAGCGAAATGCGATTCAGTATAAGTGCCCGGCGGGGACGAAGCTTGGGGATACGCTCCTGTTCGCGCAGGGCGATTGCGTCCGGGAATTTACGCTGGTCGGGGTTCTGCGGGACTATGTGGGAAACTGGACGAGCTTTTCGGACGATTCGCTGATCGAAGGGCAGAACGACTTCCCGCGGGGACTGGTCGCAAGCCCCGCGGTCTTGCAGCCTGTCAATGAAGGTGCGCTCCTCTATTTTGAAAAGTATGATATGGTGCGGGATGCGGACCGGATGACCGCCCTAGCAAAGCAATGGGGCGATGCGGGAACAGCGGGCACCGTTTTGAATACACAGCTGTATTTCTATGTGGAAAATACGATCATGCGGCCGTTTGCCAGCTTTCGATTGCTCATGATGGCGGTCGTGATGGCCGGCGGGATGGTCATCATGTCGTTGACCTTGAGCCTATATGTCGAACGCTTCCGCGAAAGCTACGCGAAGCTATATGTCCTTGGGGGAAGCGATGCGTTTACGGCACGGATCTATGCGTGGCAGGCCGCGGGGACGATGCTGTTGAGCCTTCTGTTTGGTGTGGTCAGTGCACAGGTGCTGAGCTGGATCGTAGGGGGCATCAGCGGATGGAACTTGTCCATCTTTACGACTCGAAAATTCTTTTGGCCGGCGATGGCGCTCTTGGTGCTAGGCATCCTCCTCTGCCTGTCCTATGTGCGGCGGATTAAGCCGCTCGCCCGGCAGGCACTTTCGCAGCAGAAGAAGCGCGCGCGGCGCCGGGAAATGCAGGTCGGACAGAGCCTGACGATCGCGATCTGCCGGGATTTCATCCGGCAGAACTTCCGGAAGGTGGAGCTGGTGCTGCTGGTCATCGTCTTTCTGGTCAGCGCGATGGGCATCGCCGAGGTATACAGCGGTCAGTTTGAAGTGACTTCGGATTACGAGTACGCCTTCACGATGAGCGCGAGCACGGGATATGCGGGGTTTCAGGTATATCCGTTTGAGCTTACCAACTGGAAGGAAAATTTATTTCCCGTTCGGCAGGTCGCGGAACTGGAGGCGCTGCCAGGCGTGCACCGGGTGTTCAAAACGGCGATCACGAATGCATCTATGGTGATCCCGGTGGAGGGAAGCCCCTACTGGGGACGCTTTGTCGCGGCAGACAAGTTGGCGCTTTACGGCGGTGTGGGGTATTACGCCACAGCGGTCGCCGGTGCGCCCACTTCCGGGGTCACCGTCCTCACAAGCACCTTCAGCAACTATAATGTGGTGGTGCTGTCCGCGGAGAATTTGGCGGCCTATCAGGAAGCGTACCCCAATCTTCCCGTCGAAAAAATGCGGCAGGAGGGATCGGTAGCACTGGTGCTGCCGCCGGTCGTCCTAGAACAAAAGGACGAGATGACGATGGAGGACATTCTGGCTGGCCACCTTCCGGAGGCAAGAAAAGAGATCCACTACGATACGCTGCAGGTTGGCGGGCAGCTGAGGTTTGGGCGCATGGAATACGACAAAGATACGCTTTTTTCGGAGCTTACAACGCGGCCGGACCTATTGCGCTATCGGGAAATGGATTATACAATTGGCTATATCACGGAAACGGTCGCGGGAACGGGAGAACAGACCTACGGCCTGCCGACGGTCTTGATCTTAGAAGAGACGAATGCGGGAAACCCATTGGTCGAAGGCTATTTCGGCCTGAATATCCAGGAGGACGGCGACATCTCCGAAACCGATTACGCCGCGCTGGAAGCGAAGGTGACGCAGATC
>CAOKKG010000058.1 GCA_948468985.1 uncultured Eubacteriales bacterium | reverse complement strand
GCACGGCGCTGCGGACAGCAGAATGACCCCTCAAAAAACACGACATTGCCTCGCCCCCGGCGGGGCTTTCTTTTGCCCACGGTCGATTTTCCGGCAAAATTCCCCCTTATATTTTCAGCTTGCCTATCCGCTGTTTTTTTCCGCCCTATACTTGCAATCATTTTTCTGACAATTCGTTCCCTGCCCTTGCACCGCGCCTCCATCTGCTGGCGCTTCTTTGCTCTTACATTTTAAGTTGCAGCGTCTTCCTGTGCCTAGTATCCCCCTTTCTGCCTGTTAGGTTTTTCTGCATCCATGCCTTGCCACTCCTCAAGAAGAATTGAATATGCGTTCTTCTTATAGCAGGAAGCATGCTCTCTGCCCTCAGAACATATACTTTGGTATTCGATTCTGGAAGGGAGGGCGCCATGACCCGTCCGGCAAAACTGCTGCTGCCTATCTTGTTCGTCTGCCTGCTGCTCGGCGGCTCCGCGGCCATGCTTCTCCGCCTTGCTGCGTCTTTGGGGAGTGCGCCCACTGAGAGCATTCCCACCGCCGCCGGTGCGGCAGCACATGCTGTGCTCACGCCGACCCTGCTGGATGCCGCCACGGGCGAGCCCATCTGCGGCGGTGTTGTCTGCATCCCGGAAGCCTCCCTGCGGGCAGAAACGGCCGCCAATGGCAAGACTGCGCCACTGCGTGTCCCCGTCCTGCCGGATTCGCGCTATTCCGAGGTACAGAGCGCTCCCTGGGGCGAATTACTGCTGCTCACCTACGCCGAAGGGTATGTCCCCATCGCCTATCTCTACCGGGGTATTTATGCCGAAAGCGAACTTGCCGGCCCAATCATCCGCCTGACGGCGCAAACGGAGGGCTCCCCCGCCTTTTGCTACCTCGCGGCAGATCCGGACCCGCTTTGGGTGCAGACGCTGCTCACCGCATATGCGCCCAAGTGAGCGCCGCACATGCGGCATTGCCGCCCCCTGAGGTGAGCAGAATCCATTTGCGTATTTCCCCTGCACAGTATACAATAGAGCTATCTTTGCAGGAGACGACCTCATGATTCGAAAGCTCTTTAAACTCACCTTCGCGCTGTTCGGCGCGGGCTTTGCCTATTTTCTCTATCAAATGGCCTTCCACGTGCCGCAGCTCGTGGAAACCGTCTATTCGCGAGGAATCTATCCCTTTTTCACTAAGACGCTTGGGCGGATCAGCGCGGCGCTGCCCTTCAGTCTCGCCGAGGCACTGTGCTATCTGCTGTTTTTGTGCGTTCTCTTCTTCCTCGGCTATATCGTGCAGGCCCTTTTTCGCCCACAAGGAGAGCGTCTCACCGCAATCTGCCGCCGCATTTTGGCGTTTGCTTCGCTCCTCTGTTCGCTCTATACCATGTTTATCTTCTTCTGGGGTTTCAACTATGCGCGCATGCCGCTGGCCGCCTCGCTCGGCGTGTCCACCGGCGCCTATACGGTCGAAGAGCTTTCCGCGCTCTGTCAGGACCTGACAGACACTTGCAATGCTCTGCGCGCGCAGGTGGAGGAGGACGATGTAGGCGTATACCGGCTCTCGCACACGCAACAGGCCGTGCTGGAAGGCGTCGCCGAGGTCTATGCATCCGCTCCCGTTTGGGCGAACCTAGCCGGGCCCTCGCGCGTCAAAGGAATCGCCACACCGAAAGTTTTGTCCTATACTAAGACGGAGGGCATCTTTTCGCCCTTCACGCTGGAACCCAACATCAATATGCACATGCCCGACCTCTATTTCGCGGTCACGGCCGTGCATGAATACGCGCACTACGAGGGATTCGCCCGCGAGGACGAGGCCAACTTCCTGTCCTGGTATCTGCTGCGGGAGGACAGCCGCCCCGACTTTGCCTATTCCGCAAACTGCATGGCCCTGCACTATGCCCTAAACGCGCTGTACCGCGCCGATCCGGTGGAATACCAGCGCATCTCTGATCAACTTTCCGATGGTATCCGGCGGGATTTTGCCGCCTACAATGACTATTGGGACGACTATGAGACCAAAATCGCCGAAACCAGCGACCGCATCTATGAGAGCTATCTGGAATCCAACAAGGTGCAAGACGGGATGCAGAGCTATGGCCGCATGCTCGACCTCATGCTGGCGCTGCGCCAGGCGAGCGCCGATGCTTAAGGCCGCCAATCGCTTTTCCACATTTCCCAGCACTGCGCTTGCTCCAGTTTCATGTGTGTATTCTGCAAAAAAAGAGCGAGGAAGCTTTGCTTACTCCCTCGTTCTTTTTAATTTGCAAAAAATAAATTCTATTCTGGAAAATCGTTTTTTCTGCACATTCCGGCATGGCGCAAAGCACCCGTATCACTTTGCCGCCTGCTGCGCTTTTTCCCAGGCCGCTTCCGCCGTTCGCGGATCGAAATGCTCAAAGATCATGATCGCCTGCTCTCCCTTGGCGACCATCCACTGTTCCGGGCTGCGCACCACCCAAAACACTTTCTGCACATGGTATAGCCAACAGCACAGCCGAAAGCTGCACGCCCGATGAATGTCCTCCATGTTATAAGCGACAAAATCGGGCAACGCCCAAAAATTGAGCAGTAGATTTTTTAGCAGGAAGTCCAGCGCGCGGTTGAGCTTCATACCGTGCACACGGAAGGATTCCGCAAGCTGTCCCCGCAGGATTGCGCACTGATGCCTGCGGAACCACCAGACACACCGCGGGTCGAAGGATTCGATGCAATACGCCCCCGGATAGGCCGCCAGCAGGCCGTTCACCGTCTCGCACAGCTTTTTCGCATGCCGCTCAAACTTCAATTCAATGATGAGCGGCACCTTCCCGCCCACCAGCGCCAACACATCCGAAAAGCGGGGAATCGTATATTCCGTGCCGCGCAGATGCAGTTTTGAAAGCTCTGCCCAGGAAAGGTCGGTCACGCAGGCATCGACGCCGCACATGCGCCGCAGGTTGTCGTCGTGAAAGACGACCGCCTCGCCGTCGCGGGAAAGATGCACATCCAATTCGATGCCATAACCCTCTGCCACTGCGCGCGCAAAGGCGCCCATGGAATTTTCCGGGATCCCTTCCGCCTCGTTGTGCAGCCCGCGATGCGCATAGTATTGCGCGGCAAAGCGCTGCATCTCCTCCTCGCGCCGACGGCACGGCCGAATGGCCAGCGCCCAAAGAAGCAGCAAGCAAAGCACCCCCGCCGCCATCCAAGCAATCCAACCCATGTGTTCTCCTCTTTTCTGAAGCGGACTTGTCCACCCCTCTTCCTAGTTTTTTATTGTACCATAGGATGCCCCTTTTGCCAAATTTCTTTTCGATTCGCCTGGATTTTCCCCTACCTCTCTCCTTTTTTCTGTGCTACAATAAAATTGGGCGGGCGATTTGGACCGCCTGTCGATCTTACATAAAGGAAGTGTGCTTATGGAACATTTTGTCATAACCATCGGACGGTATTGCGGAAGCGGCGGCGCCAGCATCGCTAAAAAGCTAGCCAAAGAATTGCAGATTCCCTATTACGACAAAAACCTGCTGCGCCTCGCGTCGGACGACAGCGGCATCAGCGAAGAGCTCTTTTCCCATGCCGATGAGACGCTCAAGCGGAGCCTAATCTATCGCATTTCCAGAAATGTCTACCACGGAGAGCTCATCCCGCCGGAAAGCGACGATTTCACCTCGAATCAGAACCTCTTCAATTACCAGGCGAAGGTCATCACCCAGCTCGCCAGGGAGAGCTCCTGCATCATCATTGGGCGCTGCTCGGACTTCATCCTGCGCAATGAGCCGCATGTCCTGCGCGTATTCATCTGCGCGTCGGAGCCTTCCTGCATCGCGCATGAGGCCGCGCGTTCGCACATCTCGAAAAAGGAGGCGGAAACGCGCGTTCGCCGCTTCAACCGTCGTCGTAAGGAATACTATAAATACTACACCGGCCAGACCTGGGATGACCCGCGCAATTACGACCTCTGCCTCAATACCGACAGTCTTTCGATCGAGCAGTGCGTTGCGCAGATCCGGCAGCTCCTCGGCCAATAAGAAATAAGAGGTCGTCTTTCCCCAATTTCCACACAAAAAAGCGATGCCCTGCGGCATCGCTTTTTATTTTCCCTCTCAGAGGAACTTGTCCAGTTCCTGCTCCACCTCTGACATCTTTTTTACCTGCGGGCGCTCCACGCGCAAGCCGCCCTTGATCACCATGTCCAGCCTTCGCAGCGCCGTCAAGTCCTCCAGCGGGTTTTTACCGCAGACCAGCAGGTCCGCCTCCTTGCCCACTTCGATCGATCCAGTCTCTTCGGAAATCCCCGCCAGCCGGGCGTTTCCCAGCGTTGCACTGTAAATCGCAAACGCAGGAGTCACTTCACAGAATTTCACGAAATAGCACAGCTCACGCCACATGTCGTAATGCGTGATGTACGGGCAGCCGGTGTCCGTCCCCAAACCGACCGGGATCCCAGCCGCAAGGCAGGCCTTGGCCAGTGCCACTATGCCCTCAAACACCACCTTGCCATTTTCCTGTTGTTCATAGGTCGCGTGTGAAACTGCCCTGTCAAACAGTGCGTAGGGAAGCGCCGGGGAAATGGTCGAGATCTGGAACGCGCCGCGTTCCCGGAACAGGTGGAGCATCTCCTCGCTCGGCTGTGCGCCGTGCTCGATGGAATCGACGCCGTTTTGTAAAGCGACCATCACGCCCTCCGGGCTTTCCACATGTGCGGCCACCTTCATGCCGAATGCATGCGCCCGCTCCGCGGCCGCGCGCACCAGCTCAGGCGGCATCCGCAGCACGCCCGGTTCCCCCACGACCTCCGCGTCCAGCACACCGCCGGTGATCATCAGCTTGATGAGATCCGGTTTCGTCTTTGCAATCTTCTCCACATAGGCCGCCGCCTCCTCGGGTGTGTGCGCTTCATAGGCCAACGAACCCGCCATATGCCCGCCCGGCACAGAGATCGCCATATCTGAGGCCAGGATCCGCGGCGCAAGGATCGCACCCGATGCCGCCTTGTCCCGCAGAATCGTGTCGAAATCCGCCACACCGCCGACGGTACGAATCGTCGTCACGCCGCTCAGCAGCTCCGTCTTAGCATACCCCTCGCATAGGCGGATCCCCATGCGGCGCATCAGCGCGCAGGAGGTGATAAGCTTCACGAGTTTTTTGGGGTCGGACGGCTTTTTGCGCGGCTTGCCCGACGCCGGCAGGTGCACATGCATGTTGATGAGCCCCGGGAGCACATAGGCCCCGTGCAGATCGATCGGCGTATACCCCGCCTTCGGCGAGGCGGAATCCGTGATCTTCACGATCTTGCTGCCCCGGACATAAATCGCCCGATCCGGCTGTACCTCCATCCCTTCCGTCCCATCGAGAAGCTGCGCATGCAGCAGCACATAGTTTTTCTCATTGCGATACATTGGCTTTGCTCCTTCCATCCTTTTCCTACGCGCCGGATCGGCATCGCGCATTTTCTTCATTATACCACAGCGCATACCTCGCACCAAATTTCTGCCGCCGCATCAGAAAACTTATACGGCAAAAAGACTCCGAGCGCTCGGAGTCTTTTTGCCTGCCGTCATTCCAGCTCTAACGCGCCGGTATACAGCTGATAGTATTTTCCCTTTTCGGCAATCAGCGACGGATGATCGCCGCGCTCGATGATCTGCCCGTGTTCCAGCACCAGGATGGCGTCGGAATTGCGCACGGTCGAGAGCCGGTGCGCGATGACAAACACCGTCCGCCCCTCCATGAGTTGATCCATGCCTGCCTCAATCAGGTGCTCGGTGCGCGTGTCGATGGAGCTGGTCGCCTCGTCCAAAATCAAAACCGGTGGATCGGCCACCGCTGCACGCGCGATGGACAAAAGCTGCCGCTGCCCCTGCGAGAGGTTGCCGCCGTTGCCCTCCAGCATGGTCTCGTACCCCTTGGGCAGCTTGCGAATGAAGGCATCCGCATTGGCAAGCTTTGCCGCTGCGATGCATTCCTCGTCCGTCGCGTCCAGACGGCCGTATCGGATGTTATCCAGCACTGTGCCCGTGAACAGGTTGGTGTCCTGCAGCACGACGCCGAGGCTCCGCCGCAGGTCAGCCTTCTTGATCTTGTTGATGTTGATGCCGTCATAGCGGATCTTGCCATCCGGCACATCATAGAACCGGTTGATAAGGTTGGTGATCGTCGTCTTGCCCGCGCCGGTCGACCCGACGAACGCGATCTTCTGTCCCGGCTTGGCGTACAGGCTGATGTCATTTAGGACGGTCTTGTTCGGCTCATAGCCAAATACGACATGTTCGAACCGCACATCGCCCCGCAGTTCCCGCAGCTCTCTCGTCCCGTCTCTGTGCGGGATCTTCCACGCCCAATGCCCGGTGCGCGTATCGCTTTCGTACAGCGCGCCGTCGGCGTCCCTTTCCGCATAGACGAGCGTCACATTGCCTTCGTCCACTTCCTCCGGCGTATCCAAAAGCGTAAAGACGCGTTCCGCCCCGGCCAGAGCCGCCATGATGTAGTTGAACTGGTTGGAGACCTGCGTAATCGGGCGCGTAAAGGTCCGGGAATATTCCAAGAAGGACGCGATCGTGCCGATGTCCAGCGCGCCATGGATGCTCATCGCCGCACCGACAGCCGCGCAGATCGCATACGTTACATACGAGAGGTTTGCCATCATCGGCATCAGCACCTGCATGCACCCCTGCGAGGTCTGCCCTG
>CAOKKG010000057.1 GCA_948468985.1 uncultured Eubacteriales bacterium | reverse complement strand
ATGGTGCACCGAGGGACCGGAGCGGGAGGATTGCCTGCGCATTCTCTCGGAAGTGCCGATCGCATCGATCCAGGTGTATGACAACGGCTTTGCGGCGGTCGGCAAGCTGCTGGGCGAGGCGATTGCCCGGCGGGCGGAGGCAGGTGCGCCGCCGCTCGACATCCTGCTGGTCGTCAATTACCCGTCGTCGGACAAAATTTTTGCCGACCTCATCGAGGCAGAACTACACACTGAGACGCAGCGGCGGTATTTTCACGAGCAGGTCGGGCTGGTAAAGACGCTGGCCTTCCGCGGCGGCTACGCTGCGCCGGAGGAGGTGTTGCGGCAGGATCCGCAGGCGATCGGGGCGACAGACTACCCCGATCTGCCGGTGGACGGGGAGGCCTTTCGCGGGGAATTCCCGAAGGTCGAGGGGCTGATCCCGCTGGACAACATGGACGCGCGCCTCAAGGCGAAGCTGTGGACGGGCAACATGCGCGGTGGCATGCTGGGCGCGTTTGCCGGCCGCAAGGGGTATACCCTCTGTGAGCAGGCACGGGTGGATCCCGAGATCCAGGCATTCTGCGACCTCGGGTATGACGAAGCGGTGGACGGCGTGATGCGCTATTTCCATATGACCTATGAGGATTTCCAAAAGGGAGAACGCAAGCAATTTCCTTTGGTGGAGGGCGCCAAGGCCAAAACAACAGACACAATCGCGCGGCAGATGTTTGGCTTGCGCCGCAAGCTCGGGCGAGAGGAGCGATTGGTCGGCCCGGCGATGGCCTGTGTCGAGACGGGGCGACTCCCTTACTTTTTGGCGGCGGCGATTGCCATGGCGTTAGACTATGTGAATCCGGAGGATCCCGACTCGCTCGAAGTGTCGGCCTTTTTGAGAGAACACGGCATCCGGGAGGCAGTGCAGGAATATTGTGGATTGCATATGGCAGATGACAAGGAGAACCTGCTTATCCAGCTGATTTGCGGACACTATGCAGCGCTGCATCTGCCAAAGGTTATGCAGGAAAATGCAGAAGCGTGATGGAAAATCATAAAAGCTGTCTATGCGCCATTTCTTTAAAAAAGTTGACGGAAAATCACCCGTATGATAGTATGAATATACTTTTTAACATAAAAAGGATGCATTCGGGCTCTAAACAGCAATAGGGGAGCTCCTTGGAGAAAAGAAAGGATGGAGGAAAATATGAAACAAAAGCAAATCGCGCTCATCGGCGCCGGAAAGCTCGGCAAAGGGTATATTGCGGACCTATTTGGTCAGGCGGGGTATGAAGTGATTTTTCTGGTGCGGCGGCAGCAGCAGGCGGAAAATCTGCGTGCGCAGGGAAAATATACCGTCTATGTGAGCCATGAGGACGGATCGGGCATCAGTCAGAAGGAGATCTCCGGCTTTACAGCCTGGTGCAGCGAAGGGGCGGAGCGGGAACAGTGCCTGGAAGTCCTGACGCAGGTGCCGCTGGCGTCGGTGCAGATCTATGACGATGGCTTTGCCGACGCAGGCAAGCTGCTGGGCGAAGCCATCGCGCGGCGTGCGGAGCTGGAGAACCCAGGGACGCTGGACATTTTGCTGGTCGTGAACTATGCCGCGCCGGACAAGATCTTTGCAAAATACATCGAGGAGCAGCTGCACACGGACCGGCAGCGCGCCTATTTCCACGAACAGGTCGGGCTTGTAAAGACACTGGCTTTCCGCGGCGGCTTTACGCCGACGGAGGAACAGTTGGCGCGCGACCCGGAGGCGGTCTGCGCATCGGACTATCCGGAGCTTCCGGTGGATCAGGACGCGTTCCGTGGCGGGATCCCGCAGGATGTGCCGGAGCTGCTCCCGCTGGACAAGATGGACGCGCGTCTCAAGGCAAAGCTGTGGACAGCGAACATGCAGGGGGGCGCGATTGGGTCGATGGGCAAGGCGCGCGGGTATCACCTATATAACGAGGCGCAGAGGGACACGGAAATTAAGGTATTCGGCGAGCGGTGCTATGCTGAGGCGATTTTCGGTATCTGCGGCCTGTTTGGGATGAGCGAAGAGGATCTGCAGAAGGGGATCCGCAAAAAGGCAAAGCTGGTGCCGGGGGCGACCGAGCGCAAGACGACCGACAGCATCGATCGGCAGATGTTTGGCCTCAGCCGCAAGCTCGGGCGGGAGGAACGCCTGATCGGTCCGGCGATGGCCTGTCTGCAAAGCGGCAAGCTACCTTTCTTCCTCGCGAAGGCGGCGGCCTATGCATTCGATTTCAACAACCCGAATGACCCGAAGTCGGTGGAAGTGATTGATTTTGTGCAGGAACACGGCATCCAAAAGGCTGTGGAAAAATACTGCGGGCTTGACCCGGCAGATGCACAGGAAGGCATTTTGCTGCAGCTCATCTGCGGGCACTATACGGAGCTGCACTGACGATAAAAAACGGACGATAAAAAACGGAAAAACCTCTCCTTTGGGAGAGGTTTTTTTGTGTCATATGGGTACTGGAAAGAAACTGTATGGAAAGAAAAAAGAATGGATAAAACTGGATAAAGCCAGCGGTCTTTGACCTGCGGAAAAGAAAGGTGCGGATGAAGTGTCTTGCGATGGCGTGGTGATGCGTTTAGTGCGATGCGTTTTTTTCTTCGGTTACAATCTTTGCCATTTGGATGCTGTGTTCTAGAGAAGCGATTAGCAGTTTTTTGGTCTCATCGTCCAGCGGACGACCGTCGAACAGCAGGGCAGCTTGTTCATTTTCCAGGGTGGAGAGAATGTGATCCAAGGATTTCTGGATGTCCTGCGCCGCCTCTTTGGCAGAGCCCGCCTCCTCCCAGCCCATGACCTGCGCCTTGGAGACCTGGAAGATCTGCGAGAGCTTTTCAAGCATGCCGACACGGGGCGTTTTTAGCCCGTTTTCCCAGGCGGACACAGCCTGATAGGAGACGCCGAGCTGCTCCGCCAGCTGCGCCTGGGTGAGGTGCCTTGCTTCTCTGAGCGATTTGATGTTGTTTGGTGTAACCATGGTACTGCCTATTCCTCCCGTTCGAAAAGATTCTACTTCCAGTATAGCCCTTAGTGATAGTTAAGTCAACTATTTGTTTATGTTTTATGATGTCAATCGCTTGATTTGCAACTAATAGTAGAGTAAAATGAGGATGTTCAAAAATGAACGCGAACCCATTCGAAATTTGCTGCGGAAGTGACAAAGCGGCGGAAAAACATATTTAGAAAGGGGAACTACAAATGACGGAAGCGGAAGTAAGAGGGTATTTGAATCGAGCCTATCGGGCGCGAGAAATGGTCGGAAGTATGCAAGAAGAGCTGCTGCGGCTGCAGGAATTGGCAAAGCAGATCAAAGAATTTTCTGTTTCCCCCGAAAATTCCAAGCGGCTGCTGGGGCAGATCGTAGAGCGCGAACAGAAGCAGCAAGGACGGATCGCCGACTATCTGGAAGCGGCTGAAGAGGTACAGCAGGTCGTGGAAGAACTGGATAACGCCGATTACCGCGCGATCCTGCATTTGCGGTACCTAAACTTTAAGACCTGGGATGAGATTGCAGATACGCTCCACTTTTCTAATGTATGGATCTTTCACCTCCACAAGCGGGCGTTGAGTGCGGCGGGCAGCGTGATCCAGCGGCGCGAACAGGCGGCCTGCATGGGGTAAGCGAAGAAGGAGGAAATGTAATGCAGAAAATTGTGCAATATACAACCCAAAACGATGGGTATAAAAAGAACGGAACGCTGCATGTGAAGGGGATCATGCTGCACAGCACGGCGACGCCGGGCATCCTGGCGAAGGAGTTCCGCGACCGGTTTGACAAGCCCGGCCTTGGCAAGTCCGTGCATGGGTTTATCGACGACGTCTGCTACGTCCAGTGCCTGCCGTATGACAAAAAGGCGGGGCATTGCCGCTATTCCGGCAACGATACGCATATCGGCATCGAGCTTTGCGAACCGAAGGAGTGGAGAACCGACGCGGCCTATTTCGCGAAGGTCTATGCCAACGCCGTGCAGGTGTTCAGCGAGCTCTGTCGGGAATTCTCCCTGAGCGAGGCGGATATTCTCGATCATGCGGAGGGATACCGCCGTGGCATCGCCAGCAACCACAGCGATGTCGGCCACTGGTTCCCGCTTTTTGGTAAGAGCATGGACACCTTCCGCGCCGATGTCGGGGCGGCGCTGCGGCAGGGTGCGAGCGCGGCAAAGGCCGGCCGCGCGGGCGTGCTGGACTTGCAGCGCGCGCTCAACAAGGCCTATGCCGCGGGGCTTGTCGAGGACGGTCTGTTTGGTAAACGGACGAAAGCTGCTGCGCAGGCGCATCTGCTCCGCTACCGGCCGGAAAGGGCGTGGACACGCGGCGCGTATGTGCAGTGGGTGCAGGAGCGACTGCAGAACCGAGGGTACGCGCTGGGTAGCAGCGGAGTGGATGGCATCTACGGCAAGCGCACTGCGGAGGCAGTCCGGCAATTTCAAAAGGAAGGAAAGCTCCAGGCGGACGGGATCGTCGGGCCGAAGACGGCGCGGGCACTCTGTAACTAGGGGGGGAACGGCGATCGGGAAAGGGAAATCATGGGAGAAGCACGGTATTTTGTAAAAAAAGATGCGCAGGGAGAAGTGCTTGCCTTTGGCCGCGGGGGCGCGGAGGGCGAACTGATCGAGCGAGAGGAATTTGAGCGCCTGCGCCTTGTCCTGCTGTCCTGCGTGCAGAGAGAACTGTGGCAGGAGGAAGAGGCAGGCCATTCACAGATTGAACGCCGGAAAGGCATGAAATAAAGGAGAAAAAAAGCATGTATGGGATTTTGGCATTCAGCGCGATTCTTTGGGTATTTCTGGATCGTGCAAAGAAACTCTGGGCGCAGTTCCGATGGGGGAAATGGGTCACGACGCTGGTTTCAGCGGCCGTGGGGCTGCTGTTGGCATTTGCCTATGGATTGGATCTTCTGCTCGCGACAGGGCTCACCGAGGGCGTGACCTGGGGCGGACAGGTTTTTGCGGGGCTGGCTGTGGCAGCAGGGTCCTCCTGCATCCATGAAGTGCTGGACAAAGTGCAGAGGCAGGGAGAATGATGAACGAAGCAATCATTGTGGCGGTCCTCGGCTGCATCGGGACGGTCGTTGGCTCGGGCATCGGGGCGATCGCTGCATCCGGAAAGACGAATTTCCGGCTGGAGCAGCTGGAAAAAAAGATGGATAAGACTACCGAGTTGGTGGAGCGCCTGGTCATGGTGGAGGAGCGCAGCAAAAACAACAGCCACCGGCTGGAGGAGCTGGAACGAAACGAATATGCATAAGGGGGGCGGGAAACCGCCCCTTCTTTTTTGTGGCGCAAAACAGGTCTGGATAAGCGGCAAGGGCCTTACTATAATGAAGAAACATATCATAATTAGCGATATATATCGCATAATGTAATAAAACAACACCCCTGTAAGAGGCACAGAGAGGGAAGAAAGAAGAATATGGAGGCGGGATTGATCCGCTTGACGCCGGAAAATCTGGTGCAAGGACACCTTTGCTGCATTATTCGCAAATGGGGTCGAGGCGAAGCAGGCGGAGGATGCAGCGCGTGGGAGTCCAGGCGGCTTTTTTGCATGAAGGCGCCGACGGAATTGACAAAGCGCAGGCATCTGCATATAATATTGTTAGCATAGGCTAACAAAGAGAATACATTGTCTGTGCGGGAAGAGAATACTGTTTCCGCAGGCGGACGGAAGGAATGATTCAATGGAGGAAGCATGCTTGGGGATTCTCATCCCCTTTCTAGGAACGACACTGGGCGCGGCGAGCGTCTTTTTTATGAAACGGACGCTGCGCGACGGGGTGCAGCGCGCCTTGACGGGGTTCGCGGCCGGGGTAATGGTGGCGGCCTCGGTGTGGAGCTTGCTGATTCCCGCCATGGAACAATCGGCGGGGCTTGGAAAATTTGCCTTCTTCCCGGCGGCTGCGGGGTTTTGGGCGGGTGTGCTGTTTTTGCTGCTGCTGGATCACCTTGTCCCGCACCTGCATGCTAAGAGCGGGCAGGCCGAAGGCCCGAAGAGCCGCCTGCAGCGCACGGCCATGATGGTGCTGGCGGTCACGCTGCACAACATCCCGGAAGGCATGGCGGTGGGTGTCGTCTATGCGGGATACCTCGCCGGGAGCGCGCAGATCACGGCTGCCGGGGCGCTGGCGCTCTCGCTCGGCATCGCGATCCAAAACTTCCCGGAGGGGGCGATCATCTCCCTGCCACTGCGCGCCGAGGGCATGTCTAAGCCGAGGGCGTTTTTGGGCGGAGTGCTCTCGGGGGTGGTGGAGCCGCTGGGCGCGGGGCTGACCATTCTGTGCGCGCGGTTTGTTATCCCGGTACTGCCGTATCTCTTGAGCTTTGCGGCCGGGGCGATGCTTTATGTTGTGGTCGAGGAATTGATTCCAGAGATGTCGCAGGGCAAGCATTCCAACATCGGGACGATCTTTTTCGCAGCGGGCTTTAGCGTGATGATGGTGTTGGATGTGGCGCTCGGCTGAGCGGGGAAGATTGGCAGAGAAGGGAATTGCAAAAAGTGTCGGGCTGGAGCCGGATAAGGAAAATATGCAAACGAAAGGACGCAACATGGGCGGCAGGTGCATTTTGGAGAGCGCCTGCCGCCTTTTTGTGCGCGAAGCGACAAATTGGTCGCAGGGGTACTATCGCAAGGATATGCTCTTTGCTATAGTTAAAAAAAGTGCCGTCTCAAGAAAGCGGCAGCGGGACACACCCTGACGGGTCGGTGTGAACGCCTTCTGGCTGTTCAGCCAGAAGATGTTGCACTTGCCGAACTCTTCCGGGGTCGCGGGGCCTTGGGGGCATACGCGGGCAGGTTCCTGCGGAGAAAGGAAGTTGAAAATGGAAAGAGAACATACCAAGTTGAGCGCGCATACACCGCCCGTCGGACAAGCGGGGGAAGCGGTCTTTACCTTTGCCGCGCTGCCGGGAGATCTTGTGGCGATGCAGGCGTTGCCGGAGGCCGCACTTCAGACGCCG
>CAOKKG010000056.1 GCA_948468985.1 uncultured Eubacteriales bacterium | reverse complement strand
CGGGATCAGCTTCAGGACGAACACGCGCGGGTCAAGCGCCGTATAAAAGAATGGCCCCGCCGCCGGAGCAGCTTCCTCGATATAGTACAGCAGCTTATGGTCGCGGAAGATGGCGATTTCCGGGTAATCGATGCTGGAAAAGGCGTTATAGCTCTTGGTGCGCAGTTTGCGTGCGCGCGTCCCCAGGATCACGCGATTGTCAAAGACAAGGCGTACTCCCTGTGCATGTGCGTCGGCAGCATAGACAAAGGCATTTAGCAGGTTGCCGCGCGCGTCGGTGTCCTTCTCGTGGATGGACTTCTGTGACCCAGTAAATACAATCGGCTTGGGACTGTTCTGGATGAGGTAGGACAGCGCGGCCAGCGAATAGGCCATGGTGTCCGTGCCATGCGTAATGACAAAGCCGTCGTACCGGGCATAGTGCTGCTGAATGCAGGAAGCGATCTGTAGCCAGTGCCGGTAATTGATATTGGTGCTGTCCAAATTGAGGAGCTGGACAGCGTCGATTTCGCAAAACGCGGCGGCTTCGGGCACGGAGCGCAGGATCTCATCAGAGGAGATCTGCGGCGCGAGCCCCGCGGCCGTCGGTTTGGATGCGATGGTCCCGCCGGTGGCGATGAGCAGTATTTTCTTCATGACACTCTCCAAACAATGCTTTCCTATAGTATAGCATAGCGCGGCGCAAAAACGGGAGAGGAGACTGACATTTTTCCGGAAAGTGTGATAGAATGAAAAGCGAAGGATGAGGGAGATCGACAGGGAGGCTCGATAGATTGAGTAAGAGCGAGGAAAATATTTTCGCGGAAGAGCGAAAGCGGCGGATTGTGGAGCGGGTCAACCGCCAGGCGAAGACGACGGTCTCTGACCTCTGCGAGGAATTTGGTGTTTCTCCGGCGACGGTGCGCAATGACCTTCGGGAACTGGAATTCGCGGGGCTGTTAAAGCGCACGCACGGCGGGGCGATCAGCAATAAAAAGACAAACTTTGATCTGCCGTATACTGAACGGTTGGTGGAGCATAGAACCGAAAAGCAGGCAATCGGCAAGCTGGCGGCGACCATGGTGGAGCCGGGCGACATTTTGTTCATCGACATCGGGACGACGACGCGGGAACTGGCAATGATGATTGCAGAAGTGCCGGATCTGACCATCGTCACGAACGACCTCGAGGTGGCTTATTACCTGAATTCGCATTCCAACGCGACGATCCTCTTGACGGGAGGGTTTTTGCGCAAACGGTTCAATAGCCTGTTCGGGCAGACGGCGATTGACGCGCTGCAAAACATCAATGCGAACAAGGCGTTCCTATCAACAGAGGGTGTGACGCCAGAAAAGGGCGCGACCAATACGGATATCAACCTGACGCTGCTCAAGCGCGAATTTGTGCGGCGGGCGGATGAGGTGATCCTGCTCTGTGATTCCAGCAAGATCGGTAAATCCGCATTTACCAAGTTTGCAGACATTACGGACATCGATGTGATTGTAACGGACGAACATATCGACGAAAAGACCCTAAAGCGCTATCGCGCCTGCAATGTGAACATCGAGGTGGCGCGCGCGGCAGCGGGTGAGGTATAAGCCGCGCTTGTCGGGTAAATCCAGGATGCGGAATATCAATTTATATATGAATATTACAATATAATATATAAAAATCGATATATCATTGAGAAAAACATTGCCAAGATACACGGCAAACGGCGAAAAAAGGCGAATTATAAAGCGTTTTTTTGGAAAAATGGAGGAATTTTGCGGAATCCTACTATGAAGAATTATATATCGATAAAAGAATATCGATATATAATTCTTCATATTTCATTTTTCCTAGAAAATCCGCTAAGATATACTTGAAATAAAAGAGTCCCGATTGGGGCGGGAACTCTCTTCCGGGGTGAGATGCGTGGACTATAAATCGGTTTCTGTACAAACTATATCGCGGTTGCCGAAATATTTGAATTACTTGAAAGCTCTCCCCAAGGGGGAGGTCACAAATATTTCCGCGACAGGCATTGCCGAGGCGCTGGGGCTCAACGATGTGCAGGTGCGCAAGGATCTTTCGCTCGTGAGTGACGGCGGGCGGCCCAAGGTGGGGTATGCGATCGAGGATCTGATCTACGACATCGAGGAGTTTCTGGGCTCTGACGCCTCGCATACGGCGGGGCGGGTCGGCGCAGGCAACGTGGGCCGGGCGCTGCTCTCGTACAGCGGCTTTGCCGAATATGGGCTGGACATTTTGGCGGCGTTCGACGTGGATCTGGCGCTGGTCGGGCGGGAGATCAACGGGAAACCGATTTTCCCGATGGAAAAGCTCTCCGAGGTGTGCGCACAGCGGCAGGTGAAGATTGGCATCATCACGGTGCCCAATTACGAAGCGCAGCATGTATGCGATCTGCTGGTACAAAGCGGGGTGCAGGCAATCTGGAACTTCGCGCCGGTGCATCTGACCGTCCCGGCGGATGTGCTCATGCAGAGCGAGAACATGGCCTGTTCGTTCGCACTGCTTTCCAAGCATTTGTCGGAAAAGCTCAAACCGGCCCGGCTTTCAAAATAAGCATATGCCCGGCGGCATTCTCCGCTGGATAACATAATGATAGCAGAACAATATTTGGGAGATAAAGGAGTTTATCATGGGTAACAAAGTGACCATTATTGGTGCTGGAAGCGTAGGCTCGACTATTGCCTATACGATGGTCGTGAAGGGCATCGCTTCGGAAATCGTCCTGATCGACATCAACAAGGAAAAGGCGCTTGGGGAAGCAATGGACATCTACCAGGGCGTTTTGTACGCATCGCCGGCGAAGGTCTATGCGGGGGAATATGCAGACGCCGTCGGTTCGGACATTGTGGTCGTGACCTCCGGCATCGCGAGAAAGCCCGGCCAGACGCGCCTGGATCTTGCACAGACGAATGTCAACATCACAAAGAGCATCATGGGCGAGATCGTGAAATATGCGCCGGACGCGATTTATGTGATTGTCAGCAACCCGGTCGATGTTTTGACCTATGAATGCATCAAGATATCCGGCATCCCGGAGAAGCACATCATCGGTTCCGGCACTTCGCTGGATACGGCGAGACTGTGTGCGACGCTGGCAGAGCGCTATCAGATTGACGCCAAGAGCGTGCATGCGACTGTATATGGTGAACACGGTGACTCCTCCTTTGTTCCGTGGTCGCTTGCCAAGATCGACAGCGTGCCGGTCGACGATTACGAGGCGAGCCTGGTCGAAAAGCCCGCGGAAATGCCCGCGCTCGACCATGCAGAAGTCGAGGACTTTGTCCGCAAGTCCGGCGGCATCGTCATCAAGCGCAAGGGCGCGACCTTCCACGCGATTGCGGCGACGGTCTCTAACCTGTGCGCCTGCATTTTGAACGGCGTGAACACCATCCTGACCGTTTCCTCCATGATGCATGGGGAATACGGCATCGAGGATGTCTGCCTCAGCATGCCGACGGTCATCGGTCGCGATGGCATCGTCAATCGCATCGTGGCACCGCTCACCGAAGAGGAAGTTGCGCTCATGCGCAAGAGTGCAGAAAGCCTGAAGGAAGTCATCTCCAATATTCAGTTCTGAGCTTTGAACACAATTGCATATTACTGAACAGGAATCTTAGCTGTCGTGATGTATGTCGCGGCAGCTTTGATGCTGATTGGGGAAAATCATAGCAAAATACTAGGAATAAAAGGTGAATTATAAGATGGAATATCGAATCGAACACGACTCCATGGGTGAAGTCAAGGTGCCTGCCGATAAGTATTGGGCGGCGCAGACAGAGCGCAGCCACGAGAACTTCAAGATTGGCGTGGGGATCGAGACCATGCCGAAGGAAGTGATTCGGGCGTTCGGCGTCCTGAAGAAGGCGGCGGCGATGGCCAACCATGTGCTGAAGCCGGAACGGATGACGGAGGAAAAGCTGCAGGCGATCTCCGAGGCCTGTGACGAAGTGACGGCCGGCAAGCTGGATGAACACTTCCCGCTCGTGGTTTGGCAGACGGGAAGCGGCACGCAGTCCAATATGAATGCGAACGAGGTCATTGCCAACCGGGGCAATGAAATCCTCGGCAAGAAGCTGCTGCACCCGAACGACGACATCAACATGAGTCAGTCCTCGAACGACACCTTCCCGACGGCGATGCACATCTCTGCCGTGACTGTGCTGGAGGACAAGGTGATCCCGGCGGTCGATTTGCTGATTGCGACCTTCCGCCGCCTAGAAGCGGAAAACGAGGGGATCGTCAAGAGTGGCCGCACGCACCTCCAGGACGCGACGCCCATCAAGTTTTCGCAGGAGATCAGCGGTTGGCGTTCCTCCCTCGAAAAGGACAAGAAGCTCATCGAGCTGGCGCTGCCGGAGCTCAAGGAACTGGCGCTCGGCGGTACGGCGGTCGGCACTGGCCTCAATACGCCGAAGGGCTTTGATACGGAGGTTGCGAAGGCGGTCTCCGAATTGACCGGCAAGCAGTTTGTGACGGCGCCGAACAAGTTCCACGCCCTCACGAGCAAGGACGAGCTCGTGTTTGCACATGGCGCGCTGAAGGCGCTGGCGGCGGATATGATGAAAATCGCCAACGATGTGCGCTGGCTGGCAAGCGGCCCGCGCGACGGCCTGGGGGAGATTCGCATCCCGGAAAACGAACCGGGTTCCTCCATCATGCCGGGCAAGGTCAACCCGACGCAGTGCGAAGCGGTGACGATGGTGGCCGTGCAGGTCATGGGAAACGATGTCGCCGTGGGTATGGCGGCGTCGCAGGGGAACTTTGAGCTGAATGTGTTTATGCCGGTGTGCATCTACAACTTCCTGCAATCGGCACGGCTGTTGGCAGAGGCGATCGTTTCCTTCAACAACAATTGTGCGGTTGGCATCCAGGCCAACCGGGAGAAGATGCACCACAACCTGCACAACTCCCTCATGCTGGTGACGGCGCTCAACCCCTATATCGGCTATGAGAATGCGGCAAAGACAGCCAAGAAAGCATTCCACGATAATATTTCCCTGAAGGAAGCCTGTGTGGAGCTTGGGTTCCTCACGGCGGAAAAATTCGACGAGGTGTTTCATCCGGAGCAGATGGTCTAAGCGACCCGGAGAAATGCGAACAAGTAGAGGAGAAAATAGACGATGACTTTTAGCTATTATCCCGGCTGTACACTGAAAACAAAGGCGAAGGATCTGAACCGCTATGCATGCGCCAGTGCTGAGGCGTTGGGCATTGAGCTGGCAGAGCTTCCGGATTGGCAGTGCTGCGGCGGCGCGTATACGATGGGAAGAGACGAGATTGCGACAAAGCTCTCTTCCGTGCGCGCGCTGGCGTCGGCGAGGGATCTGGGCAATGACCTCATTACGCTTTGCTCAGCTTGCCACAATGTTCTAAAGCAGGTCAACAACGACATGCAGCAGGACGAAAACATTGCGACCAAGGCAAACAATTACCTGCAACTCGATACGCCCTATCACGGCGAGACGAAGGTGATCCATTATCTGGAAATGCTGCGCGATGTCGTCGGGTTTGACGAGATTGCAAAGCGCGTGGTCAATCCCTTAAAGGGTAAGAAGATTGCGGCCTATTACGGCTGCCTGCTCCTGCGCCCGGGCAAAGTGATGCAGATGGACAATCCGGAAAATCCAAAGATTATGGAGGACTTCATCCGCGCGATTGGCGCAGAACCGGTCGTGTACCCCTACCGCAACGAATGCTGCGGCGGATACCTCACGATGGAAGACCGCGCCCTGGCACAGAAGAAGAGCAACACTGTCATGGGTAGCGCCGAGGAATTTGGCGCGGAACTGATGATCACCGCTTGCCCGCTCTGCCTGTACAACCTGCGCAAGAACGCGACCGAGCATGACATCCCGGTCGTATACTTCACAGAACTGCTGGCGGAAGCGCTGGGCGTGAAGGAGGACTGACATGGAAAATAAAGAAAGACAAAAAGAGCAGATCCTGCGTACGAGCGGTGTCAATGTGTTAAAGTGCATGCGTTGCGGAAAGTGCTCCGGGACATGCCCTTCTTATGACGAGATGGAATACCATCCGCATCAGTTTGTATATATGGTTGAGCGCGGAGAAATCGAACCGCTCTTGAACTCGAAGTCCATTTACAAATGCTTGTCCTGCTTTGCTTGTGTAGAGCGCTGCCCGCGCGGGGTAGAGCCCGCCAAGATCGTCGAGGCGATCCGCCTAGAAGTGATCCGCAAGCAGGGTGCCAACCATCTGAAACCTAATCAGATTCCGGAACTCCTGGACGAAGACCTGCCGCAGCAGGCAATCGTCACAGCATTCCGCAAGTACAGCAAGTGAGGAGGATAGCATGCAGAAAATAGGCGTATTTGTATGTTGGTGCGGCAGCAACATCGCCGCGACCGTAGATGTCGCCGCTGTGGCAGAGACTCTGAGCCACGAACCGGGCGTTGTCTATGCGACAAACTATCAATATATGTGCTCGGAAGCCGGGCAGAACATGATCAAGGATGCAATCAAGGAATATGGTTTGAATGGGGTGGTTATCTGCTCCTGCTCGCCGCGCATGCACGAAGCGACCTTCCGTAAGACGGCGGCCGCGGCGGGTCTCAACCCGTATATGGTCGAGATTGCGAACATCCGTGAGCAGTGCTCCTGGATCCACAAGGACAAGGTGACGGCGACGGAAAAGGCGATTATCCTGGGCCGCGCGGCCATCGCAAAGGTGCATTTGAACGCGCCTCTGACGGCCAGCGAGAGCCCTGTCGTCAAGCGCGCGCTCGTCATCGGTGGCGGCATCGCCGGGATCCAGACGGCACTGGATATCGCGGAAGCCGGGTTCGAGGTTGACATCGTCGAAAAATCCCCGACAATCGGTGGCAAGATGTCGCAGCTGGACAAGACCTTCCCGACGCTGGACTGCGCTGCCTGCATCCTGACCCCGAAAATGGTGGATGTCGCGCAGAACGACAAGATCAAAATCTATTCCTATAGCGAAGTGGCGGCGGTCAAGGGCTTTGTCGGCAACTTCAATGTGACGATCAAAAAGAAGGCGCGGTATGTCAACGAGGCGGCCTGCACCGGCT
>CAOKKG010000055.1 GCA_948468985.1 uncultured Eubacteriales bacterium | reverse complement strand
TACACTCTTTCCCTACACGACGCTCTTCCGATCTCTGCCTTTTTCTTGTCCTGCGGATACAAAATCCGCTCATGCCGCATTCCTTCATAAATCGAGGTGAACGCGTCTATAATCTGACCGACCTCCCGGCGGGTGATCGGGCATTCGTCAAACTCGCCCTCGTCATATTTGGACTTGACAAGTGCCGTGATCTGTTCGCGCAGGTCGGGGTCGGACGCCGCCTTTTTGGCACGGATTGCCGCCTCGGTGATGTCCGCCATCATCAGGATACCTGCCTCCTTCGTCTGCGGCTTTTTCCCCTGGTAATGGAAATCCTTTTCGTCCACCTTTCCCTGCTGCTTTGCCATATAATAGAAATAGCTCACCGTGCTGTCGCCATGGTGCTGCGAAATGATGTCCACCACGCTCTGTGGCAGGCCGCTCTGGATCGCCATCTTGACGCCGTCCGGCACATGCTTGCGAATGATGAGCGCGCTTTCCTTGGGCGTCAGCCAGTCGTGCGGATTGGGCACATTGATCTGATTTTCCTTGAACATCAACGGGTCGGACAGCTTGCCCACATCGTGGTAATAGGCTGCGACGCGCGTCAGCAACGCATCCGCGCCGATTGCCTCGGCCGCTGCCTCGGCCAGGTTCGCCACCATGATGCTGTGGTGATAGGTGCCCGGCGCTTCGACCATGAGCTTGCGGAGCAGCGGCCGCGAAGGGTCGGTGAGCTCCAACAATTTGGACGGCGTCGCGATGGAAAAAATGGTTTCCCAGATGGGCAGAATGCCCACCGACATGAATCCGGAAACCAGCCCGCTCGCCGCCGCATAGAGAAGCGTCGCCATGAATTCCCGCAGCGTATAGGCGTTGGTCACACCATAGCTCAGGTACACGAGCGACGCCGTCGCCCCGGCGACCAGCCCGGCAACGATATATTCCGACCGTTTCTGCTTCTTGCTCATGAGCAGCACGGAAACGATCGACCCCAAAATACCCGCCGTTAATTGCCGCAGCACCCGCTCGTCGAAAAACAGGGCTTCCTGTGGCGACATGACAAACGACACGACGATGCTTGTGAAAATGCTGAAAAAGATCGCCGTCCGCCGCTTGAGCACAACCGCCCCCAGGATACTGAAAATAAACACGGGGCACAGCCGCCGGTCGATCCGCTTGCACACCAAACCCAGAATCACCCCGAGCGCTAGCATCGTCACGATCTGCATCACCGTCTTCTGATTATCGATCAGGGAGCGGTCCGTCACAAAGGCAAACAGCGCGCCCACGGCAAACAGCGCCAGCATCAAGAGCGCGCCGGATGCCCATCGCGCGACCGCGTGCGACCCGCTGCTAATCAGGCCCAACTGTTTGATGAGCTGATACTGCGCCTCCGAGAGGATTTCCCCCTCCCGCACAATGTTCTGTCCCTTCTTGTAGGTCACTTCTTCGACGCTCTCGGCCGCCGCCTTTTTGGCCTGCTCCGTCGCCTCTTTGTTATAGAAGCGGTTCGCCTCCAGCGTATTCTGCACAATATTATTGGCCAGGCTCACCTCGCCCACCGAAAAATCGCCGCTATCCACCAGCTGCTGGCGGATAGTCTTGACAGCCTCTGCGACATCATCCGCCAGCAGTCCCTCGCTCAGTACCGTACGCACCGCTTCGGCCACCGCTTCACGCAACTTTTCTAGGGATTGTCCACTCATTGCAGCGATGGTATAGATGTTCTGCGCCGTGATATAGTCCGGCGTCAACTGCATCATGTCCGAAATGCCGTCCTTTAAGACGCTTTCCCAATCCACGCCGGAAAGATCCGCCCCCGCTTCGGGATACAGCACCGCATAACGCCCCGCAGCCGCCTGCCGTACCTGCTCGCACGCGGAAAACACGCTCAGGATCTTCTCTTCGATCTGCTGCACAATGCTTTCGTCGGTATAGTAGATCGGCAACACCTTCTGCTGCGCCTCCTCGCGCAGCAATTCGGTGGAATACTGGTCGACCACATCCTTCGTCGCGACAATGTTTTCCTTGGAAACGCCGCCGACCTCATAATATACATTTTCCGGCATCGAACTCAGCACGCCCATCGCCACACAAAACAGGTAGGTCAGCCCGTACATTAGCGCCGGAAACGCCCGCTTCATATAGCGCCGCAGCAGGTTCTTCCGGCGCTTCATTTTTCGTTCTTTGTGCATCTTCATGCTTTTCACCGCCCGCGCGCTCAGGCCCGGGTTGCTCCATATTGTTTTTCGTATTTTTCAAATGCCTTGACGATGTCCTTGACCAGCTTGTGGCGGACGACATCCTTGTTGCTCAATTCCACGACCGCGATGCCCTCGACCGAGGACAAAATCTCACTGATGCGCTTGAGACCGGACTTGCGTTCCTCCGGGAGGTCGATCTGCGTGACATCCCCCGTCACCACCACCTTCGATCCTTCGCCAAAGCGCGTTAAAAACATTTTCAATTGCTCCATGGAGCAGTTCTGCGCCTCGTCCAGGATGATGAAAGAATCCGAAAGCGTCCGGCCGCGCATATATGCGAGCGGTGCCACCTCAATCGTCCCGTTTTCCACCATCTTATGATAGGCGTCCGGCCCCATGAATTCATATAGCGCGTCATAGAGCGGCCGCAGATAGGGGTCCACCTTGCTTTGCAGATCCCCCGGCAAAAAGCCGAGCTTTTCCCCTGCCTCCACCGCCGGGCGCGTCAGGATGATGCGCGAGACCACCTTGTTCTTGAGTGCCACCACCGCCTTGGCCATGGCCAGGTAGGTCTTACCCGTTCCGGCCGGACCGATCGCAAAGACGACCGTGTTTTTGTCGATCGCCTCCATATACCGTTTCTGCCCAAAGGTGCGGCACTTGACCGGCTTTCCCTTGTGCGTCAAAGCGACGACGCCCGCCATCGCATCCATGCCCATTGGCGTGTCGCCTTCCTTCGCGATGTCCAACAAGTAGCTTAATTTGCTCTCGTCGATATATTCCCTTTGCCGGTAGAGCTTCGAAAGCTCCTCCAACACGCGCTTGGCCATTTCACACTGCGCATAGCTTCCCCGGATCACCGCTTCGTTTTCCCGCGCCACGATCACCGCGCCGCTCTGCTGTTCGATCTGATGGATGTTTGCGTCCAAGTTGCCAAAGACCTCCTGCATCTCCTCCATCGAATCGAAAGTATAAAGAAGTTCTACCGTATTGTTTTCCAACTTGTTCCCTCGTATGTATTAAGATTGCTCCGGCAGGGACGCGTTGACCTCGCCCACCCGGCCGATTGGCTGCTCTGCCCGCATCGTAATGAGGAGTCGGATCCCCGCTTGCACCGGGATCTCCCGCGTGTCAAAGGCCAGGATCTCTGCCTCCCTGTCCAGCTGCGCCGCCATTTCAAAATAGCTCTGTTCCTGTTGCGCCAGCACCACCGCCTGCTTCTTCTTTTCGGAATAGACCTCTTCCGTTTCGCGGTATACGACATCGTACACGGCAAGGTACAGCGGCGAATTTTCCCCCGCGGCGGCGGACAGCATCGCTTCCGTCGAAAAATGGGTGAAAGGACTGCCACCGTCCAATGGGATCTCCCGGCGGCCCAGCCGCATTACGCGCCCCTGCGCCTCCCGCCCGGTCGGCCTCCACTCCGTATATGTTCCGCCCAACAGGCAGGAGGTCATCAAATCGACCTGCGCCGTCACTTCTCCGTCGGCGTGGACACAGAATTCCTGCTCGCCCAAAACATATCCGCCCGCGATGAGCAGATCGCCCGCCTTTACACGGTCACCCACCTGCACCGCTGGCTTGCCGCGGCACACCGTGATCGAGGTGATTACGCCGTCCTGCGCTGCATAGATGGAACAGGGCTCCAGCGCATGCACCTCCGGCGCCACATAAGGTTCCCGCACCTCCAACCGAAGGCACGCGCCCGCGTAGGAGGCATAGACATAGGTGAGCTCCGGGAAGCGCGCCCAGACCGCCTGCTCTATTGCGCACAGTGTCTCCCGGCGCTTGGCCGAAAACGGCACAGCCCCCTGTTCCGCCGCGATATGGTACAGCTCATATTCGCTCACCCGTTCGTTGCCCACTACTTCGATGCGCAGGCATCGCGTCGACAGGAAGCAAGCCCCCGCCGCCACGAGCAACATCACGCCCGCCAGGGCGATATGCCGCCGCAGCTGCATTGCCAGCGCCCAACTCCCCCGCCAGCGGCAGATGCGCATCCTTCCGCCCTGCCGCCGCAGAATGTCTTTCAAGGACCGCAGATCGCCCCGGCGCACCTCTGCCCGCAACACCGTATAGGACACACGGCGGATATGCCGCAAGCGCAGCCCTCTGCGGGACACTTCCCAGAGTAAGCGGTCGATATTTGCCGCTTCCAGTTCCATCATAGCATATCCCTGCAAAAAATACCATATGTACAATTTTTCCCTCCCGTCACCTACGGCCGGTATTCGATCCTGTCCAACTCGCCGCGCAGGGAAAGCAGCGACGCTTCCATCTGTTCGATCTCCAGGCCGCGGCCGACGACCTCCAAATGGCCAAACCCGACGCGGAGCAGGATGCGGTCCACTTGATATGCCTCCATTTGATATGCACCCTCGATGACACACCCGTCCCGGTTCAGGGTGCGCAGGAGGGTCTGCCCGGCCGCGACCTCCGGCGGCAGGCCGTCCCGGAATACCCGCCTTGCCGCGCCCAATCCTCTGCGTTTTTCCTTCTTACCCATGTTCTATTCTATGAACCGGCGCGCCGCATCATGAAATTTTTCAACGAAAAAAGGCAACGGGGGAGATCCCGTTGCCTATGCATTCAGAAAAATCAGTGTTTTCTCTTTCTTGCAGCCTCAGCTTTCTTTTTTCTCTTTACACTGGGCTTTTCATAGTGCTCACGCTTACGGATTTCCGCGAGAACACCTGCGCGAGCGCATTTTCTCTTAAACCTTCTCAGGGCGCTTTCCAAAGATTCATTTTCACCAACGCGTACTTCAGACATCTTTTTCCCCCCTCTCTTCGTTACAACTTCGCAAAATTACTGTTACTGTCTGGGAGAATTTTGCAGCCGGCGAACGAAACATTTGCCGACAAAATTTATTATAGTATACCCGAGACGCAAAGTCAACTTTTTTATCTCCGCCCGGCAAGAAATTGCGCATCCATTTAGCCCGGCGGCCACCCCATCGCCCGGCCGCCCAGGATGTGGAAATGCAGGTGCGGCACCGACTGCGCGCCATCCCGCCCGGTATTCACTGCGATGCGGAACCCGTTTTCCGCGAGTCCCTGTTCCTTGGCCACCGTCTGGATCACCTGTGTGATATGCCAGAGCAGCGCCGCATCCTCCGGCTGCGCCGCCAGGATCGAGGAAATGTGCTTCTTCGGAATGACGAGGATATGTACCGGCGCCTGCGGCGTAATATCGCAAAATGCCAGCACTTCGTCGTCCTCATAGACCTTGTTCGACGGGATCTCCCCGGCGATGATCTTACAGAAAATGCAATCTCCCATACTCGTTTCTCCTTTCGTTACAAGATTCTTTGGCAGATTCCTCTGCCGTCTTGGATATGATCGATCCGCACGCGGCAGATCTCGCCTGCTTCCCCCGGCACTTCGCAGTGCAGGTAGCGTTCGTTATACCCCTCGCATACCCCGGGGCACACCGCCTGCTCCAGCAGCACCTCGCATTCGCTGCCAACAAGGCTTTCGGCATAGGCTTCGCCCATCTTCTGTCCCAATGCGATGATTTCCGCCGCGCGCCGCTTTTTGACATCGCCCGACAGATCGGGCATCTTCGCCGCCAGTGTCCCTTCCCGGCGGGAATACGGGAACACATGCAGCTTGGCAAAACCGATTGATTCCAAAAAGCGCATCGTTTCGGCGTGTTCCTCCGGCGTTTCCTCAGGAAAGCCCGCGATCACATCTGTCGTGATGGCCGGCTTGTCAAACACTTCCCGCAGGTTGGCGATATACCCGGCGTATTCCTCCGCCGTGTATTTGCGGTGCATGCGCCGCAACACCGTCGTACACCCGCTTTGCAGCGACACATGAAAATGCGGGCACAGTTTGGAAAGCGCCGCCGCCCGATGGCAAAATTCCCGCGTCAACAGCGATGGTTCGAGCGAACTCAATCGGATGCGACGGATCGAGCCCACCTGCTGCAGCCCCTCCAGCACATCGATAAACCCGAGGTTTTCCAAATCCTTGCCGTAGGAGCTCACATGGATGCCCGTCAACACGACCTCGCGCACACCGCTTTCCCCGAGCCGCGCCGCCTCTTGCAAAATGTCCGAGAGCGGGCGCGACCGCACCGGCCCGCGCGCATAGGGAATGATGCAGTAGCTGCAATAGTTGTTGCATCCGTCGCAGATCTTGATGTTCGCGCGCGTGCGTTCATGGCTCCGGGAGATCTGCAGCGGCTCAAAGCGATGCTCGTGCGCAATGGCCGCCACGGCGTCAATCTTTTCCTCCCCGGCCTGCAAGCGCCGGATAATCTCCAAGATCGCCCCCTTGTTGGCCGAACCGACGACCGCGTCCACACCCGGATGCGCCAAAATCGCCGCTGCATCGCGCTGCGCCAGGCACCCGCAGACGCATACCTTGCCGCCCTTTTCCGCCGCGCGTCCGATCATCTGCCGCGACTTGCGGTCGGCCACCGCCGTGACAGTACAGGTATTTATGATATACACATCCGCCCGGTCGTGGAAATCCACCGTTTCGTATCCGGCGGCCTCCAGGATCTCCGTCATGGCATCCGTTTCGTATTTATTGACCTTGCACCCCAGCGTACAATATGCCGCCTTCATCTCAGCACCCGATCGTGAGCGCCGCCCACTCCCCTTCGATGCAGATATGCTCCACCGGCATGCCTGCCTGCTCATAGGCCGTGCGCACCTCTTCCAATCGGTCGAGGATAATGCCTGAAGCGATGAGCTTGCCCGTCTTTTTCAAAACCTTTTGGAACAGCGGCTGCATAGCCAAAATGACATCCGCGACGATGTTCGCTGCGATCACATCGTATTGCCCGGCGCAGACCTGATCGCGCACCTCCCCTGGGAGCAGTGCGTTGCCGAGTAGCGTGGCAAAGCGAGTCTCCGGGATGCCGTTGCGCAGCATGTTTTCGCGCGTGACGCGCATGGCGTCCTCCTCCACATCCACGCAAAGCGCGCTGGACGCGCCGAGCAGCAATGCGCCCGCCGCCAAAATGCCGCTTCCGCATCCCATGTCCAGCACTGTCGCGCCTGGGAACACAACCTTTTCCAAGCTGGCAAGACAAAGCCGCGTCGTCTCGTGCGTACCCGTGCCAAAGCTGGAGGACGGGTCAATCTCCAACGGAATGCGCGTGTTGCCCGCGGGCAGCTCCTCCCACGAGGGCTTAATGATAAGCTTTT
>CAOKKG010000054.1 GCA_948468985.1 uncultured Eubacteriales bacterium | reverse complement strand
AGCACAGCGAGTGCGTGATGCCCTCGAGCGCGTCCTGGATCGGGTGCGCGAAGTCATACATCGGATAGATGCACCATGTATCGCCCGTCTGATGGTGCGAAATGTGCAAAATGCGGTACAGTGCCGGGTCGCGCATGTTGATGTTCGGCGAAGCCATGTCGATCTTGGCGCGCAGCGTGTGGCTGCCGTCCGGGAATTCGCCGTTCTTCATGCGCGTGAACAAGTCGAGGTTCTCCTCCACGCTGCGGTCGCGGAACGGACTGTTCTTGCCCGGCTCGGTGAGCGTCCCGCGGTATTCGCGCATCTCGTCCTTCGACAGGTCGTCCACATACGCCACGCCCTTTTGGATGAGCTTGATGGCCAGCTCATAGCACTGGTCGAAGTAGGAGGAGCCATAGCACAGCTTGTCCCACGAATAACCGAGCCAGTGGATGTCCTCCATGATGGCGTCGACGAATTCCTCGTCCTCCTTGGCCGGGTTGGTGTCGTCAAAGCGCAGGTTGCAGCTCCCGCCATACTTTTCCGCCGTGCTGAAGTCGATCCACAGCGCCTTGGCGTGACCAATGTGTAAATATCCGTTCGGTTCAGGCGGGAAACGGGTCTTGACTGTCTGCACTTTGCCCTCCGCCAGATCCTGTTCGATGAATTCCTGAATAAAGTTCTCCGCTCTCTTCGTTGTCTCTTCGGATGGTGCGTTGCCCAAAATCTCGCTCATACCGTTCTTCCTTTCTTGCCGGATCGTATATTTTCATGGAGCCTATGCGCGTCCGAGAGTGCATGCGCTCCACTTTTTTCTTACCTTATATCATATCCTAATTCCCGGCGTTTTTCAAACCCCTGCGCCGTCTTTTTTGCGGCAGCGGGCGATGCCCGCCATCACCGCCGCGCACAGCAATGCGCTGCCCGCAGGGAAAAGGTAGGACGCCGCCACGCCGCATGCATCCGAAAAAAACCCCATCCCGAGGTTCACGGCCAACCCACCCAAGCCCGCACCCGCCAGGATGAGCGTCGTCATGCGCCCGGCGGAGCCCGGAAAGGAATCGATCGCGAGGCTCATCATCATCGGCCAACACGGTCCCGCAATCAACCCGAACAACACGCACCACACAAGTGCCACCCCACGCGCAGGGAGCAGCGCCATCGCAAGCGCTGCGCACGCAGCCCCCGCCGCACACATCGCTGCGATCCGTTCCTTGTACCGGCGAATGCGTCCCGCCACCATACGGCTCACGACCATGGTGAGCCCGACAATGGAAATAGACAGGCTCGCGCCGGTCTCGTCCGAGAGACGCGCGAAATAGGTGGACAGGAAGGTCGTAAAGCCTGCCTCCATCATGGTATGCAGCATCCCAAATGCGATGAACAGCAGCGCCAATGTCCCCAGTCGGAACTTTTCCGGCGTTTCCCCCGGCGCCTCTTTCAGCTCCACACGGATGGCTGGGCGCATACGAAGAAACGCGGCTATCAGTCCCACCGCCCCGACGGCCAGCGCAAGGTACAGCCCGCACCAAGGCATCCCCCGGCGAATCAGGAAAGACAGCACAAGCGGCGAAGCGACCGTGCCAATGCTGTAAAACACCTCCGTCATACTGGCATAGTAATTGCTGCGCGCCGGGTCGGTCTCCGCAAGCAGCGTCGTCATGAGCGCCGGGAGCATCGCCGTCCCACATACCAACAGCCCAATCCCTCCGGCCAACAAGAGGACATTCCCCGAAACCGCGATGAGCCCACACCCCACCGCGAACAGCCCCACGCAGACCGCCGCGATCTTTTTTTTCTCAAACCGATCGAGCAGCCCCCCGCACAGGAGCGGCACCACGAGCGTCGGCAAAAACTGCATACAGCTGAGCAGGCCAATCGCTGTGTCCGTGAGGTGGAATTCCTCTGTAATATAGATGAGGCTGTACTGATATCCCGCGAGCTGCACACCCTGTATGAGCATAACTAGATAGCAGGCGAGTTCAAACGCCCAGCGAGCTGTTGTTTTCCGTTGTATTTTCATTGCTCCCTCACTGTTTTCCAACCGGTTCGGCCGTATGGTATAAATTTCTGATTTTACTATGCTATCACGCCAACAAAGACGCTGTCAAGGCAGGCGGGCGTGGATTTCCCCGCGCGGTCGTGGTATGATAAATACATGATACCATTCCTGCTCGGAGGTGTTTTTATGTCCATCCTGCGCAAAAACCGGCTGTTCTTCAGCCTCGCCCTGCTGCTCGCGCTCGGGGCGTTGCTCCTCGGGAGCTTTTTTGACCTGCCCCTGTCCCGGGCGGTATACCGCGAACGCGCGCCCCTGGGGTTTATCCTCGAAGCGGTCTGCTTCCTGCCGCTGTATGCGCCGCTGGCGCTGGCCGCGCTTGCGGGAGCGGCGCAGGCGGGGCGAAAATCCGTGCGCGCACTGCTGCTCCTTTTGGGGTGCGCCGTCCTGCTCGGCATGACCTACAGCGTGTTCCACTACTTGGGAAAGCGCGGCATCCGCTCCGCCGCCGCGGTGCAAATTGCCGCCTATCTGCTGTGCGCGCTGGGCGGGGCGCTGCCCGCCTTTTGCGCGCTCCGGCGGGCAACCGCGGACACGCGTCGGGCTCTTTTGCGTCTCTCCCTATTAGGCATCCTCTATCTTGTGTGGGAGCTCGCCCTCGTGCAGAGCCTGAAGGCAATCGCCGGACGCCCCCGGTTCGAGGACCTTCTGGCCGGGCGCGGTGCGTTCGCCCCATGGTATGCCTTTTCGCGACAGGGCGGTTCCTCCTTCCCCTCCGGCCACACGGCGGCCGCCTGCGGCGTCTGGCTCCTCCTGCTGCTGCCTGAATTCTTCCCGCGGCTGCAAAAGCGCCGCACGGCGTGTGGCATCGCGTCCACGCTGTATGTCTGCCTGGCCGGGTTTTCGCGCATTGTCGTCGGAAAACATTTCCTGAGCGATGTCGCGGCGGGCATGCTCCTCATGCTGCTAGGCTTTGCCCTCCTCTGCCTCGTCGCCCAACGCCTGCTGCCGCGGGAGGGTTCCACAAAAACAGCATAAAAAAGAAGCGCCAGGGGCGCTTCTTTTGCATTCCGGCGGTCGCCGGGTTATTGCTGATTCTTCTTGTTATACTGCGCCCGCATGCGCATCGTGTGGTCGAGGATGCGCTTACGCAGCCGCAGGCTCTTGGGCGTGACCTCCACCAGTTCGTCGTCGCCGATGAATTCCAAGCATTCCTCCAGGCTGAAGATGCGGGGCGGCGTCAGGCGCAGCGCCTCGTCGCTGCCCGAAGCGCGCATGTTGGTGACATGCTTCTTCTTGCAGACATTGACGACAATATCCTCCGCCTTGGGCGAGCATCCGACGATCATGCCGGCATAGACCGGCGTGCCCGGCGTGATGAACATCGTGCCGCGATCCTGCGCATTGAACAGGCCATAGGTGACGGCCTCGCCCGTCTCGTGCGCGATGAGCGAGCCCATGCTGCGCTTGGCGATCGTCCCCTTATAGGGCGCATAGCCCTCGAAGATCGTGCTCATGATGCCTTCACCCTTGGTATCCGTCAAAAAGTCGTTGGAATACCCGAACAGCCCGCGCGAGGGAATCAAAAATTCCAGCCGCATGCGTTCGCCGACCTGGTGCATCTGCACCATCTCGCCCTTGCGCGCGCCGATCTTTTCGATAACACTCCCGACGGCGTCCGAAGGCACATCACACACCAGCCGCTCCATCGGCTCCTGTAGCTGTCCGTCGATTGTTTTGAACAGCACCTTGGGCGAGCTCACCTGTAGCTCAAAGCCCTCGCGGCGCATGTTTTCGATCAGGATGGACAGATGCATTTCCCCGCGGCCAAGCACGCGGAAGGAATCCGGCGACTCGGTCTCCTCCACGCGGAGGGACACATCCTTCTTGAGCTCGCCGAACAGGCGGTCGCGCAGGTGGCGGGAAGTGACGAAGTTGCCTTCCCGCCCTGCAAACGGGCTGTTGTTGACCGAGAAGGTCATTTCCACCGTCGGTTCCGAAATCTTGACGAAGGGGATGGCCTCTGGCTTTTCGGGCGCACAGATGGTGTTGCCGATGTTGACATCGCCGATGCCCGAGAAGCACACGATGTCGCCCGCGCTCGCGCTGTCCACTGCCTCGCGCTTGAGGCCCGCGAATTGATAGATCGTGTTGATCTTGGCGCGTTCCTTGAGGCTCTCGTCGTGATAGTCCACGAGCGCCACATCCATGCCCTTTTTGAGCTCGCCGTTTTCGATGCGGCCGATGGCCAGGCGGCCCACATAGTCGTTGTATTCAATGGAGGAGACCAGCACCTGCAAGGGCGCCGTCGGGTCTCCCTCCGGCGGGTCGATGTGCGACAGGATCGTATCAAACAGGGGCTTTAGATCCTCTCCTTGCTGCGCCGGGTCGAGGCTCGCCGTGCCCGCACGGCCGGAGCAATACACGATCGGGCTGTCCAGCTGCTCGTCCGTCGCGTTGAGTTCCAGCAGCAGTTCCAGCACCTCGTCCGTCACCTCGTCCGGCCGGGCATCCGGGCGGTCGATCTTGTTGACGACGATGATGACCTTGTGGTTTAATTCGAGCGCCTTTTGCAGGACGAAGCGCGTCTGCGGCATCGGCCCTTCGAACGCATCGACCAGCAGCAGCACGCCGTTGACCATCTTGAGCACGCGTTCGACCTCACCGCCGAAGTCGGCGTGGCCGGGGGTATCCACGATGTTGATCTTGACCCCCTCATAGAATGCAGAGGTATTCTTTGCCAAAATCGTAATGCCGCGCTCGCGCTCGATATCGTTGCTGTCCATGACGCGGTCCTCCACGACCTGATTGCTGCGGAAAACGCCGCCCTGCCGGAGCATCTCGTCGACCAGCGTCGTTTTACCATGGTCGACATGGGCGATAATGGCAATGTTTCTCAAATCTTCTCTCTTCACGAATTCCACCTTCTTTATATCTTCAAAAATTTCGTTTCCATATCAAAATCTAACGATTTATTTTACACTACCCGTTTCCCTTTGGCAAGTGGTCGCACCCGATTTTTGGCTTGAAATAAAGCTTTTTTTCGTTTTTTCTATTCCGGGAACTTTATAGAAGGGACCATCGTCTCAAAGATAGATTCACTAAGGGAGGGAAATTCTTTGAAACGCATTCTTTCACTTTTGCTCGTCCTATTGTTTGCCATTGGGCTGCTCGCGGGTTGTGCCGCCGGCTATAACAAAAATGCCGCCAACTACTATGGAGCAGATAGCACACAAGAGCCACCTACCTCCTCACAGAGTAGCTCGGAGAGCGAACATATCCTCGTCCCCGGCAAAACTACGGATCGAAAGCTCATCTATCGCGCGAGCCTAAGCATCCGCACTGACACCTATCACGATGACTATACCTGGATCAACAACAAGCTTGTCGAGGCCGGCGGATACCTCGCACAAGAATCCACCTCCGGCACCGCGCCAGAAAGCTCCGGCGATACAGGGCGCTATTCGTATCTGGAGCTTCGTATCCCCGTGGAAAAGCTAGAGACTTTCCTGTCGGATCTTTCCGAACGCTGCAAGGTTGTGGAAAAACGGTTGGAGGTCGAGGACAATACCGACGCCTATTACGACCTGGATGTGCGTATCCACGCGCTGGAGCTTCGCTATGCCAAGCTGGAGGAATACCTCGCTTCAGCTGAAAAGTTGGAAGATCTCCTGACACTGGAAAAGGAGATGAGCGAAGTCCTCTCCGACCTCGACACCCTAAAAGGGCAAAAGGCTTCGCTGGATAGAGATATCGCCTATTCCACGGTACAGATTAAACTCTATGAGGTTGTATCTCCAAGCGCTGTGTCCTATGCGGCGGATGACCTTGGCACACGCATAAAAAATGGATTGCTACTCACCCTGCGCGCGCTGCGCAGCTTCCTTGAGGGGCTTGTCGTCGTGCTCGTCTCGGCGCTGCCCGTGCTGCTGCTTATTGGCGCGGTTACCTTCGCCGTTCTTGGCATCGTCCGGCTGTGCCGCAGGCGCAAAAAGGCAGGCGCTCCCTCGAGCAAAGCACCCGCTGCGGGAGACCCACCTGCACAGAGCTAAACGCCAAAATAAAAGAAAAAGCAGGCAAATTGCCTGCTTTTTCTTTTGAAAATGGGAAGAAAAAAGATGAAAAAATGGGATTTGTGATATACTAAGGTATATCTGTTTCTAGTATGCCGCCAAACGGCATTTGTATTCATTATTTTTATTAAAAAAGGATTTATTGCTATGATCGAACTCTACGAAGTGCATTCCCGCCGGGACATGCTGGAATTCATCGAATTCCCAAACCGCCTCTATGCCAAGGTGCCGCAGTATGTGCCGGCGCTTGTCATAGACGAGCTTTCCAACCTCTCTGCCAGAAAGAACCCCGCGTTTGAATACTGTGACATGCGCTTCTTCCTCGCCCGGCGCAACGGGAAGACGGTCGGCCGCATCGGCGGCATCATCAGCCACAAGGCCAACGAACGCTGGAGGGAAAAGAAGATCCGTATCACTCGTATGGATTTTGTCGAAGATTACGAGGTCTTTACTGCACTCGTAGGCGTAATCGAGGCATGGGGTGCCGAGCAGGGATTAAGCGAGATCGTCGGCCCGATTGGCTTCTGTGACCTGGATAAAGAGGGCATGCTCGTCGACGGATTTGAGCGCGACAGCATGTTCATCACCTATTACAACTTCCCCTATTACCCGGAATTCATGCAGCGCTATGGCTTTGAAAAGGAGGCTGACTGGACGGAGCACATCATCACCATGCAGTCGCCCGAGGAGGCGCGCATGGCTCGTATCAGTGACCGGTTGCTCTCCCGTGGCGGCTTCCGGGTTGTGGACCTCAAAAGCAAGCGGCAGCTGAAGCCCTGGATCCCCGAGATCTTCCGGCTCATCAACAGCGAATACAGCCAGCTCTACGGCGTCGTTCCGCTCACTGAGCGGCAGATCAAATACTACACCTCACAATTTCTGACGCTCATCAACCTCCGGTATGTCTCGCTCATCGCAGACGCAGAGGGCAAGCTCGCGGCGTTCGGCGTGCTTGCGCCGAGCCTGGCTGAGCCAATGAAGAAGTGCCGCGGCCGCCTGTTCCCGACCGGTTGGTTCCACCTGCTGCGCGCCATCCGCCACCCCCGCATCCTCGACATGTACCTCGTGGCCGTGCGCGGCGACTACCGCAAGAGCGGCTTGCCCGCCGTACTCATGAACGACATCTATCACCGCGCCAAGGCTGACCATATCCTGTTTGCGGAGACCGGCCCGGAGCTGGAGACCAACCTCAATGTGCAAAACATGTGGGGGCTGTTCCAGAGCGAGATGAATGTCCGCCGCCGCCGCAGTTGGAAAAAGGAAATTCACAAGGCATGAACACCCTATGCACAGGTTGTCCATAGGTTATCCACAAAGTTATCCACCGATGTGGATAACTTTTCCGGCAAAGCCTTTGGGCTTTGCCTTTTTTGCGCGGCAGCCTATTTTTTTTGCCAATTCTTTCTTGAATCCGCCGCCGCTTCCTGCTAGAATGAAATGCGCAAAGGAGAATTTTTATGCAATCCGAATCCCGCAAGGCACGCAACCTGCTGCCCTTCTTTCTCG
>CAOKKG010000053.1 GCA_948468985.1 uncultured Eubacteriales bacterium | reverse complement strand
GATCTGTCTGCGTGATCTTGCCACGCCGCACCTTGACAAGGCTAATCCGGCCGACAAATTGGTCAGCAATCGTCTTTAGAACCTGCCCGGCGAAGGGACCGTCGTCCGTCACAGAGACCTCCACCGTCTCGCCCGCTGCGTTCTGCGCCTGCACCGGCGCAGCGTCCGCCGCCGTCGGCAGGATGGAAATTAACCCGTCCATCAATTCGCGGACACATTTGTCCTCCTCCGCCGAACAGACGAACACAGGGAAAATGTCCCGCGACGCAACGCAGGTCTTAAGCCCGCGGAAAATGTCCTGCTGATCCAGTTCCTCCCCGGCAAAGAATTTTTCGAGCAGCGCCTCGTCGCTTGCCGCCGCGTTTTCTACCAAGTTTTGGCGGTACGCCGCGACTTCCTCGGCGAATTCCTCCGTAATCGGGCTTTCCCTAACACCCTTTCCCTCTAACATATACGCCTTATTTTCTTGTTTTTTTATATATCCTGAAAACACGCTGTCGATCATGATCGGCATGTAAACGACTGTGATGCCAGAACCGAATTTTTCCCGGTACTGCGCAACGGTCTTGCCGAAGTGCGCGTGTTCCCGGTCCATTTGGTTGACTATGAAGGAGACGGGCTTTTTCATCCGCCGTGCCGCCGCAAACGCCTTTTCCGCGCCCACTTCCAGACGCGCCGCCGCGTTCGACACGATGAGCAAGCTGTCCGCTAATGCGTATGCCTGTGTCGCCTCGCCGACAAAATCAAAGTACCCGGGCGTATCGATGAAATTGAACTTTTCACTCTTCCACTCCACAGGAGCCAGCCCGGCCGTCAAAGAAAATCCGCGTTTAACCTCTTCCGGATCGAAGTCTGTCGTGGTGTTGCCGTCTTCTACCCGGCCCTTGCGCTCAATCGCGCCCGCGTCGAACAGGAAGGACTCCACAAGTGTCGTCTTACCGTCTCCACCGTGTCCCACAACAGCGATATTACGAATCTTTGCAGCGTCGTAAACCTTCATAATCTTCCTCCATGTTTCCTTTTCTTATTCAGTCATGACTCTTCGATTGTTCCATGCCTCCATGATTTCACGCTAAAGCCGACCAATGCGTCATGCCAAAGCAAAATTTCAAAACTTCTATTATCTATACTATAGCAGATATCTGTGTAAAAAGAAAACAATTTCTTGCGGGAAGGATGGATTTTATTTTCGGAGTGTGAGATAATAGGGCATATTCTTTTGCTTTCCGGGAGATAGCCTATGATCTATGCATTCTATTTGAATCCTACCCTGGATAAGACCATCTATGTTGAAAATTTTGCCTATGGCGGTACCAACCGCGCCCAAAAGAGCATTTTGCAGAGCGGCGGCAAGGCGCTGAACCTTGCCGTCGTGCTGCACCGGCTGGGCACGCCCGTGGAAGTTGCGGGTTTCCTGTGTCGGGAAGGCTGTGACGCGATCGAACGCAGGCTTTCGGACATTCCTACCTCCTTTGTCCGCCTTGCGGGTGAGCCGCGCACCAACCTCAAGATTGTCGATCGCGCCGCCTCTGTCACGACGGAGGTCAATGAGCCCGGCCCCGCCGTTTCCCCCGAAGCGCTGGCACAGCTGGAGGCGGAGCTTTCGGCTCGCCTGCGGCCGGAGGACACGCTCGTGTTGACCGGATCTCTGCCACAAGGCTGCCCACCCGATTACTATGCGCAGCTCATGCGGCGTTTTCCCTGCCACTTTGTGCTGGACGCCTCTGGCGAAGCGCTGCGCCAGGGCGTGCGGGAACGCCCCTACCTCATCAAGCCGAACCTTGAAGAGCTTTCGCAGCTGACGGGCAACGCCTATTCCGCGGCGGACATCCCCGCCATCCTGCGCGACTGCCGTGCGCTTTTGCGGCAGGGCGTCGGCCTTTGTGTCGTATCTATGGGCGGCGACGGCGCACTCATCATCGGCAATAAGGAAGCCTATTTCACCAAGGCCGTCGTGCAAAAGCCGGATTCCACCGTCGGCGCGGGCGATTCCATGCTAGCCGGGCTGCTCTCGGCCCTGCATGCCGGTGCTTCCCTGCGCGATGCGCTCGCGCTCGGCACAGCCGCTTCCGCCGCGACCATTTCCCTGCCCGGAACGACGCTCGCCTCCCGCGAAGCCATCCAGGCCATCCTACCCTCGATCCAACCGGAGAACTGTCTATGAACGAACAAGCAAACGCACCCATGCACCTTTTGAAGATCCCCGCGACCAGCGCCAACCTCGGCGCAGGCTTCGATACCGCCGGTCTGGCGCTGGAGCTATATAACGAACTGTTCTTCTGCCCCGCCGAAGCGCTTCAAATCGAGCTGGCCGAGCCCAATCCGCGTATCCCGCTGGATTCGAGCAACATGATCTATGCGGCGGCCAAGTGGACGGCTGACCTCGCCGGGCGCGCGCTCCCGCCATTTTATATGAAGCAGTATAATCATATCCCCATGACGAGCGGTATGGGAAGCTCTGCCGCCTGCATCGTCGGCGGCATCCTCATCGCTGATACACTTCTAAACCTCTGGCTATCCAAAAAGCAGATGCTGGACATTGCCACACAGATCGAGGGACACCCGGACAATGTTGCGCCGGCCATCTATGGCGGGCTGTGCATTAATCAGAACAACGAAGGCAACATCACGACTCTGCAGATCCCGGTCGAAGGCGACATCGCCGTCTGCATCGCTTATCCTTCCTTTGCGCTCAGCACCAAGCAGTCCCGCCAGGCGCTGCCCACAAAGGTCACGATGGCAGACGCTGTGCACAACCTTTCCTGCATGAGCTTTCTCACCGCGGCCTTCTATACGCAGAATTATGCGTTGCTGCCGCAGGCGCTGGACGACCGGCTGCACCAGCCCTACCGCAAGCACCTGATCCCCGGGTACGACGAAGTCGCATCGGCGGCGCAGACGCTCGGCGCTTATGGCACCTGCCTATCCGGAGCCGGCCCTTCCATGCTCTGCTTTGTCAAGGCCAGCGAGCTTTCATCCTTTGCCGAAGCCTTTTCCCGGGAAATACACAAGATTCCGGGCGACTGGATCGCCATCCCCTCGCTCATTAACAAGCATGGCGCGACCCTGGAGGAAGCGGTACAGTAATGCTTTCAAAACAGAAAGAGACATTCGTCCCCCGGATGCCTCTTTTTTATATGCCTCTTTGTCAACACCCTGCGGCAGTGAAATCCGCTCTGTGCCTCGCTTTCCCTCGCGCTTCATGCCATTTATCCATAAAATATGTATAAATTATTTTATGGATTATTTCTCCCTGTCGGTCGCCTCCGCCCTCTCCCTCTTCGGCATCCTGCTTTCCCTTGGAAGGTTTCTCTATGGGAATGTCGTCGACCGCATCGGCGCTTACCGCGCCAACTACTTCTTCGGTGGAGCTGTCATCATCGGCCAGCTTCTCTGCTGTCTAGTGTGTACGCAGCAGCCTGCTATTCTCTACCTCGCCATGACCTCCCGTGGGCTATGTCTTCCGCTATCTACCGTCGGCTATTCAATGCGGGCGACAAATTTTTCCGATGCGCCACCTATAGTCAGGCGCTGCAGCGCATCCAACTCTTTCACAGTGCCTACTCCTTGGCCTCTGAAGCCTTCCCGGGCATCCTAGTAGACCTCACCGGCAGCTATGTCCCCGCCTATCTCTGCTTCGCCGTCTTTTCCTTTCCTTTCATCTCGGGCATTCAGGCATTTATACCTGTACCGGAAAAGGCAGCCAGCTGCGAGCTTTTCTGCGCCTGCGCACCGATAATCGGTGCGCAGGCGCATCGCTTCCGTGGCAGGAAATGCACTTTTGCCGCAGTGCGGGCGCACTTAAAAAGCATACAAAAAGAGCCTGCCGCGGCAGGCTCTTTCTCGTGCTGCTTCCCTCAAAGCTCTACGGACGAAATGTATTTCCCCAGCTCCTGCAAGACGGGATCCTGCTGCGCCTCCGCCGCCGCAAATAGGCGGTCAGCCATTTCCTCCCGCACGAAGCGCGCCCCCAACAGCGCCTTGGCAATGCGCTCTGTGATCGTCGTGTCCAGCGCATCGGAATAAATCTTCAACTCGGTGATCTGCCCCTGTTCCAAGCCGAAATAAAGCTGGATTTCCCCGAAGGAGAGGCGTTCCTCCAACGCATAATCGAACTTGGGCGCTTTGCCGAGCCGCCATTCCCAGGAAGCCTGCGTCTCATAGATTTTGGCGATCTCTGCCTTTTCCGCCTCAGTGAATACATAGGGCGTATATGCGCCATATTCCTCCGCAAACGCCGCCTTCAGCGCCTCCTCAACCTGCGGCACCGTGATCTCCGGCGCCAATTCCGCCAGGTTGCAGACACGCGCCCGCACCGAGCTCACGCCCTTGGACGCAATCTTTTTCTTGGACACATTCAGGTAATTGCCTAACTTGGAAAGATCGGCATTGACAAGAATCGTGCCGTGATGGCTGCGCATGCCATGCGCCACGCCGAACGCATTGCCCGAAAACTTCCTTCCATCCACCAGGATGTCATTGCGGCCGGAAAGCTCCGCATGCAGGCCGAATTTTTCCACTGTCCGCAGGATCACGCGCATCTGCCGCGCCAGGTCATACTCGTCCTCCCCCATAATAAAGGAAAAATTCAAGTTGCCTTCGTCGTGATAGACCGCACCGCCGCCGGTGTGCCGCCGCACAAGCTGCACGCCGTCCCGCTCCATCGCATCTAGGTTGCATTCCTTCCAGGCGTTTTGGTTTTTGCCGATGATGACCGCATTCTTGTTGATATAGAAATACAGGCAAATATCCTCCGGCGAGAGGTGTTCCAAAAAATAGGCGTCCGTCGCCAGATTCTGCCAGCCGTCGCCGCTTTCGCTTTTATAGAAATAAATTGCCATTGTCGTACCCTTTCTCTGTGTGGAAAATGATATAGCTACATTATACTTGATTCCCTAACAAATAGAAAGACAAATTTCTTTTCAAAACCAGTTGACAAATGCAAAGAAAACCACTAAAATATTATTTGTTTGGGGGTATAGCGCAGTTGGCTAGCGCGTTTGACTGGCAGTCAAAAGGTCAGGGGTTCGAATCCCCTTATCTCCACCACTTGGGGGCTTAGCTCAGCTGGGAGAGCACTTGCTTCACACGCAAGGGGTCGCTGGTTCGAGTCCAGTAGTTCCCACCAAGATAGGAATCCGAATTTTTTCGATTGAAAAGATTCGGATTTTTCTTTTGCATCGAAGTCAAAGTCACGATTTTTCAGGAGCTGCCAGAAAGCCTGTGCTGAAAGCCGCTGCGTCCGTGTGGATTGCGGCTGCTCCTCCTCAGAAAACAGGCTGCCAAAGCAGATCATATACACCGCCCAAGTCGAGGCGCAAAGCCCGGAAAGCGCGCGACACAGCACCAGCAGCGCCGGATCGCAAAAGAAATAGAGCTCACACCCGCGGCCATCGCCGCCTCTAGTCCGCCCAGTATAAACGCCTTGCGCCGTCCCGTGAGATCTGCCGCGATGCCAATCGGCAGGCGAAATAGCATCTGCACAAAGCCATAAGCGCTCAGAATCGTCCCGATAAGCGTATCGGAAGCGCCGAGCCCCTCCGCATAGGTGCTGAGTGCCGGCACATAGACATAGATGGGAAACCACATGAGCGCGATTGCCAGGGATAAAACCGACTTTGTCTGTCTTTCAAGGCATTCTCCCCTCTGCTTTGCACAATTTCGTCAAAAACAAGTATACGATATGCGGCACACTTTGGGAAAAAACGCATAAAAAAATACAAGCAGGAAAAATCACTTTTTCTGCTTGTATTTGTTCGCTGATTTGTATGTACAGAACATCGGTTGCCCGATCACTTCTTTTCAACAACAGCCTTGCCAGCATAGTATCCGCAATTCTTGCATACTCTATGCGCCAGCATGGATTCGTGACACTGGGGGCATTCTACCAGATTCGGAGAAGAAAGCTTCCAGTGAGCTCTTCTGCTGCGGCCCTTCGCTTTGGATGTAACTCTAGATGGTACTGCCATGATAACACCTCCCTCGTTGTAATTAAAACAAGCCTTTCAGCTTCTCAAACGGGTTGAGCCCATTTGAGGAAACATCGCAATCGCATTGCTCGAAATTCCGATTGACCCCGCACTTGGGACAAAGTCCCTTGCAATCCGAGGAACACAGGTATTGCGACGGCAACGCCAGCGATATTTCATCGAGTATGAACCTGTCTAAAAACAACTGTTTCCCAGCCATTTCATACACATCGTTTTCTATATCTTCCTGCCGGGCGAACTTTCCCTCTACTGAAAGGAGCAGCGGGTATTCCACCGGCGCAAGACATCTGGAACATTGGGCATCCACCGTTGCGGCGATTTTCCCGGTTATGTACACGCTGCCCTTTTCTGACCAGTATTCTCCGGAAAAGGAAATATCCCCCAAAAAGGCGACACCGAGCGGCGATTCCCAATCCACAGGCGATTCCTGTAGGGAAAACGCATATCTTTCTCCCGGATGATCCAGTGCAGCGGTAACATCTATTTTCATCAATCTGACCTCATTTCCTAGCCATATTGATTATATGGGCTAGGAAATGTATTGTCAACCTATTTTTCTTTCTCAGAGCGCCAACGACTTGGTCTCGCGCGCGATCATGAGTTCCTCATTCGTCGGGATGACGAGAATCTTCACCTGGCTACCCTCGGCTGTCAAATCCGCTTCCCCGCGGGAATTGTTCGCCTGCTCGTCCATCTTGACGCCCAGGAATTCCAGCCCCTCGAGGCACGCCTTGCGGACGATATGGTCGTTTTCCCCAATGCCGCCGGCAAATGCGATGACATCCACGCCGCCCATCGCCGCCACGAATGCACCGATGTACTTCTTAATGCGATAGGTGAACATGTTGAGCGCGAGCTGCGCCTTTTCATTGCCCGCCTCTGCCGCATCTTCCAGGTCGCGGAAATCGCTACTTACACCGGAAATGCCGAGCACGCCGCACTTCTTATTGAGATAGGTGACTGTCTCCTCCGCTGTCATGTTGTACTTCTTCATGAGATAGGGAATCGCCGCCGGATCAATATCGCCCGAGCGCGTGCCCATGATGAGTCCTTCAAGCGGCGTGAGGCCCATCGTCGTGTCGATGCATTTGCCGTTCTTGACTGCCGCGAGGCTCGACCCATTGCCGAGGTGACAGGTCACGATGCGCAGGTCCTTGCGACCGAGCTTTCTTTCGACCTGCATCGCGATATAGCGGTGCGAGGTGCCATGGAAGCCGTATTTACGGATCTTGTGATCCTTGTATGCTTCATAGGGGATGCCGTAGAGGTAGGCGTAATCCGGCATCGTCTGATGGAACGCCGTGTCGAATACCGCGACATTGGGCTTACCTGGCATGAGTTCCATGCAAGTCTCGATGCCCTTGATGTTTGCCGGGTTGTGCAGCGGCCCGAGCTCGATATACTCGCGGATGCCGTCCAGCACTTCCTCGTTTACAAGCGAGGGCTGCGTGAACTTTTCACCGCCGTGAAGCACACGGTGGCCGATCGCCTGAATCTCGTCCATGGACTTGACCGCGCCGTGTTCCGCGTCCGTAAGCGCCTTGATGACTTCCAGCATCGCCGCGCCGTGATCGGGCATGTCCTTTTTGAGGACGAACTTTTCCTTGCCCGTCGTCGTGTGCGTCAATACAGAACCTTCGATGCCAATCCGTTCGACCAGGCCTTTCGCCTGCACGGCTTCGGTATCCATATCGATCAACTGATATTTGATCGAAGAGCTGCCGGCGTTAATGACCAAGATGTATGTCATACTACCTTCCTCCCATAAATCAGCCCCCGCTGTTTCCAGGGGGAGCAAAATTTGCTATAATCAAGTTACCCTATAATTATACATGAAATTACGCGTTTTGAAAAGGAATTTTTATGAAAATCTATGCGATCATCGCAGAATACAATCCCTTTCACAGCGGCCATGCCTACCACCTGGGCCAGACCCGCCGAAATCCGGAGGACAAAGTAATCGTCTTGTTGAGCGGCAACTTCGTGCAGCGCGGCGAAGCGGCGCTGCTCGACAAGTGGGCGCGCACCCGGATGGCGCTTCGCGGAGGAGCCGACCTGGTAATAGAGTTGCCCACCTACTTTGCTCTTTCCAATGCGCAGGGCTTCGCCCGGGGGGCCGTCTGCATTTTGGACGCGCTGCAATGCGTCGATG
>CAOKKG010000052.1 GCA_948468985.1 uncultured Eubacteriales bacterium | reverse complement strand
CAATGATGTGGCCGCACCCAACGGCGAGGGCAACGCTCTCTCTGCGCCGAATGGCGGCGGCAGCACGGACGCCGCGCACGCCGTCATCACAATCGAGGAGGGATGCGCATGGGAAGAGACAGGCGACTGCATGGTCACGAGCCTTTCGAACGCCGGAACGATCCACCTGAACGGCCACACGATCATGCTGGCCGATGGCACCGTCCTCCGGTAACCCACAAACAAAAAACCCCGACGAGCCATCCGGCCCATCGGGGTTTTTCGTGCTTTTTATTTGCAAAACACATACTTTTCCAACCGCGCCATGGCTTCCTGCACTCTCGAAAGCGGGAGCGCCAAGTTCATGCGCAGATGGCACGGTCCATGGAACATCCGGCCGTCCTGCACCGCGACGCCCACATCCCAGGCTGCCTGTTCAACCTCGTCGATCGTCTTGCCGTGCGCCTCGCACCACTTTGTGCAATCCAGGAAGAGCATGTAGGTGCCCTCCGGCTGGAAGCATTCCACGCCTTCGAAATGCGTCCGAATAAAGTTGCAGGCATATTCCACATTGCCGCCCAGCACCTCGCGCAGCTCCTCCAGCCATTCCTCGCCCTCCTTGCGGTACGCGCCGATTAGGGCGTACATAGACAGCACATTCATGGAATTGTAATGCGACAGGGAGCTTTCCTTGCGCACACGGTCGCGCAGCGTCGGGTTATAGATGATATGGTAGCTGCCCACCAACCCGGCCAGGTTGAAGGTCTTGGAAGGTGCATACAGCGCGATGGTGTGGTTTCTCGCATAGTCCGAAACCGACTGCGTGGGCACATGCTTGTTGCCGAACAGCGTCAGATCCGACCAGATCTCGTCCGAGATCACCGTGACATCGTATTTTTCAAACAGCGTCATCGCCTTTTCAATCTCCCAGCGCTCCCAAACGCGGCCGCAGGGGTTGTGCGGCGAGCAGAACACCGTCGCATGGATGTGCTCGTCGCGGAGCTTTTGTTCCATATCCGCATAGTCCATGCGCCACACGCCGTTTTCGTCCTTGACGAGCGGGCTATGTACGATTTCGTAGCCGTTATTGCCTAGGCTACCGGTGAAGCCGATATAGGTCGGCGAATGCAAAAGCACCTTGTCCCCGCGGGAGCAGCAGATGTTGAGCGCGCTCACCACGCCGCCCAGCACACCGTTTTCGTACCCGATGCAGTCCGCAGTGAGGCCAGTTGCACCGTTGTGCGTCTCCTGCCAGCGGATGATCGAGTCAAAATATTCCTTGCGCGGGGCAAAATAGCCGTAAGCGGGGTGCTGCGTACGCGCAATGATGGCCTCCGGGATGGTGGGGACGGTCGGGAAGTTCATATCCGCAACCCACATGGGGATGATGTCAAAGCCTTCCTTCGGTGCGCCCGGCGCCTTGCCGTTGCCCAATCCTTCGACAGCGATCGCATCCTTGCCGACGCGATCCATAATCGACACGAAATCGTACTTCATTCTGTGTTCCTTCTTTCCTGTTCAGCGCCCGAACTCGGCGCCTACCATAGTATATATGCAATATTTTTATTATAACGAAAGCCGCGTGCAATTGCAATCGGGCAAATCCTGCATTTCCCAGCAAAAAGGGCGGCGGCAAGCCGCTTTGCAAACCGGGTGCGGCATAGTATAATAAAAGAAAACACCCGGAAAGGAAGTCCTTCGCATGCTTCGCACTCTGCTCTCCCTCTTCGCTCTCGACGCGGCGATTCTCTGTGCCCGCTATGGCCTGACTATTCGCCGCATCCGCTCTGGGACGCATTTTTTTGCCGTCTGGTTCGCGCTGGCGTTCGGCTTCTTCGCCGTATCCGTCGGAATCTGGTTTTCGCTCGATCGTTTCCTCCCCTCCGGCGTGCTGTATGCCATGCTCGCCCTCCTAGCAGTATTTCTCGCAGGGTTTTGCGCCTTTTGCCTGCGCGTCCGATCCCAGGCGCGCGCCGCGGTCAGGCCGGGGCTCTCGCACCTGCTCGTGCTAGGAGCGCAGGTACGCCCAGACGGCCCAAGCCCCGTGCTGCAACATCGCCTCGACCGTGCGCTTACCTATCTCCGGGAGAATCCGAACACGCAATGCATCCTGTCCGGCGGACAGGGGGCCAACGAACCCCAACCCGAGGCGGAGACTATGGCAGACTACCTGCGGCAGCGCGGCATCCCCTCCGCGCGGCTCATATTGGAATGTGCCTCACGCAGCACGGAGGAGAACATCCAGAACTGCCTGCCACTCCTCCCGCCCGGCGCGCGCGTCGGCCTGGTCACCAACAACTTCCACCTGTTCCGCGCCATGCAGATTGCCAAGGCCTGCGGGCTCTCCCCGGTCTTTGGCGTCGCCGCCCCCTCCAACAGGAAGTTCCTGCCTAATAACCTACTACGGGAATACTTGGCCGAGATCAAGTTCTTCCTGCGGCGCGCCCGGCGCAGATGACGCCTTCCCTATGCGGAACGGCCGCTTCTTCCCGCAGGGCAAACAGACTTGTTTCCCTGCGGCAACACGGAAAGGATTTTTTCTCCCGGTATGTTCAGCCAAACTGCGCATAAACCACCCCTCCACCATTTTTTGCATCAAAAAAGCAGACGATTCCCTCGTCTGCTTTTTGCTTGCCCGCGCATTACTTGCGGATAAAGGACTGACAATCCGTGCATTCCTCCATCTGCGGATGCGCCTCGTGCGTGCCGATGCACACACAGTCGAGCGCACAGTATTCCTCCTGCGCACAATGGTTCGCGCAGCTCGTGACGCAGCAGCGAATGTTATAATTCGGCGTGTTCTTGGACATACAACTTACCTCCTTTTGATTTTAGAGATAGTATGCGCCGTCCGTCGCATTTTATTTATCCGCTTTTTTGGCTATTTTTGCTTCCACTCGTTGATATTTTGAAAAACTTTTGCAAAACAGAGCTTCGATGGTACGGAAATACTGCTATCGGCAAGCAGGCAATGCTCTGCATAGTACAGCCCGATGACCGGCATTTTTTCGGCAAGCTGCGTCTGCAGCTCGGTAAAGGCCACCTGAACCTCCTCCTCCGAAAGTGCCGAAGCGCAGGCCGTAAGAGCCTGCTGCAATGCCGAATCGTGGAAATTTCCGTAATTGCAGGCGTCGCGGAACAAAAAGCGGAGGTCCTGATCTGCATACATATAGAATTGGCAAAGCGCCAGCTGGAAATTGCCTTTTTGCAGCGTTGAAAGGTAGGTATCGGCGTCCTGCGAGACGAGTTCCACCCGAATGCCAATCTCACCCAGGCTTTCGACGATGGCCTGTGCGACCGCCCCATTCAGGTCATACGCGCCGTCGCTTGGCGTATACAGCAACCGCAGAGAGAGATAGCCCCGCGTCCCATCGCTGTTGATCGTATACTGTCGGCCGTCCTCCGCCGTCCGATACCCCGCCTTTTCCAGGTAGGAAAGCGCCAAACTCTTGTCCTGCGCCGCGGTGGACTGTGCCGTCTTGTTGACCGCCCAGAAATTTTCCGAGAGCGGCGTCACCGTCGCCTCACCAAGGCCCATCAGCGTCGAGGAAATGAGCTTCGCCCGATCGACGCCATAGGCGATCGCGCGGCGCAGGTTGGCATCCCCCATCGCCCGGTTGTAGACATTGGGCACCAGGCAGGTGAGGTACGGCGTTCGGATCTGGTGTACATCCACCTTGCCCGCGACGCCGAGGCTACCCGCCGCCAGCGAATCGGTGAACAGCATCTCATAGTCCGAAAAGACATCGCTCCCGAGCGCGATGCGGCCCTCTGCCACCGGCGTCAGCTCAATGGCCGCATAGGCGGGCGCCACCTTCCACCAGGAGACATTGCGCACGAGGCGCATGCTCTCTCCCTCGGCATAACTTTCCACCGCATACGCGCCTGTCCCCACCGGCAGCGCCTTGGTTGAAGCCTTCTTCTGGGCATAATATTCCTTCGGCACGACATAGAAGCTGAACAGGTATGGCAGATTGCGCTTTTTGCCGCTCGTGCGCACACGGATCGTCAGATCATCCACCTTTTCATAGCTTTCCACGCCATCGACATAGGCATGCAGCGCGGCAGATTCGTGCTTGACGATATAGTCCAAGCAGAAGAGGATGTCCTCCGCGTCGACCGTCCCATAGGAAGCATCGTGAAAGGCCACATTCTTGCGGATGGAGAAGGTGTATTCGCTCCCGTCCTCGGAAATCTCCCAGCTCTCCAAGATGTTCGCGCTGCAGCTCCCGTCTGCATTCACGCGGATCGCCGGATCGAACAGGAGCGAAAACAGGTTGCCCACCGCCTCCGACACCTGCTCCAGCGGGTGCAGCGAAGCGATGTCCGGCAGGTTGAGCCGCAGCGTCCCGCCGGTCTCGCCGTCCGCCGTGTTGGGGAGGGGCAGCTGACTCGCGTTCGGAATGTCGGAAGTGCTCCCGAAAATATCCACCACACCCGAGTCCTTCGCGCAACCCGCGAACAAAAAGAGCAGACAGCACAGCAGGCTAAGCGCCCGCCTCTTCCAGATGATATAGCCACGCATAGAGAAGTTTCGCATTGCACACCTTCTTTACATATTGTTCGGTCTCGGGGAAGGGGATGTCCGCCGCCGTGGGCTCGTGCCCTTCGCCCCATTCTTCCTGCCATTTTTTCACATTATTGGGCCCGGCGTTATACCCTGCGAGCATCTTGACCTCGTTGCCGCCGAAGCGCTCCCGCAGATACCCGAGGTACCAACAGCCAAGGCGGATGTTGGTCTCGGGGTCATAGAGCCGGTCAGCTGTGAAGTCCTCGATTCCCAGCTTGCCCGCAATCCACTCACCCGTCGCGGGCATGAGCTGCATCAACCCCCGCGCACCCGCGTGCGAGGTCGCCTCCGGCCGAAAGGAGCTCTCCGCCCAGATGACCGCCAGCACAAAGCTCGGTTCCAGTTCATACTCCGCCGCATAGGTCTGCACCAGTTCCGCATAGCGCAGCGGAAAACGCACCCGGAGATAGCCATATATCCCCACGGCTGAGAGCAGCAAAAACAGCAGGAGCAAGAGGGCGGCCGCCGTCCGTTTCTTACGCGTTTTCATAGGGTGTCCTCCCCGCAAGCAGGCGGTCAATCTGCCGGTACAGCGCCGCGGTATCGCTGGAATTGTCGATCGTGTGAACCAGCCGGTCTGTGGGCATGCGCACGCCGGCCTGACTCTGCATGCGCGCCCGGGCCTCATCCGCATCCAGCCCGTCACGCACCTGAATTCGGCCAAGGCGGATGTCGTCTGCGGCCGTGACCTGCCAGATCTCCCCGCACAGCGTGTCTAGCCCCGCCTGCACCAAAAGCGGCGCGTCCAAAAAAACGGTTCCCCGCTGCGCCGCCAGGCGCGCGCGGATCTCCGCGCAGATGCAGGGGTGTGTGATTGCGTTGAGCTGCGCCAGCTTTTCCGGGTCGGCAAAGACTGCCTGCCCGAGTTTTCGCCGGTCGATCTCCCCCTCCGCGCCCACAAATTCCGTGCCGAATTGCCGCACGACCGCCGCATACGCCCGTCCGCCGCGCCGGATTACCTCGTGCGCGATTTCGTCCGCGTCCACAACGGCAAAGCCCTTTTGCCGCAGATAGGCGGAAACCGTCGATTTGCCGCTTGCAATCTGTCCCGTCAGTCCGATCACTTCCATCATTTCGCCTCCGCCCAATTTTTTCCGCAGGCGACATTGACCTTGAGCGGCACCTCCAGCGCAATCACGCTTTCCATCGTCCGTTTCAAAATCGCCTGCACCGCCTGCTCCTCGCCCGGCGCCGTGTCGACGATGAGTTCGTCGTGCACCTGCGAGATCAGGCGCGAACAGAGTCCCTCTGCCTCCAACTCCGCTGCCGCGTGGATCATTGCGATCTTGATGATGTCGGCGGCCGTCCCCTGGATCGGCGTATTGAGCGCGATGCGCTCCGCCGCCGAGCGCTGGTTAAAATTGCTGGCGGCGATCTCCGGGATATAGCGGATGCGCCCATAGAGCGTGCGCACACAGCCCTCCCGCCGCGCCTGCTCCACAATTTCCTTCATATACCGGCGCACACCGGTAAATTCCTCCAGATAGCGCTCGATATACGCCTCCGCCCGAAAGCGCGGGATGCCGAGGTTGCGCGCCAAGCCGAAGTCGCTGATGCCATAGACAATCCCGAAATTGACCGCCTTGGCGCTGCTGCGCATCTCGGGCGTCACCTCTGCAAGCGGCACGCCGAAGATCTCCGATGCTGTACGCGCGTGGATGTCCTCCTCCTTTAAAAAGGCATCGCACATGTGCGCATCCCCGGAGATATGCGCCAGCACGCGCAGCTCGATCTGCGAATAGTCGGCCGAGACGATGCACCCTCCTTCGCGCGAGGGAACGAACAGGCGCCGGATGTGCGAAGTGAATTCCGACCGCACCGGGATATTTTGCAAGTTGGGCTCCAGGCTAGAAATGCGCCCGGTCGCTGTCGCCGTCTGGCTGAAGGTAGTGTGCACCTTGTGCGTCACTGGGTCAGCCAGCGTGTGCAACGCGTCTAGATAGGTGCTCTTGAGCTTGGTGAGCAGGCGGAATTCGCCGATCTTGTCGACGATCGGGTGCATACCGCTCAGGCGCTCCAGCACCTCTGCATTGGTGGAATAGCCGGTCTTCGTCTTTTTGACGACCGGCAGCCCCAGCTTTTCAAACAAGATCTGCCCCAGCTGCTTTGTCGAGGCGATGTTGAATTCCTCCGTCCCCGCAAGGGTATAGATCTCTCTTCGCACTGCCTCGATGCGCGCGGCATAGTCCCGGTTCAGGTCGTCCAGAAGCACCGTGTCGATCGCGAAACCTTCTTGCTCCATTTGGAACAGCACGCGGCAAAGCGGCATTTCAATCTCGTAAAACACCTTCGAAAGGTCGTTTTTCCGGATTGCCGCCGCCTGCGCCGCCCGCAGGACGGGAAGCGCCGCGGCATTCCCGGCCGCCGCATAGACCTCACGCAGATTGCCGAGCGAAAAGTCGCGCCGCGTCGGGTTCAGCACATAGTCCGCAAGCAGCGTGTCAAATGCGATGCCCGCAAGCGTCGCCTGCTGCGCCGCGCACAAGTGCAGGAGCGCCTTAGCATCATACACGGTCTTTTCGACCGCCTCGTCCGCCAGGACCTCCCGCAGGACCGGCATTGCCTGCGCCAGGCTCAGCCGCTCTCCGAACAGATCGGGCTGTAGGGAGAGAAAGACCTCCTCGCCCCCGCCGGAATAGAAGCAGAGCTTTCCCTCTGCTTCACACATGGCCAGCTGCCCCACCGCCCGTGCCCGGTCGCAGAGCGCCCGGACATCCTCCAGACTGCCAAGTTCTCGCTGCGCGGGCGCTTCGGCCGCGGGCTGCCGCTTTAACCCCATGCGCTTCGCAATGGATTGGAACCCGAAGTCCTCCAATACTTCCAAAAGCGGCTCGTCTGCAAGCCCCGCAAAGGCCAGCGCCGAAAGCGGCAGCTCCAGCGGTGCATCGCGCTCGATTGCCGCCAACTGCTTGGAGAAAAACGCACTCTCCCTGCCGTTTTCCACCTTTTCACGCATCTTGTTTTTGGGAAGTTCATCGATATGCGCATAAAGGTTTTCCACGCTGCCAAATTGGTGCAGCAGCTTGAGGGCCGTCTTTTCACCAACTCCGGCGATGCCCGGGATGTTGTCCGAGGCGTCCCCCTGCAGCCCCTTCATGTCGATGATCTGCCACGGCTCCAGCCCCAGCACCTCTTGCAGATGTGCCGCATCGTATACCTCCACCTCACTCACGCCCTTGCGGGTCAGCATCACCTGTGTTGCGGGTGAGATGAGCTGCAATGCGTCCCGGTCGCCGGTATAGAGGTAGGAAAACACGCCCTCCGCCTCTGCCCGGGTGCTCAGAGTACCCAAGATGTCATCCGCCTCATACCCCGGCAGCGTCAGCACGCGGACGCCCAGCTTGCTAAGTGCCTGCTGGATGAGCGGGATCTGCAAAAGCAGCTCCTCCGGCGTCTTGGCGCGCGTGCCCTTATAGTCCGGATACAGCTTCTTGCGGAAGGTCGGCTGCGCGACATCGAACGCCACACCCAGATAGTCCGGTGTGCGCTCCTCCAAGATTCGCAACAACATTGTAAAAAATCCGTAGGCCGCGTTCACCGGCGTGCCGTCCTCCCGATTCATGGGCGGCAATGCGTGAAAGGCCCGGAATACCAGGCTGTTTCCATCGATCAAAACCAAGGTCTTTGCCATTTGTCTCTCCTCATTTTTCTGTCTGCTCCTTCGCCCGGTCATAGCCCTGCCGGACGGCCGCCCGCGCCCGCGCGATGCGCGATTTCACCGTGCCGAGCGAGATGCCAAGTAGTTCCGCAATCTCCTCATAGGCGTATCCATCGACATCCCGCAGAATCAATACTTCCCGCTGCGCCGGTGGCAGCGCCTCGATGAGCGCATACAGCGCGCGCAGCCCCTCTCGCATCGCCATCGCGTCCAGCACACCGGCTTCGGGCAGCACCAGAGAAAATTCCCAAAGCGGCAGGCTGTACTCGGCCTCCTGCACCTTTTTGCGGCGGCGCAGGAAGTCCATCGCTGCATTGCGCGTGATCGCATAGACCCAGGTGGAAAAGGCTGCCTCCGCCCGATAGCGCCCGAGCGCGCGATAAATCTTGATGGCCGCCTCCTGGGCGACATCCTCCGCATCTTGCGCGTTGCGGCAAAAGCGCAGCGCGACGGCATATATTTTCGTGCGGTAGCGCTCCAGCAATTCGGAAAAGGCGGCCAGGTCGCCCCGCTGTGCCCGTTTCAGGCATTGAATTTCGTCCATTTTTCTCTCTTTAATCCTTGACGCGCCCGCGTTTTTCTGCTATGATATGTTCTGTTAGCCGAAGTGATGGAATTGGCAGACGTAGTGGACTCAAAATCCACCGGTAGCGATACCGTGC
>CAOKKG010000051.1 GCA_948468985.1 uncultured Eubacteriales bacterium | reverse complement strand
CTTCCTTCCAAATCGCCGTGTAGACAACGGTTTTTGTCACAGTGTCCGTCACCGCAGGCGTCCAGCCTGCGAACACATAGCCTTCTCTCTCCGGCGTACCCTGGAATGCCGGGGTCGCATCGCCGGAAAGCAGATTCGCATAAATCTGATCCGCAAAGACTTCTTCGCCGTCCACGCCGTCCGTATAGGTCACGGTGTACTTTTCTTCGTCCTCGTCCGGGGTGCCGTTGTTGTTGCGGTCTTCCTTCCAAATCGCCGTGTAGACAACGGTTTTTGTCACAGTGTCCGTCACCGCGGGTGTCCAGCCTGCGAACACATAGCCCTCTCTCTCCAGCGTACCCTGGAATGCCGGGGTCGCGTCGTCTTCCTTGACAGTATAGACTTCGTCCGCAAAGACTTCTTCGCCGTCCACGCCGTCCGTATAAGTCACGGTGAATTCCTCGCGCACTTTTTCATGCACAACATCGATGTATACTGGCGCGTTCGAAGCCTGGTATACCCAGCCGTTGTCGCCATAGAACCACGCAACCTCGGTCGTCGTGGTCTTCGGGTATTTCAGGTAGTGCGTCCCGACTTCACCGCCGAGTTCTTCGTTGTATGCGTTGAGATAGGCGTTGTGATTGACCGTCATGATGCACATCCACGGATAGTCACTCGCCGGCGCATTGCTGTTCCGGCCGTCGTTTTTCACAACTTCGCCGAAGGAATAGCCGTTCGGGACTTCCGTCAGGTAGTCAAACCATGCGCCATGGTCGTTCAGGTTCGCTTCGCACCAGATATAGACCGCGCCCTTGCTGCTGCTCGTGCTGTTGACATAGTTGCGGAACCGCTTCGCGTCCGCCTCTGTTGGGCCAGCCGGCTTTGCATCCGGATCCTTCACCTGCACAGTATAGCGCATAGAACCTAAGAACCACTTCGCGTTCCGGTTCGTGAACGGATTCGCGCTCTGGCTGAAAGTATAGTAGAAGGTGATGGTCACGACCGTCGTACCGACGCCGTTCGGCGTCACCAAGACCTGCAAAGCGTCCGCACCGTCAAAGTCGCCGCCCTGCCAGGTACCGATGCCAATGCCGTTTTTCTTGACGCTGGCCACGCTCGGATTGCTCGAGACTGCTTTCACGCCGCAATACGCCATCGCGTTATAGGTCGCGTTGCCGATCGTCGTGGTCGGCATGACCTTCAGCTGAATGTCGCCCGCGCCCAAATATTTGCTCGTGCTTGCCGTGGACGACATTCCGGCGTTGATCGAACCCCGGATGTTGCCCGAGCTTATCGTTGGATCCCAGTCGCCGGCTTCCGCAAACGCGGTCATCGGCACCAGGCTCACCAACAGGCAGAGAGCCAAAAGCAATGCCATTGTTCTCTTTTTCATGTGTGTACCCCTTTCATGATTCTAAACTTCGGAGGAAGTATCCATCTGCCTCTCTGGCAAACGCCTCTTCCTCGCTTGAGATACCTGAGCGCCGTTTTTTTATTTTCGAACAAACATTCATACTTTGTTCAGATATTCTCATATATATTATAGCATTGCCACTTTTGCCGTCAACAAATTTTGTGAATTTCATCGAAAAATATTTCCTTCTCCACGCGCACAAAAAAACGGCCGCGGAAAATTCCGCAGCCGCTTCCTGTTTTTTGTTATGCTTCCGCCTTCCACAGCCCGTGCAGGTTGCAGTAAGCATATGCCGCAAGCAACTCTTCGTCCGGCGCGAGGCAAAATTCCGCCCGCGGTTCCTCACCCGGATGGAGCGCACGCATCTGCATCCCCCGGCTCGTCTCCAGCGCGACGAATTCGATCCAGTGCACATCTGCCATAGGGTGCGCCGCGCTGCCGACCGAAACCTCCACCGCGTCGCCGTTTTTCGCGATCACAGGCACATGCTTTTCCTGCGCCGCATCCGTCGTGTTCGCAACAAGCTCCTGCATCGCCTCGCCGCAGCAGCTCGGCCGCACGCCGCTGTCCTTCGCCATCACTGCCAGATTCCCGCAATGCTTACACACATAAAATTTCAATGCCATGTTTTCTCTCTCCTTTATTGTCGTCTTTTCTATCGATATTTTACAGTTCTTTCGCTGTCTGCGCGACCGAGGCCGCCAAGGCATCGGCCAGCGCGTCCACCTCGGATACCTGCTCCTCCCGCAGGGCGGAACGGATGCAAACCCCCGCGGACAGGATAGTCATTTCCTTCATTGTGCTGAACATCTCTGCCATCTTCTTAGCCGCCACCGGCGCCCAGGTCCCGTTTTCCACCAACGCCACCGTGCGTTTTTGCAGGTTGTGCGCCTGCAATTCCCGGATCAGCGCCTCCACCGGCGGGAATAGCCCTGCGTTATAGGTCGGCGAGGCCAGCACCAAGTGGCTATAGCGAAACGCCTCCGCCAACGCATAAGAGCCATGTACCCCCGAGAGGTCGTATACCGCCGTACGCACACCCCGCTGGGTGAGCTTCGCCGCAAGCAGCTCCATCGCCGCCGCGGTGTGCCCATAGACCGACCCATATAGCAACAGAGCGCCCGCCTCCTCCGGCGCATAGCTGCTCCACCGCGCATACTTTTCCAGCAGCACGGGCAGCCCCGCTTGCCAGACAGGCCCATGCAGCGGGCAGATCATATGGATCTCCGCCCCGGCCGCCTTCTTCAAAAGCGCCTGCACCTGCGAACCGTATTTGCCCACGATGTTCGTGTAATACCGGCGCGCCTCGTCCCATTCCTCGGGCAAAAGCGCCGAAGCATCCCGCAAAAGCGCCCCGTTGATCGCGCCGAACATGCCGAAGGCGTCCGCCGAAAAGAGGATACCTTCCCGCTCTTCCAGACTCACCATGACCTCCGGCCAATGCACCATCGGCGCCATGAGAAAGCGGAAGCGATGCCGTCCAGTCTCCAGCGCCTCACCCTCCTTGACAGTCCGGATGCGCGCATGAAAATCCTCCGCAAAAAATTGTGCAATCATCACAGCCGCCTTGGCGCTGCACAGCACCTCCGCCTCGGGATAGCGCCGCAGCACCTCGCCGAGCGCCGCGCAGTGATCCGGCTCCATATGCTGTACGACCACAAAATGCAGAGGCTCTCCCGCCAGCGCCTGTGCGAGATTTTCCAAAAAGAGGTCGCTCACGGCATGATCCACCGTGTCGAATAGGGTGTTTTTTTCGTCCCGCACGAGATAGGCATTATAGGAGATGCCCCGAGGGATCGGGTATAGATTCTCAAACAGTGCCAACCGCCGATCATTCCCGCCGAGCCAGAAAATATCCTTCATCACTTTGCGCGTGTAGTTCATCGCTTTCTCCTTGGGATGCGTTCCTCCCGCCACGGCGGGAGGAACACTTTGTTACTTCTAGTATAGCAGAAATTTTCACAATTTCCGTTGCAAATGCAACTTTTTCTCGGTATACTTAAAAAGTATCCTTTCAAAGGGGGCGCTTATGCAAAAGAGTTCGATTTTTTCTGACATTTCGCCGGCGGAATGGGAACGCATACTCCACTGTTTTCAGCCCATCACTCAAAAATTCGAGGCCGGTTCGTATATCATGACCTTTTCCGAGGATCTGGACCGCATCGGCATCATGCTTTCCGGAAAGGCGCACCTCACCTATATCGACGCCGACGGAAAATACACCATTCTGGAGCAGCTATACACTAACGATGTGTTCGGCGAGGTCTTTTCCCTCCCGCTCGAGGAGCAGGAATTCACCGTGCAAGCCATCACGGACTGCGAGATCATGTTTTTAAGCTACGACCACCTGGTCAAACCGTGCAGCAAGGCCTGCGCACACCACAGCCAGCTCATTAACAACCTATTCCACATGACGGCCTGCAAGGCGCAGATGCTGGCCATGCACATCCATATCCTAAGCCAGCGGACGCTGCGGCACAAGCTCATGACCTATTTTGAATACGAGGCGCTGCAAAACCGTTCGCGCAGCTATACGCTTTCGCTCACATTAAGCGCGCTCGCCGATTACCTCTGCACCGACCGCAGCGCCATGATGCGCGAGATCCGCCACTTAAATGAGGACGGCAAGCTCTCTTCCAAGGGGCGATCCATCACTTTGCTGTAATTTCGCGCAACCAAAAACGGAGGGACGCATCCCTCCGTTTTTGGCGCATTTTCGATTTATAAAATGCCCAGGTGCTCGAGTAAAATCTTGACGCCCAGCAGGATCAGGATCAATCCGCCCGCGAATTCCGCCTTGGACTTATACTTCATGCCGAAGACATTGCCGAGCTTCATCCCGACCACCGAGAAGGCAAAGGTCACAACGCCGATGAAGCTCACAGCCTTCCAGATGTCGACCTGCAAAAAGGCGAAGGTCACGCCGACGGCCAGCGCGTCAATGCTCGTCGCAATCGCGAGCAGCAGCATGTGTTGGAACCGGAGGGAATCGCTCTCGTCCGCCTCCTCTTTGGAAAAGGATTCCTTGATCATGTTCGCGCCAATCAGGAGAAGCAGTCCGAATGCGATCCAGTGGTCATACGCCGTGATGTATTCCTCGAACTGGATACCAAGGAAAAACCCGATCATGGGCATGAGCGCCTGAAATCCCCCAAACCACAATCCAACCACGCAGGATTTTTGCCAGGTGATCTTCTTCATGGCCAGCCCCTTGCAGATCGAAACGGCAAAGGCATCCATCGAAAGGCCAATGGCCAACAGCAACAGCGCCCAAATATCCATAGAATTCCCCCCTTATCCCATAAAAAAACCCATGAGCGGAAAAATGGGATCACACACATTTTTCTGCTCATGAGTCTCGCCACTTTGTGAAATGCCAGATTGAAAATCAGCATGTTGACATTTCAACGGTCTGTCCGCAGGCTACTCCCTCATACAAACATTTTCTTTGCATTGGATGCTCATTATAGCATATCTCCCTGACCGGGGCAAGTATTTTCCCCCACAGTTTCCCGTACCCTGCGCTGCCTTCATGAAAAACGCGGCAGGTCGCCCCACCGCGTCTTGATTTTTATTCAACCACTTTCGCCGCCTGCGCCACATCTTTTCTGCACACAAAGTGCAAAACCAGCCCGATGCACAGTCCCAGCGCCGCCGGACAGATCCACCCGAGCCCCAGATTCGAAAAGGGCAGCCAGGCACGGATGCCAAGGAAGAAGTCCCGCACTACCGCCGGGAGCAGCCCTGTCGGAAGCGCCTTTACAAAGTCCAGCACCGCTGCCGCCAGCGTGAAGGCCGTCGTCCACACATAGACGCGTCGGTCGTTTTTGAACAGCCGCCCGCAAAACGCCAGCAGGATGATTGTGATCGCCAGCGGATACAGGAACATGAGGACCGGCACCGAATAGGTGATGATCGCACTGAGCCCCAGCGTCGCGATCAGGAAGGAGAGCACGCAGAAGCCGATCGCCCATTGCCGGTAGGAAGGCCCCTTCGGGAACATTTCCCGAAAAGCCTCGCCGCAGCTCGTGATCAGGCCGACCGCCGTCTTGAGGCAGGCCAGCGTGACAATCACCGCCAGGATGATCGCCCCGGCGTCCTTAAAATAGTGATGCGCGATGAGGTACAGCGCTTCGCCGCCGTCCGCACAGATGGAATACAGCGTCCGGCTCTGCGCGCCGATGATGGTGAGCAGCCCGTAGATAAGCGCCATGAGCAGGCAGCCACACACCCCCGAGCGGAGCGTATTGGCCGCGATGGCTTCCGGTTCGCTCACCCCGAGCCCGCGAATCGCGTTGACGACGACGATGCCAAACGCCAGCCCGGCCAGCGCGTCCATCGTATTATATCCCTCCAAAAAGCCGCGGAAAAACGCCCCGTTTACATACGCCGCCTCCGGCGTCACTGTCTTGTAATCACCCATCGGGTTCAAAATCGCCGTGACCGCCAGCAAGCCCAAGCTCACCAGAAAGAGCGGCGTCAGGATCTTGCCAATCCAGGTTAGAATCTTGCCGGGGCGCAAGGAGAACCATAGCACCGCCGCAAAAAACAACAAAGAGAAAACCCAGATGACCCAGGAGGCCTGCGCCTCATCCAGCATCGGGCGAATGCCCACTGAAAAGGAGGTAGACGCACACCGCGGGATAGCAAAAAACGGCCCGATCGTCAAATACAATAGGCAGGTAAAGAAGATGCCGTATTTCTTGCCTGCATGCGAACTCATCTCCAAAAGGCCGTCGCTGCGGCTCATCCCGAGCGCTGCCACACCCAAAAGCGGGATGCCCACACCCGTGATCAAAAACCCAAGGATCGCCTGCCAGATATGCGCACCGGCGGCCTGCCCCATAAACACCGGAAAAATCAGGTTCCCTGCGCCGAAAAACAGGCCAAACAGCATGCTGCCTACCGCCATCGTCTCCGAAAAACGCAATTGTTTTTTCATAATCCTCTCTCGATTCCCATCAATGAATTTCCGTGCACCCGCTTGGTGCAGAGAATGCATTTATTATAGCAGGGTTTCTCTCCAAAGGCAATTCCGGTTTTGCATCTCTGCAAAATCGAGTCTCCCGGTTTTCCCGCTCCGCATGCCCTTCCATAAGAACGCATGCACGACCGTTCCAGGATGGCGGCGTTTTGCCTCAGCCCTTCGCCTTGGCCTCCCGCTCTGCAATTTGCTCGCGCAAACTTTTCAGTTCGTGGAAGGTATACGGATCCATACCCCGGCGCCCGCAGGGGTTGTTCAGGCGATAGATCGCCTCCACCTCCTCCGGCAACAGGAAGAAGTCGAAAATCTCCAGGTTGGATGCGATGCGTTCCGGCCTGCTCGACCGCGGGATGATGGCGATGCCCTCCTGATACAGAAAGCGCGCCGCAATCTGGTTCGCGTTCTTGCCATATTTCTCCGCCAGCGCCGACAGCAATGTGCTGCGCGCAAGTGTCCCCTGCGCCATCGGGGAATATGCCTCCAGCAGGATCCCGTGCGCCCGGCAATAGTCGCGGATCTCCCACTGCTGATAAAATGGATTATATTCCACCTGGTTGACCATGGGCAGGATGCTCACCTCCTCCCGGATGCGTTCGATCCATTCCGGGAAGAAGTTAGACACGCCGATCGCGCGGACTACACCGTCCCGGTACAGCGTTTCCAGCGCCCTCCAGGTGTCGACATACAGATCATAGTCCGGGCAGGGCCAGTGGATGAGGTACAGGTCGAGGTATTCCAGCCCCAGCTTTTTGCGAGACGCCTCAAACGCGCGGAGCGTCTTTTCATAGCCCTGTTCACGGTTCCAGACCTTCGAAGTGATAAATAGCTCCTCCCGCGGGACACCGCAACTCTTCACTGCCTTTCCCACTTCCTCCTCGTTTTCGTAGTCCGCCGCCGTGTCGATGCTGCGGATCCCCTGCCGGATCGCCCAGGTGATGATCGGCTCCTCCATGAATACCGTGCCATAGCCAAAGTAAGGCATCTTCACCCCGTTATGCAATGTCGCTGTGTCCTGCAAACTCCCATACTGTCCCATAGCTTTCCTCCATCTCCTCCGGCAAAGTGCCCCGCCGGGTATCGTCTTTCCTTTATAAATTCTGCCTATGCGCGCAAAATCCTGCCTCACGCGCAAAACCCGGTACAAAAAAGAACAGGAGATTTCTCTCCTGCTCTTCTCTGTTCATACGCCGCTTTCGCAGCGCCGGCGATGGGTTCCAGTATCCGCTCCTCGCATCATAGGGTATAAAGGAGGTTGTGATACTTGTCATTTTTGCGGTCTTTCTCATTTTCAATGGTACACAATACTTGGAGCGTTTCCCGTACCCATAAGCCAGGTACGGCCGGCTTACTCACCCACGGCCGCACACTTCATTGGCAAATCCGGCGGCGACATCGCCGAGCATCCCCGCCGGAAACTGAAAACTTTGTTAAGAGGCTTTGCCCGGATGTGCCGTGTGCGCATGGCACGCACCACTCATCGGACAGCACCCGCAATTGCCGCCGCAGGAGGATTTCCCCTTCCTCTTGTCCCGGAGCATACTCCGAATAATCAGGACGACAACTGCGGCCAATCCCAATGTGATGAGAATCGTTGCCAGATTTTCCGATAACCAAGCAAACATCTGCGTCAGCTCCTTTCACGGCTTTCGCCGCCCTTTTTATTTTGCGGCCCCGCCCAAAGGCGGAACCGGATTTTCCATTTAGCCTACCTTGACATTCGTCGTGAGCTTGGTCGCTTCCTTGTACGGACGGAGCAGCATATAGATCATACCCGCCAGGATCGCCACCGCGAACGCGAGGCCGATCACATTGACGTTACCCGTGAACAGGCCGCCGAACTGGTTGACCATGAGAGCCACCGCATAGGCGTATCCGCACTGATAGGCAATCGCGAACCAGGTCCACTTCCGGCTGTTCATCTCGCGCTTGATCGCACCCATTGCCGCGAAGCACGGTGCGCACAGCAGGTTGAACGCCAGGAAGGAATAGCCCGTGACCGGCGTGAAAACCTGCGCCAGCGTCGTATACACATTGCCGGCTGCGCCATAGAGGATGCCCATCGTACCGACGATGTTTTCCTTGGCGACGAGGCCCGTAATGGACGCGACAGCCGCTTCCCAGGTGCCCCAGCCGAGCGGCGCAAAGATCCACGCGATTGCGCTGCCTGCTGCGGCGAGCAGGGATTTATCCAGCTGATCTTCCGAGAGCATCTGGAAGGTGCCGTCCACAAAGCCGAAGTACGAGGTGAACCATACGAGGATGGTGGAGAGCAGGATGACCGTACCGGCCTTCTTGATGAAGGACCAGCCGCGTTCCCACATCGACCGCAGGACATTGCCGACGGTCGGCCAGTGGTATGCCGGAAGTTCCATAACAAACGGCGCCGGTTCGCCAGCAAACATCTTCGTCTTCTTCAGCATGATGCCGGAAACGATGACGGAGAGCATCCCAAGGAAGTATGCCGAGGTCGAAATCCAGGGCGAGTTGCCGAAGATCGCGCCGGCAATCATCGAGATGAACGGAACCTTTGCCCCGCAGGGGATAAAGGTCGTGGTCATGATCGTCATACGGCGGTCGCGCTCATTTT
>CAOKKG010000050.1 GCA_948468985.1 uncultured Eubacteriales bacterium | reverse complement strand
GGCAGTATCTGGTCCGACAGGTAGTCGTCTGTTTCCGGTGCGCTTTGCAGTATTTCTGTATTGGGTGGAATTGCAGCTTATGAACGAGGATAGCATCGTGCTTGTCGAACTCACCTTTTCGGGGGACGAGATGGATTTTGGGGTAAAAATTAACGGAGTGGACGAGTCAGAGTATTTTGAATCCCTTCCCTATGCCGGGTAATGTGCGACAAGCATGCCGGCAAAGAGTATTTACCTATGGTATCTTGACACCTCGGTTCGGAAGTCTCTATGCCGTATGGGAATAAGGAAATCAAAAAAAGGCGCTTTCAAAGCGCCTTTTTTTTGTGCAGAATTTTTCTTAGAAGCCAAATTCATCCTCCTTTGGGAAGAGGCCGTACAGCCCACCGGTGTGCAGGAACAGGATGCGGCGGCTGTCCGCAAAGGTGCCCTTTTCCAGCTCGTGGATCATGCCGAAGTACGCCTTGCCGGTGTACACCGGGTCGAGCACAACGCCCTCCATCCGCGCGAATTCTGTGAGGGCTGCCAGCTCCTCAGGACGGTTCAGGGCATAGCCGCGGCCGACATAGCCGTCGATGATCTCGATCCCCGCCGGGTCAAAGGGCGCGCAATCGAGGTATCCCGCCGTTTCCCGCAGGATCTCGGTAATCTCCTGGCGGAATTGTTCCGCCGTGTCGCAGACATTGAAGCCCACGATGCGTTTTCCAGCGGAAAGCAGCTGAGCTCCGGCATATAGCCCGGCATAGGTCCCGCCGGAACCCACCGCGTCCACCAGCGTATCAAAATTTAGCCCCATGGCTTGTTCCTGCGCGAGAATCTCCTCCATGCAGTGGATATAGCCGAAGGTGCCGATGCCGTTGCTCGCGCCCATCGGGATGATATAGGGGTGATAGCCCTGCGCGCGGTAGGTCTCGGCAATCGCCTCCATGAGTTCGTTCGCGTGGCCGTTAAAGACTGCCGGATCGCGGATGACGATGTCCGCCCCCACGAGCTTGTCCAGGAAATAATTGCCTTCCCTCGGCTCGCCCGCCTCGTTGCCGCGCAGCAGCAGGCAGCACTTCAGCGACAGGCGCGCGGCGGCATAGGCGGTCGCGCGGCAGTGGTTGGACTGGATGCCGCCGCAGGTGATGACGAGGTCGGCTCCCTCGCGCAGCGCCTCGGCGAGGGAATATTCCAGCTTGCGGATTTTGTTGCCCGAGGTCTCGACGCCGGTCAGATCGTCGCGCTTGATGTAGATCTCTTTCCCATACTTTTCGGACAGCTTGGGGAGCGGATAGATCGGAGTCGGCAAAAACGCCAGGTTCAATTTTTCGGGGTATTGCATGGGGATTCTCCTTTACAAACGGATTGTGACATGTGGTTGGCGCGCCGCCGTTCCGCCTCGGCCTTGGAAAATACGCATCCACAGTAATCCTGCCGATACAGGCCGTATTGCCGTGAGAGCGCGATCGATGCTTGGTATCCGCCTTTTTTCTTAAAATCAGATGGCAGCCAGGGAATGTGGAAGCGGTCGGATAACTGCCGGCTCAATTGGGCGAGCAGCTCCGCGTCCTTGTGCGGGCTGATGGAAAGTGTGGTACAGAAATAGTCTGCGCCGATCTCCGCCGCTTTTCGGGCCGCCTCGCCGAGGCGCAGGGAAAAGCACACCCGACACCGCGCGCCGCCCTCCGGGGCGTCCTCCAGCCCGCGCACCGCCGCGAAAAATCGCTCCGGCTCATACCTGCCCTCGATCAGGTGGACTTCCCCGAGAAGCCCCATATCCGCCAGCATCCGGCGGAGCTCTGCGAGGCGCTTGTCGTATTCCGCCTGCGGGGAGATGTTGGGGTTATAGAAGAAGAGCACCAGACGGAAATGCGCGTGCAAGGACTGCAGCACATAGCTGCTGCACGGCGCGCAGCAGCAGTGTAAGAGCAGCGTGGGACGCTCGCCCGTCTCGTCAAGCCGCGCAAGCAGGGTATCCAGCGCTTTTTGATAGGGGATCTGCATGGCGGCCTCCCTCACGGTGTGACGCGAATGGTCTTGTCCTTAGGCTGGATGGCGACCCAGGTATTTCCCGGGGCGAAGCAGATCTCCTCGCCCGCCTCGTCGTAATAGCGCGTGATGTCCGAGGCGGACTTGCGCGCCCAAGTGCCGGTGATCTGTTTTCCACCGATGAAGAATTCGCACTTTCCCTCGCCGATCATGTTGAAAATACGGTGATGGTCGGCGTCCGAGAGCGTCCGCATGGGCAGGTACGCCACGACCAGGTTTTTGACGGCGACCTGCTGCTTCTGGCTTTCCTTGCCGTTGTCCGCAAAGGTATAGGTATAGAACGGCTCGCCGTTTTCATAGCGCAGATAGGTACCCGTCGCCGTGTCATAGGCGAATTCCACATTGGGCGTCTTGCTGCTCACAAATGGGATGTCAATGCGCGAGGCCGTCGTGGACGAGGTCGAGGGCGTGGCCGAAAACTTCCAATGCTGCGTCCGGCCGGACACAAAGTCCGGGTACTGTTCGCGGACAAAGGTGAGGTCGGTATACACATTGTGCGGCGACTTGCGGTCCTTGGATCGCCAAAAGAACTTGTCGTACTTGCCCTGGATGCCGTTGATGCGTACGCGGATATAATCGTATTTGCGCCCATACACGGTGGCTTCGCTGCCCTCCAGTTTTGGGCCGCCATAGTGCATGAAGATGCTGTCCCATTCCTGCTGGATGCCGAGGTAGTACATCCGGGCAGAACGCACCGGCCCGGCGACAGTGGGCAGCGTGTCGTTGAACAGGCAGGCAAAGCGCGTAATCGTCGATTCCACCGGCGCTTCATACACGACATCCGCCTGCATGAGCCCGGTCTGCGGCCGTGCATCGCGCGAATTTTCGATCATGACGAGAATGGGGTAGAATTCCCGCTGTTTAGAGAATTCCCGTCCCGTCGTGGGGGAGATATAGACCGGTTCCGGATCAGGCTCCGGCACAATGGGCAGCGGGAGGGAGGAACTCTCCTCCGGCGACGAAGGCTCGGGCGAAGGGGAGACGACTTCCGGCTGTTTCCCGCAGGCCGAAAGCCCTAAAAGGAGGACGAATAGTGCGAGGGCGACGCCCTTGCGCAGACAAGAAAAGCATTTCATACATCAAAATTCCTTTCCAAATATTATATCTATTGTAGGGGCGGCGGCGGCAAATGTCAATGTGGCGGCATATCCCGGCGCGGGGCGGCATATGCATGGGGTAAAAGACTGCAAAGGAGAAGGAGCATGGAAAATCAACAGGCACTGCGTCGCCTGGACGGGCGCGAACACACGGTACATATCGACGGGCGGCAGCGCGTCAGCGTGAGTGGCGTAGAGGATGTGGACAGCTTCAACGAGAATGAGGTGATCTTTCTGACCTCCATGGGCATGATCACCGTGATGGGCGAGGATCTGCACATTGCGCGACTGGATCTGGAGGCGGGGCAGCTCGTCGTCGAGGGCACGATCCAGGCGGTCGATTATTCCGATCATGCCGAAATGCGGGCGGAAAAGAGCGGTTTTTTCGGCAAGCTCTTTCGTTGACGCGCATGGAGGGAACGCTCAATCAACCCTATGTTGCCCTGTTGTGCGTGTATCTCGGGGCGGGCGGCGCATGCCTGTATTTCGCCTGGGCAGGGCTGGCGCGTCTGTTGCGCTTAGGACAGCTCTGGCGGAATGTGGGAGAGGCGCTTTGCTGCCTGTTCTATGCGGCAGCGGCGGTCTGGGTCTTCTACCGCCTGCTGAACCTGCGTCTGCGTGGGTTCTACTTGCTGGGCATGCTGCTTGGCGCACTGTTGTATCGGCAGGGCCTGCACGCGCTGCTGGCGCACCTCTTGCGCAGAATTTACAAATTTACCAGGAAATTCCGACGGAAAAACGACTAGGGTTGGTTGACAAGCAGCGGGCAAACTCCTACAATAAAAATGTATATTGAGAATGTATATGCAACGCTGGAAGGGGGGAGTTCCGATGCAGAATAGGGCAGAGCGGGAAGTGATGCGTAGTCGCCGAAGTAGGGGAGTCCCCCGGGAAAATCGCCGTCCAGCCAATATCCGCATCGAGGAAGGCGCATACCGTGCGCCGCATCCGCTGCTGGAAAAATTCCGGGAATGGAACTGGTGCCGGATCATCCTCTGCGTCGCGGCGATTTATGCTCTAAGTGGGATCGGCCTCAAGCTGATCACGATCGTTTCGCAAAAGCATAAGCAGGTGGCTCTGTTGGAACAGCAGGCCGCGTTGGAACAGCAGGTGGAGGACCTAGAACAGCAGGAGGCCTATGTCGGAACAGAGGAATACATCGAACAGGCCGCCCGCGAAAAATTTGGCTGGGTCAAGGAAGACGAGATTATCTTTCGTAAAAAGAACGCCGCCGATTGATTCGGCGGCTTTTGATTGTTCGCGCTTTGTGCGGGGGGAAAAACGGAATGAAAAATGCATTTGTCATCGATATGGGGAGTAACTCCATCCGCCTGATGCAGGCGCAGGAGGAGGAAGGCAGGGTGCATTGCCTGCAAAAATGGCTAATCGCGGCGCGGCTCGGGGAAAAGCAGGCGGGGAGCACAGCACTCACTCCGGCGGCGATTGCACGCGGCGCGGACCCGGTGGCGGAATTTGTGGAAAAGGCGCGAGCATTGGATGACAGTGCGCCGATCTTTGCCTTTGCAACAAGCGCAGTGCGTGACGCGCAAAACCGGGGCGAGCTTTTGCGGGAGATTCGGCGCCGGACGGGGCTCGCGGTGGAGGTCCTCTCGGGCGAGCAGGAGGCGTGCCTGGGCGCGGCGGGCGCACTCGGCGGGCAGGACGGCGGCCTGTTGGACATCGGCGGCGGGAGTACCGAGATTGTGCTCTGTCGCGGCGGGAAAATCGCATTTGCACGCAGCCTGAATATCGGGTGTGTCCGGGCAAAGACGCTGTTCCGAGAAGGCGCGGCAGCGGTGGGCGATTGGGCGCGCGCGGCGTTTTCCGACTGTCCGCTGCCGGAAACGCCGCCCTTCGCCGCCATCGGCGGGACGCCCACGGCCCTGGCTGCGGCGGCGCTGGGGCTTTCCGCCTATGACCCCAAGAAGGTGGACGGATACCGGCTGGACGCGCCACAGCTGCGGGCGCTAACCGAGGCGCTTGCGCCGCTTTCCCCGGCGGAACGGGCGGCGCGCTATTGCATGGATGCGCGGCGCGGCGAGGTAATCCTGTTCGGCGCGGCGATTTTGCAGGCATTTTTCGCGGCCTATGGCGTCCGGGAGGTGCGCGTCAGCGAGTCGGACAACCTGGAAGGGTATCTGATGGAAAAGCTACACCAGGGAATTTTATAAAAAACAAAAAAAGTGTTGACATTTCCGGGGTGCTCTTATATAATAATCGTGCGGGGTAGAGCAGTCCGGTAGCTCGTCGGGCTCATAACCCGGAGGTCGTGAGGTTCAAATCCCACCCCCGCAACCACTGAAAAGAGAAGCAATTGTCGCTTCTCTTTTTTTGTGCCATTCAAACCTAGAGCAGTGGGGATTTGAAGTGAGAGACCTCTGGCGGAGGGAGAGGCTAAGGCGGGCGCTGCCGCCAGTGGCGGAGGAGGCGCGCAACCGAGACAAAATGGGAGGTCTTATATGAAGCTTTGGACAATCCAACATAAAGAGGCGTATCTTCGAATGCTGCGGGATGGGGTGTTGCGTGCAGATAATGCACATCTTTTTTGCGAAGATGATTTTTTAACTGCGTATAACTGGATGTCACAGCAGATGTGTTTGCGTGTTTCAAAACCGCCACATGGCGTGCAATATCCCGTGTGGCTTTATCACACCTGGGAAGGCAAGCGCAAACGCCCGGATATGCGCCAATCTTATGCGGCCACTGGCACGCCGATTGTCTTGTTGACGGTGGAAATTCCCGACGAGAAAGTGCTTTTATCCGATTTTGACCTTTGGAGCATGGTAATGAACGAATGTTATTTGTCAACAAGCGAAGAGGATGCTTTTCCACATTCTCCGGAAGAAACATGTGAAAGCTGGAACAAAATTTTTGACCTCTCTTGCAGCCCATATTACCCTTCTTCCTTGTCCATACAGGCAACGGTATGGGAGGTTCAAAAAGAGTGGGTACGGAAAGCAGAGTTTTTTACTGCAAGATAGTCTATATTCTTCTTCGCGGAGCAGGTCTACGCCTGTTCTTTTTTTGTTCTCCGAATATTGACAAGAACCTCTTTTTCAGGTAAATTAAAATAATTTAACAAGGAACGCCGAATGGGTGGTTTTGCAAAATGGGAAAATCATTATGAGGTATCCTTGATTTCATAATAAAACCGATTTTTATGAAAAGTAGGAGGAAGAACGAAACTATGTTCTGGGATAGAGTCGCCTGGGTCTATGATATCTTTGCCAACGGCATCAATAAAAAGGCGAATCGAGAATTGTGCGCTGTGGTGGAAAAGCTTGTCTCGCCCACGGACGAGGTGTTGGAATGCGCCTGTGGCACCGGCCTTTTGACTGGTATCATCGCCGGGAAATGCAGGCGGATTATCGCGACGGATTTTTCCCGGAAGATGCTGAAACGGGCCGAAAAAAAGTGCCGGAAATACGGCAATGTGACCTTTGAGGAGGGAAACATTTTGCAGCTCCGCTATCCGGACGAGAGCTTTGATATGGTCGTTGCGGCGAATGTGCTGCACTTGCTGGAGGAACCATACCGGGCGCTTTCCGAGCTAAACCGGGTGTGCCAGCCGGGCGGGCGGATCGTGATCCCGACCTATTTGAACCGCACGGAAACGGGCAGGGCAAACCGCGCGGCAGGCGCCATCGGCAAGGTGGGCGCAGATTTCAAACGCGAATTTACGATGGATTCCTATCAAGCTTTCTTTGCAGAGGCCGGGTATGTGGGGGCAAGCTATACATTGTGCCCGGGGAGGATCCCCTGCGCGGTGGCGGTTCTCCCCAAGAAGGTGTAATGCGGCGAATCTGCCCGCCCGCTGCATCTGAAAAAGCACGGTGGACAGCGCGCTGCACTCTACCCCGCTTAGCCGGCCATTTCCTGCCGGTTGAGCGGGATGCGAAATTCGCTGCTCCCGGCAAGGAGGGCCTGCGAGGAGAGATAGGACATCACCTTTTGCCGCGTGGTCTTGCCGGACAGGCGCCGGATCCACTGCAGCAGGGATAGGTTTTCCTGCACAAGGATGCGGATCACGGCGGGATATCGCACGGACGCAATCCCCGAAAACAGGGGCATAAGGAGAATTGAACCATGCAGCCTTTGAACAAGAATATGGAACGGGAAACGCCGCTGCGCATTGCGGAGGAGGTGGCGTATCAATCGGGGCAGATCGTGAGCAAGATGCTGGCGCAGAACGACCATCACAGCCTGACGCTGTTCGCCATGCCGGCCAGAAAACCGCACGCCGTCTTTGCGGAAGAGGTGAAGAAGATGCTGCTCATCGTGGTGTTCCCGGAGGAATAAGCGCAGGAGGAAGGGAAAATGGGAGAGGGAAATGCGGATCTTCATTTTTTGGAAGCCTATCGCCGTGTAGAGATCTTTCTGCGCGGTGTGTATGGCGGAAAGGGCGGCGATGGGCGGAGCGATGCTGCTGTACGCGCTCGGATACTTCCTCCTACATTGAGCCATTCTTACAGATAAAATTTTCCCACAAAAAAAGCAGGTCTTGTGGACCTGCTTTTTTGATTGCCCAAATTCCTTTTTTCGAATACGGCCTGATTTTTGCCGTCAGGCGGACTTATTCTTCCGAGGATTTGCGTAAAAATTCGATGCCCCATACGACGCTGCCGCCGCCAAGGCAGAGCAAGTAGCTCCCGATGAGCGTGCCTGCCGCTGCGAGCGAAAAGCCCGGAGAAAAGAACATTGCCACACCCAGCATGATGCCCAAGCAATCCAGGATGAGCGTGAGCACATAAGTGCCGCGCCCCGCATACAGCCGCACGAGGAATAGGCGTGAGAGCTGCGAAATGCAGTGCGCGAGGAACCAGATGGGGAAGAGCAGCGACAGGATCCACTGCCCGGCGTCGGGGTATACGAGCAGCATCACGCCGGACATGACGCTTAGGATGCCGGAAAGCAGTGAAAGCGTCGGTGCAAAGCCGGTGTGCGTCTCTAACCGGATGCAGAAGAGGATGTCGACTACGCCGGTGACGAGCGCGGCGGCTCCATAGAGGAGTACCGCACCCCGCAGCATGGAACCAGGGTAGAGCAGCGTAAAGCTGCCGAGCAGCAGGAGCGCCAATCCAGAAAGCAGGCAGCTCCATCCGATTGTTGTGCGTCGTTTCATGCCTGCTCACCTCCCGCCTGCAAAATGCGCATGAATTCCTCGCCCGTGATGGTCTCCTTTTCATAGAGGTAGTTGGCGAGCGCATCCAGAACTTCGCGATGCGCTTCAAGGATGGAGACGGCTTTTTCATACTGCGCGCGGATGATCTCGATGACCTTTTCGTCGATCTCGCGCTGCGTGCTGGGCGAACAGAGCAGCGAAGCGTCGCCGCCCAGGTACTGGTTGTTTGTGACTTCCAGCGCCGTCATGCCGAACGCGTCGCTCATGCCGTACTGCGTGATCATGGCGCGGGCCAGGCGCGTGGCCTGTTCGATGTCGTTGCTAGCGCCCGTCGTGATCTCGGAAAACACGATCTGTTCCGCTGCGCGGCCACCGGTATAGGTGGCGATCTTGTTCAAGATTTCCTGCTTGGTCATGAGGTACTTGTCGCCCTCCTCGACCTGCATGGTATACCCGAGCGCGCCGGAGGTGCGGGGGATGATCGTAATCTTCTGCACCGGAGCGGAATGACTCTGCAAGGCGGCAACCAGGGCGTGGCCAATCTCGTGATAGGCGACGACCTTCTTTTCGTGGTCGGACAGCACGGCGTTCTTTTTCTGATACCCCGCGATGACGACCTCGATGCTTTCCTCTAAATCGGCCTCGTTCACGACGATGCGCCCGTTGCGCACCGCGCGCAGGGCGGCCTCGTTCACGATATTGGCAAGCTCCGCCCCCGACGCACCGGAGGCCATGCGGGCGATGGTGTGGAAATCCACATCGTCGGCAGTCTTGATCTTTTTGGCATGGACCTTTAAGATTGCTTCGCGCCCCG
>CAOKKG010000049.1 GCA_948468985.1 uncultured Eubacteriales bacterium | reverse complement strand
CAAGGAGGAATTGCAATGAGTAAGTATGTTTACATGTTCAGCGAAGGCGACGCGACGATGCGGAACCTGCTGGGCGGTAAAGGTGCGAACCTGGCAGAGATGACCAAGATCGGTCTGCCTGTGCCGCAGGGCTTCACGATCACGACCGAAGCCTGCACGAAGTACTACGAAGACGGCAAGACGATCTCGGATGACATCATTGAAGAGATCAACGCTGCAATCGCAAAGACCGAAGAAATCGCCGGAAAGAAGTTTGGTGATCCGGAAAACCCGTTCCTGGTATCGGTTCGTTCCGGTGCGAGAGCTTCCATGCCGGGCATGATGGATACCATCCTGAACCTGGGTCTTAACGATGTCGCCGTAGAGGGTGTGGCTGCGAAGACGCAGAACCCCCGCTTTGCATACGACAGTTATCGCCGTTTCATTCAGATGTTCTCGGATGTCGTTATGGGCATCGAAAAGTCCAAGTTCGAAGCGATCCTGGACGAAGCGAAGGAAACGAAGGGCGTAAAGCTGGATACCGAGCTGGATGCAGAGGACCTCAAGAAGGTCGTTGTGAAATATAAAGAGCTCTATAAGAAGGAAATGGGCGTCGAGTTCCCGCAGGATGCGAAGGAACAGCTCATCGAAGCGGTCAAGGCCGTTTTCCGTTCCTGGGACAACCCGAGAGCCATCGTATATCGCCGCTTGAACGACATTCCGAGCAGCTGGGGCACGGCCGTCAATGTACAGTCCATGGTCTTCGGCAACATGGGCAATGACTGCGGCACGGGCGTCGCGTTCACGAGAGACCCTGCGACGGGCGAAAAGAGACTGTACGGCGAATACCTGATGAATGCACAGGGCGAAGATGTCGTTGCGGGTATCCGCACGCCGCAGCCGATCTCCTCGCTGCATGAGACCCTTCCGGAAGTGTATGATCAGTTTGTTAAAATCGCGCAGACGCTGGAAGATCACTATGCGGACATGCAGGACATGGAGTTCACCATCGAAGGCGGCAAGCTGTTCATGCTTCAGACCAGAAATGGTAAGAGAACTGCGCCGGCTGCCCTCAAGATCGCGGTCGACCTGGTGAAGGAAGGCAAGCTCACGAAGGAGCAGGCGATCCTCAAGGTAGAACCGCAGCAGCTGGATTCTTTGCTGCACCCGCAGTTCGAGGCGAAGGCGCTGAAGTCGGCGAAGCCGATCGCGAAGGGCCTGCCCGCATCCCCGGGCGCTGCTTCCGGTGCGATCTATTTCACGGCGGAAGACGCGATTGCTGCCAAGGAGAGAGGCGAAAAGGTCGTCCTTTGCCGGCAAGAGACTTCTCCGGAAGATATCGAAGGTATGCATGTGTCCGAAGGTATCCTGACCGCTCGCGGCGGCAGAACCTCCCATGCAGCCGTTGTTGCAAGAGGCATGGGTACCTGCTGCGTCGCAGGCTGCGGCGAGTTGTTCATCAATGAAGATGCAAAGACGATGACCCTGCCGGACGGCAGAGTCTTGGGCGAAGGCCATGCGATCTCCCTGGATGGCAGCACGGGCAATGTCTATGCGGAGAACATCAAGACGGTCGAGGCACAGATCACCGGCGACTTTGAAACAGTCATGGGCTGGGCGGATGAGATCCGCAAGCTCCAGGTTCGCACCAACGCGGACACGCCGGCAGACGCAGAGCAGGCGCTGAAGTTTGGTGCGGAAGGTGTCGGCCTGTGCCGTACCGAGCACATGTTCTTTGCGGAAGATCGTATCGCGGCGATCCGCGAGATGATCGTTTCCAAGACGGTGGAGCAGAGAGAGCACGCGCTTTCCAAGCTGTTGCCCATGCAGAGAGAGGACTTCATCGGCATCTACAAGGCCATGAAGGGCATGCCTGTCACGATCCGTCTGCTGGATCCCCCGCTGCATGAATTCGTTCCGACGGCGGAGGAAGACATCCGCGCGCTGGCGGATGAGATGGCAATCCCTTATGAGGAATTGAAGGCGACCATCGAAGGCTTGCACGAATTCAACCCGATGATGGGTCACAGAGGCTGCCGTCTGGATGTCACCTATCCGGAAATCGCCAAGATGCAGGCGAGAGCGATTATGGAAGCTGCCGTTGCCGTGAAGAAGGAATGCGGCTATGATATCGTTCCGGAGATCATGGTTCCGCTCGTTGGCGAAAAGAAGGAATTGAAGTTCGTCAAGAACTTCATCGTCGAAGTGGCGGAAGAAGTTCTCAAAGAGAATAACATGGAAATGCATTACAAAGTCGGTACGATGATCGAGATTCCGCGCGCAGCTTTGCTGGCGGACGAGATTGCGGAAGAAGCGGAGTTCTTCTCCTTTGGTACCAACGACCTTACGCAGATGACCTTTGGTTTCTCTAGAGACGACGCTGGTAAGTTCCTGGATGCATACTACGACAACAAGATCTATGAGTCCGACCCGTTCCAGAAGCTGGATCAGGAAGGCGTCGGCAAGTTGGTGAAGATGGCTGTAGAGCTGGGCAAGAAGACCCGCCCGGCCATCAAGCTGGGTATCTGCGGCGAACATGGCGGCGATCCGTCGACCGTGATTTTCTGCCACAATATCGGCCTCACCTATGTCTCCTGCTCGCCGTTCCGCGTGCCGATCGCTCGGTTGGCTGCGGCGCATGCAGTTGTTCTGAATAAGTAAGTAGCAATTCGAAAAGAGCTCGATGTAGTAATGCATCGGGCTTTTTTGATGCGGAAAATAGGGAAGAGGGGTTTTTCAAAAGGAGGCCGGGTGTGTTATACTAAAAGATGGATATGAGAGGAGGTACTCTATGAGCAACACTTTGAACGAACGGCATCACGCCTTTTTGGCGGCAGAATACTATCGCGTCCTGCTGGAACGCTTTGGCGCGCGCGGCCGGGCGGCGTTTGTGCTCGCGACGCAGCGATATGGCGAACAGCGCGGCAGCCGGATGGCGCAGCGGGCGATTCGCGACGGGCGGGAACTTGACTTTGCAGCCTATAAGGAATACGGCGAATGGGTGAATACACAGGCGATCATCGAGGAAATGGGCGGTAACCAGAGTGAGGAGCTCTCCTTTGCGCCGGATTATACGATCCGGGTGACGGTCTGCCCTTGGGCGCGGCAGTTTGCGGATATGGATATGCGCGAATGCGGGGCGCTCTATTGCCAGCACATTGACCGCTCGATCGCTCGGGGGTTTAACCCAGAACTCACCTATGAGGTACCGCAGAACATGAACGACAAGCCCTACTGCATTCAAGTGCTGCGCGGAGCGGAGTTCGCGCCCGGCAAGGTGCCTGTGAGCCGCCCGGAGAACCGGAAGGACTTTGCCTATCACTGTGCGCACATCTATTACACCTTCCGCAATGTCGCAGCAGCGGTTTTCGGGAGCGCGGGAGAGGACGTCGCAGCAGAAGTGCTTCGGTGTTTTACAGCAGCCTATGGGGAGCCACTGGCAGCGGTGATCGCCGCCTATGACGGGGAATGCTTTGACTGGATTTACGAGTGAGAAATAAAAAAGTGCCGGATGGCAGAGAGCCTTCCTGCGCTTTTTGGCTGTCAGAGGGAAAAAATGCGGGGGTGCGCAGGGGGCGGCGCGGTAGAGCCGCGCAGTAGAATCTCGGTGGGGAAGCGGTATGACTCGGGCACCCGCGCGGGGGAAGAGAGCTGTAAAAGCAGCATTTCCACGGCCTTTTCGCCCATTTTTTGCAGGGGCTGCGAAACGGTGGTGAGTTGTGGCTCCATGAGCAGTGTGTTCGGCACCGCGTCAAACCCGGTGAGCGAGATGTCCCCGGGGATGGACACGCCGTGGTTGCGCAGCGCCTGATAGGCGCTCTCGGCAATGTAATCGTTGCAGCAATGGATCGCCGTGGGAGGATTTTCCTGTGAAAGCAGCTCCAAAACGGCCTGATAACCGGAGGACACGCGGTCGAGGCGCTTGACATAGCGCGGGTCCACAGGAAGGTCGTGCTCTTCAAGCGCTCGACAATAGCCTTCAAAGCGCTGGGATAGAACCATCGTGGGGTTTTGAAAGGTGAGGAAGGCAATTTTTTGATGCCCGAGGGCGATCAGGTGTTCTACGATGCGCTGCGTCCCCAGGCGGTTTTCGCAGTCGATGCGCGGGACATGCGGAATATCCGCCTGGATGGAGATGGCGTGCGTCGATCGCAGCAATTGTGCGATGGCATCCAGGTTGTAGATGGTCGTGCTGGCGAACAGGATGCCGCTCGTCCGGCGCTTGAGCATTTCTTGCACATAGAATTCCTCGCGGCGCTCATTGGACACGACGCAGATGAACGGGAAGAAGGAGCTACGGTTGATGGCGGCCTCCGCCCCGGACAGGATTTCGGAATAATAGGAATTGGAGATATTCCCGATGAAGATACCTATGGATTGCGTGGAGGTGCGCCCTAACTCGCGCGCCATGCTGTTTGGAATATAGTGGTTGGCCTCGACGATGTCCATGACCTTTGTGCGTGTTTTTTCGCTCACAAAGCCGCTGTTGTTGAGCACGCGGGAAACGGTGCTCTTGGAGACGCCAGCCATTGCGGCGATGTCGTCGATGGTCAAATAGGTCTTTTTGATCGATTTCTGCTCGGTAGGCACGGGGCAACCTCCTTCTTTTTTTGGAATATAGTATATCTAAGCGCGGGGGAAATTACAAATCGTGCAAAAAGGAAATGCCGGAGAAAAGCTCTCCGGCAAGGGTTTTTATCTGTCAGATTCGGTTGAGCCCGCTTTGGATGGCAGCTTCGGAAACGGCCTTGGCAACATTCTGCGTCACATGCTTGTTGAAGACATTCGGGATGATGTAATCCCGCGAAAGCTCCTTTTCAGGGATGCTGCTTGCGATGGCGTAGGCCGCCGCAATCTGCATCTGCACATTGATGTCGCTCGCGCGCACATCCAACGCCCCGCGAAAGATGCCGGGGAAGGCGAGGACATTGTTGATCTGGTTGGGGAAGTCGCTGCGGCCGGTACCCACGATGGCCGCACCGGCGGCATAGGCCTCATCCGGCATGATCTCCGGCTTAGGGTTCGCCATAGCGAAGATGATCGGGTCCTTGGCCATCTTGCGGATCATGTCCTGCGTGAGTGTGCCTGGCGCGGAAACGCCGATGAACACATCCGCCCCTTCGATGACATCCGCGAGCTTGCCTTTCTTCAGGGAGCGGTTAGAGATGCGAGCCATTTCCTGCTTCTGCGGATTCAGGTTTTCGCGGCCCTCATAGATTGCTCCGGTGCGGTCACACATGATGACATTTTTCAGCCCCAGGCTGCACAGCAGCTTGATGATGGAAATCCCGGCCGCTCCTGCGCCGGAGGTCACGACTGTGATGTCCTCGAGCTTTTTGCCGACCAACCTCAAGGCGTTGATGGTCGCGGCGAGCGTGACGACGGCAGTGCCATGCTGATCGTCGTGGAAAACGGGGATGTCACAGCACTCCTTCAGACGGCGCTCAATCTCAAAACAGCGCGGTGCGGAGATATCCTCCAGATTGATGCCGCCGAAGCTCCCGGCGAGCAGCGAAACGGTACGGACGATTTCGTCGACATCCTTGCTGCGGATGCACAGAGGGAAGGCGTCGACATCAGCAAAGCGCTTGAACAGTGCGCATTTTCCCTCCATGACGGGCATGCCAGCTTCCGGCCCGATGTCCCCAAGCCCCAACACGGCCGTCCCGTCGGTCACTACCGCGACCAAATTCGAGCGGCGTGTATATTTATAGGAGAGGTTGAGATCTCTGGAAATCTCCATACATGGCTCGGCAACGCCAGGTGTATAAGCGATGGCGAGCTGTTCCGGCGTGGAAATCTCCGCCCGCGCGATTACTTCGATCTTTCCCTTCCAATCGGCATGCGCCTGTAGAGCCTGTTCTCTTTTATCCATTCTAACATCCTCCCTTGTTGGACATTGTGCATCTCTTTTGATGCATAAAACTTACAAAACTGTAAGTAAACCATATTCGTGCCATACCCTTTTCCTAGGATACCACGAAATTGCGCATCACATAAGTAAAATGGATGTGAAACCGTGCAGCTGGGAAAGGGAGCCGGACGGGTGGCGTGCCGCACCGAACGGCAGTAAAAGAGGCGTTTTTGTCCGGAAGAAAGGAAAAATAGAACATTTCAAGCGGCTGCACATTGGTCATGTGCACAAAGGAAATTGGGGAAATTCCGCTCGGCAAGGCGAAAATTTCCTGCCAAAAGACCATTTGAAAAGAGAACAAAAATCTAACCCCATTATATATTTATATAGTACAAAACCGGCGATTTGTCAAGAAAAATCAGGAGGAGTCCCCTTTTTTGGAGGTCAGCGAGGAGGCGTACAGCTGCGGAAAAGCAGGGAATCTCGCCCATGCATGACTTTGCTATGGATTTTGAAAGAAATATGTACTATAATAAATGCAAACTATGACAACAAAGGAACGAATACGCATGAAGGAACGAAAAAAAAGCCTGGCACCTAGGATCCTGGCAATCATTCTCTGTGTCCTGCTGCTTTTTACGGCGGCGCTGTCCATTGTGATTGCCGCAAATCATGTCGAAAAGGGAGAGTTGCCCTATTTCTTTGGGATTGGGGTCTGTTCTTACAACGGCGCCTATGATAATGATAAGGATCAGATACCCCAAAATGCAATGATATTCACAAAAAAGGTAGATAGCAAAGCCTTGCGGGCGGGCGAAGTCGTCGTGTTCTATTATGCGGATGCGCCGACCTTGGCCAAGCTCTACCTGGCAAGCGTTTTGGAAGTGAAGGAAGACGGTTCGTTGGAGCTGTATCTGGGCGAGGCCTATGGGCGGCGGACGGTCGCGGCGGAGAGCCTGCGCGGCCAAATGACTTCGTATCTGCCGTATGCGGGTTATGCGGTGAGCATCCTGGAGGGCCGCTATGGGTTATTGCTCTCTGCGGCGACGACGGTGTTGTTATTAGCGGTGCTGGTGTTGCTGATTGGCGGCTTGATCGGCGACTGTGGCGAACGGCGCGTGCGCGTGGCCATTGCGGAGGCTAGACAGAAAAACGCCGACCTCGGTCGAGAAATGGCGGGGAGCGAAGAAACAAGCTCCTCCGCAGCGATGCAGACTGCCGCAGCAGAGGAGAAGAGACAGGCGCGCAAGGAAGCCTTGATGGACGAAAAGCCGGAGGTCTTGGCGGCTGCCAAGAAGGATTCCCCGACCACGCAGCCGGTGCAGCGCGAAGAGGTTGCGGATGCGGCGGCTCGGCATGAAGAGCCCGCGCAGGCGGCAAAGCCGGGGCAGTCAAAAGTTTCTTCGCAGGCGGAAGACTTACCAAAATGGGGGGAACAATCATTTGCGCGGGCGGCCGAACCCATCGCGCCGCCGGAATCGCTTGCAGCGGAGACACAGCTGAAAGAGAATACAGCAAATGCAGGGAACGACATTTCCACGCCGCCGGAATCTGCAATTGAAGAAGTAAAACCACAAACCGAGGCGACAACCACGAAGGATACGCTGGATGCGGCCGAAACTTCGGTCACGGCGGCTCAGCAGGAAGCGTCTGCGCAGGCGGCAGAGTCGATGCAGCCGGAGGCGTTGCCGCGCAATCTGCGCAATTCCTATGTGCGTGGCTCGTTTGGCTCGGATCGCGTCAGCATGGAGGTGGCCTGCACGGAAAAGGAAGCGGAGGTCATGAAGAAGCTCCTCGACCTGACGGCAAAGAAACGGAACCGCTTTGGACTGTTTACCTCGGTCAGCCACTTGGAGGGCTGCACACTGAAGGTTTGGTGTGAATGGGAGGATGTGCCGATTGTAGTGTCCATCCTCACGGAAGTGCGCAAACGGACGGCGCAGAAGGGAGAAACCCATGGAATTTGAGCGTTTGGCAAACGGAATGGAGATTCCGAAGATTTTTTTCGGCACCTATCGCATTCATGATGCGGATGATGTGCAGACTGTGATCCGGGATGCCTATGCCTGCGGGTATCGGGCATTCGATTCGGCCGCTTATTATAAAAACGAGGAAGAGCTGCGGCAGGCGTTTTCCACCCTCGGCATCCGGGAGGAAGTGCTGGTAACAAGCAAGGTCTGGAACGATGCGGAGGGCTATGATGCCGTGATTCGCGAATTTACAGAGAGCGAGGCGCGACTGGGGTCGATCGACATCTTCATGCTGCATTGGCCGGCGGCGGAATTTCGCACGCGGTGGCAGGCGCTGGAGGATCTATATCTGGCCGGGCGCGTCCAGGCGATCGGTGTTTCCAATTTTAAGCGGCATCACCTGGAGGAGCTGATGGAGCACGCCCGCGTGAAGCCGATGATCGATCAGATTGAGGCGCACGCCTACTTTATGGACTATGATACAATCGATTTCTGTAAGGCGGAGGGCATCTGTGTGCAGGCCTGGCGGCCGCTCATGCGGACGGGGCATATGCTGGAAAACCCGGAGATTGCGGAGCTCGGCCGCACGCACGGCAAGACGGCGGCGCAGGTCTGCCTGAAGTATCTGTTGCAGTCCGGCCTCTGCATCGTACCGAAGTCGGTCAAGCGGGCGCGCATGCAAGAGAACATCGACCTGTTTGATTTCACATTGACGCCGGCAGAGATGGAATTCATGCGCGGCCTAAACGCGGGGATGCGCACGGCGGATGATCCGGACGACTATCCGTGGGACAAGTAAGGAAAGTGCGGGCAAGATAGACAGAACATGGCAAAAAAAATACTTATTGTAGATGACGAACCCAGCGTGGTAAAGGGGCTGCGCTTCAGCTTGGAAAAACAGGAGGGCTATGTCGTGGACGCCGCGTATGATGGACAAGCGGCGATTGAGAGCTTTGAATCGGAGCACTATGACCTGATCCTCTTGGATCTGATGCTCCCCAAGCTGAACGGCATGGAGGTTTGTCAGCGTATCCGTAGCGTTTCGGATGTCCCAATCATCATGCTCACGGCCAAGGGTGAAGATATGGATAAGATCATGGGGCTGGAATACGGTGCGGACGATTACCTGACGAAGCCGTTCAACATGCTGGAGCTGAAGGCGCGGATCAAGAACATCCTGCGCCGGGCGGAGACCGCCGAGGCGGAAAAGAAGGACATTGGCAAATTGTCGATCCGGGACATTTCCATCGACCTCTTGGACCGCAGTGTGCAGGTGGCCGGGCAGGAGGTCAACCTGACGGGAAAGGAATTCGAACTGCTACAGCTGTTCCTCTTGAACCCGGGGCATGTGTTTGATCGGGAGAGCCTCTTGGATCTTATCTGGAAACAAAAGGGCGACCTGCGCACGGTGGATGTCCATATCCGCCGCCTGCGGGAAAAAATCGAGATGGACCCGGCCAGTCCGGTATATATTTTGACGAAGTGGGGCGTTGGGTACTATTTTTCGAATACATGAACGAACGACCTCCATCAAATGGAGGTTTATTCTTTTCCTGATCGTGCTGGTGGTGGCGTTTGCCCTTACGCTGTTTTCTACCTCGCGGATTCTGGAAAACAACATGCTTTCAC
>CAOKKG010000048.1 GCA_948468985.1 uncultured Eubacteriales bacterium | reverse complement strand
GTCGTGTACGGCGGCTGTGTCGTGTACGGCGGCTGTGTCGTGTACGGCGGCTGTGCGCCATAGGGCGGATACGGCTGCTGCGGGGCCGGGGGCGTGAGTCCGTCGTCCTTGTTCCGGCACGCGAACAGGAAGAACGGCGTGAGGAAGGAGAACAGGATGGACAGCACGAGGAACAGCACCGCATTGTCCGGCGAGCAGGAGCGGTACACCTTGTAATAGGCGATATAGGTGAATACCGTGAGGATGATGCCGAGCGCGATGAGGCCGATGTAGAAGACAACCATCAACAGCACCGTCCCGATGAAGGCGTCGGCATTGCCGGAATCCATGCCTTGGCGTGCCGCGCCGAGGATGGAGACGATTGTGAGCGGGACGAGCAGCAGGGTCAGCAAAATCTCCGCCAACGAGAGCCACAGCAGCAGGTGCCGCTGCTTCTTCTTCGCCCCTTTGGTTACAAAGTCAAATTGGTCGGCCAGGCTGCCCAGGATAAACAGGGAACCGACCGGCACCCAGGCCCAACCGGGCGCGGGGATGCTGCGGCGCTTGGCAATGGTATACAATCCCAGCGAGGAAAATACATAGGAAATAATCCCGATGATCGAGCTGATGCTGAGCACGGTCGATAGCGTGCCCGCGAGGATCTCCGGATAGGATGGATAGTACTGCATGAAAGCGACACACCTCTTTGCGAATGAAAATAAAATCTGACTTGATGGTACCATACTTCCCGGGAAAATACAATGTGCAGAATAAAAAAAGCCTTTAAGCACTGTACAAGCGAATCTTGCTCCAGCCCTTAAAGGCAAAAACGATGGCAAAGGTTAAAGACTTTTTACGCCAAAAATTATAAAGAAATTTTGCGCGGTTGTCAAGAGGTGTTTTTCAAAAAAGGGGAAAAAACCTTTCGCAAATATCCTGCATATGTAGAATACCCCCTTTGGGTGGCGGCGAAACAGGAAAATCAAATGATTCTCAATCTACTCTTAATTTTTTGCGGCGAAAGTGGACGGCCTATGGTTTTGCAAAAGAAAATGCGCCCAATCTGCGGATTTTCAAGGTAGGTAAAGCGTGCTATACTAACCATGTAGAAAAGGATATGCAAAGCGGGACAGGAGGAGAGAGGATGCAGGAACAAGGTTGGGGCGTCGTGTTTTTTTTGGCGACGCTGGCGGTGGCATGTGCCGGGGCATGGATCGGCAAGCAGGTGAAGATCCCCGCGGGGGCGATGTTAGGCGCGATGGCTGGGGTCGCGGTGTTTCATATTTTCACCGGCTGGGGGAGGTTCCCCTCCGAGCTCAAGACGGTGGTGCAGATCCTGTCCGGCGCGCTCATTGGGAGCAAGGTGTCCCGCAAGGATGTGGCTGCGCTGAAAAAAATCCTCCTGCCGACGGCGATCCTGCTGCTGTTCATGACGCTCATGAACCTCACGCTGGGAATAAGTATCTATAAATTGGGCGGGTTAGACATCGCAACGGCGCTGTTTTCCGCATCACCGGGCGGGCTCACGGATATGGCGCTGCTGGCGGAGGAGTTGGGGGCCAATTCCACCTATGTGACGCTGCTGCAGCTCGTGCGGCTGCTCACGATCTTTTCCTTCCTGCCGCCGATCATCAAGCGGGTGCTGAAAAAGCAGCTGGCGGCGGCGCAGGCGCGGGGAGAGGCTCCGGCGGAACCGACGGTACAGCCGCGGGAGCTTTCCCGGCAGCAGCGGCTTTGCTATTTTGCCGAGACCATGCTGGCGGCGGCGATCGGCGGGCTGGCTCTGCACTTCCTGCGCGTGACGGCGGGGGCGATGCTGGGGAGCATGCTGGCCGTGGCGGCCTGGAACATCGCGACTGGCCGGGGGTATTTTCCGCGGCCGGTGTCGGACGCTGCGCAGGTCGCCTCCGGGGCGCTGTTGGGCTTGAAGATCGACATGGCGAGTGTGCTCGGCCTGGCGGGGCTGGCGGTCCCGGCGCTGCTCGTCATGGCGGGGGTGCTGCTGTTCTCGCTGCTTACGGGCTATGTCATGCACCGGCTGACCAAGCTGGATCTCGCGACCTGCCTTCTCGCGAGCACGCCGGGTGGGCTCACGGAGATGTCGCTTTTAAGCGAGGACCTCGGGGCGGATACGCCTAAGATTGCGGTTATGCAGACGGCGCGCCTACTTTATGTCGTGGCGTTTTTCCCGACAATGATCGAATTTGTCGCTCACGCACTCGGCTGAAAAAACATGGCGAAAGTGTAAAGAAACGCGGCCGTATTCCCCCGAATCTTGACTTTTGCAGGTCGGCGGGTACAATGGATAGCAAGAAGGAAAGCCGCCCCTTTTGCGCGGCGGGGAGGATAGGAGACATGACCCGAACGAGAAAAGTTTTTCTTTTGCTGCTGGCAGCGCTATTTGTGCTGGCAGGCTGCGGCAAGGGGAGCGAGGAGATCTCTGCGATTCAGCAGGCAGGCAAGCTGCGCGTGCTGACCTCGGCGGAATTTCCGCCTTATGAATACCACGATGCGGACGGGAAGGCCGTAGGCGCGGATATGGACCTGGCGGCGCGCATTGCGTCGAGGCTGGGGGTGGAGCTGGAGGTCGTGGAATGCAACTATACCGAGCTGGTTCCGGCGCTGCTGGACGGAGAGGGTGACCTCATCCTTTCGCCGCTGCCGAATGCAGCGGCAAAAGGCGTCGCGTATTCTGAACCCTACCTCAGCACCGAGCAGTACATCGTGACGGCGGCCAAGAGCGAGATCGCCGCGGAGGAGGACCTAGAGGGCAAGATCCTGGGCGTGCAGCTGGGCACGCAGGGGGACTATTACGCGACAGACATGGCGAGCGCAAAGAACATCGAGCGCTTTTCGAATATGCGCGAGGCGCTGCAGGTGCTGCAGGACGGCAAGTTGGACGCGCTGGTGACGGACAAGGCGACGGCCGCGGCAATGCTGGCGGCGCAGGGCGATGCACTGAAAAAGATCTACATCGGCGAGAATGCCGCAGATTACTGCGTGGGGATGCGCGCGGGGTCGGACCTGCAGCCGGAGGTCGAGGCGTTGCTGGCAGAGATGAAGGCCGCAGGGGAGCTGGACGCGCTGGTGTTGGCGCACACCTTCCCGGCCACGCAGGAGGGCGCATAACACAAACGGAATGCAAAGTCGGAAAGGCAGTGCCACGAGCGCTGCCTTTTTTGTGTGTTTTGGTGCGTGCACACTCTTCAAAAGCCAGAGAGGGTATGCGCTGCCCGGAGCGTCTCCTTACATATGGATTTTGAAAACCGCATCGGTGGAAAAAGGCAGCTCTATTTGTCAGAAACAGGGAAGGCATTTTCAAAGCGAGGCGAAGATCGGGGCATATTCGTTTTTATATATTGCCATTCCGTAACAATATGTTGACAAAAATGTAATATTTATGTAAAAATATAGCGAAGATTTTTAAGAGGCTTCTGCTTTGGAAGCCGAGAAAGGGAATGACATGAAAAGATTTTTTGCATTGACGCTGGCCGTAGCGATGGTCATGATGATGTTCGTCGGCTGCAGCAAAAAGCAGGAAAACTCCTCTGTAGCGGGCGGTTCTTCGCAGGTTTCGGAACCGGGCAACTCCGCTGTGGACACGAGCAAGGGCTATGGCGCGTACAAGCTCGCGGCAATCTATGGTTCGATTACCGGCGACTACTGGGGTATCGTGTATAACGGCTGCATGGCCGCGCTGGACGAGCTCAAGACGGCCTATGGTGTGGACGGCTACTGCATGGCGCCGGCAAACTCCAACGACTATACCCTGCAGATGGACCTCATCGAGACGGCGGTTTTGAAGAAAGTAGATGGCATCGTGCTGAGCGTGAACAACGCGGACTCCATCGGCGCCTTCATCACGGACTTCTTCACGGAGGACAACATGACGCCGATTCTGCTCATCGACAAGTCCTGCAACACCACTTCCAAGGCGATCATCGGGCAGGAAATGTCCATGACCTATGAAATGGGCAAAGACTGCGGCAAGCTCGCGGCGGAAGCCATGGGCAGCAAGGGCAACTTCGTGACGCTGGGCATCTCGCCGGAGAACCAGAACTGGGCAGAGCGTTCCACGGGCGCGATTGATTACCTGAAGGAAAATGCGCCGGAGATGGTACACATCCCGGGCGAGAACCCCTATTGGATGACGCAGGTCACGGAGGATCAGCAGCTGGCCTACATCCAGGACACGATTACGTCCAACCCCGGCCCGATCTGCTTCATCACCTCGTCGGAGGGTTATACGAACATCGCAGTTGCAGCAATCTCCGAGGTTTCCGCAGAACGCCAGGCAGAGATCCAGGTCGTCGGCTTTGACTTTTCTAAGACGGGCTATAACCTGATCCAGAGCGGCGCAATGTACGGCGCAGTCGGTCAGAACCCCTACCTCATGGGGCATGACTCGATCTACCACATGTGCGATTACCTGAAAACAGGTGAGATCGCAGAATTCACGGCTGTTCCCTATACGGTCGTGACCAAGAACAACCTGGAAGATCCTAGTGTTGTTGAATATCTGAAGACGATGGGCATTGTTGCCTGACGGAAGGACAACGGGAAGCGGCCAATAGGCCGCTTCCTTTTTTTGTTGGAGAAATTTAGAAACAGAAAGGGGAAATGGAAAAAATAAGAATAAAGAGAAAAAACTTGACAAAAAATCACAGGCGCTGGATAATAGAAACGTGATTTGAAATTCCTACGGGAAAGAAAAGAAAGGATGAATTATGAAAAAAGTTCTAGCACTTGTTCTTGCTTTGGCAATGGTCATGATGATGTTCGTGGCCTGCAAGAAGCAGGAACAGAATTCTTCGGCGGACGCTTCCAAGAGCGGCGCGCAAGAACCGGCAAAGTCCTATGCGATGGGTTATGAGAAGTATAACCTGGCCTGCCTGTATTCCGAGATTACGGGCGACTTCTGGTCGATCGTGTATAACGGTTGCACGGCAGCGCTGGAGGAGCTCAAGGCGGGCTCTGGCGTGACCGGATACTGCGTGGCGCCGGCGACCGCGACCGACTTACGCAGCAGATGGACCTCATCGACACGGCCAAGAACAAGGGTGTGGATGGTATTGTACTCTGCCCCTCCAATGCGGACTCTATTGGCACCTATGTGACGGATGTGTTCCCGGATGAGAGCATCCCGATCATCGTCATTGACCGTTCCTTGAATACTACTTCCCCGGCTGTTGTCGCGACCTATGCGTCCGATGCCTATGCTATGGGCGAAGCGCAGGCGCAGATGATGTACGAATGCTATGGCGATGTGGAATTGACCTATCTCGACCTCGGCATGAGCCCGGAAAATAAGAACTGGGCGGATCGTTCCTTTGGTGTGATTGACTATTGCAAGGCAAACTATCCGACCTATACCAACATAAACGGAGATCAGTCCTACTGGGTAGGTCAGGTCACGCAGGACATCGCGATCCAGTATATTCAGGACACGGTGAACTCCAATCCCGACAAGACGCTGTGTATTGTGGCGACCTGCAACTCCTACAACAACTATGCGATTTCTGCACTGAGCGAGCTTGGCGAGGCGGGCGCAAAGGTCGGCGTGATGGGATGGGACTTCTCCAAGACGGAAAAGGCCAACATCGAATCCGGTGTCATGTATGGCGCCATGGGTCAGAATCCGTACCTGATGGGTTATGATTCCACCTATATGATGTGCGACTTCCTGGCCGGCAAGACGATCGACAAGAATGCAACCGTTCCTTACCAGGTTGTGACCAAGAACAACCTGGACAGCGAGGAAGTTCAGAACTATCTGAAGACGATGAACCTGGCGTAACTACTTGCTAAGGTATACAAAGAATCCTCCCTTTTTGAAGGGAGGATTTTTTGTATGGGAGAAATGAAAGGATTTTTTGAAGAGCAAAGGCTACAGCGAAGAACGGGCCGTTACATGATCGAACGGTAAATCGGTATAGGGCTGGGAGAAATGTCGCATATCTGTAAAATGAGATCGTATATGCAAAGATATAAATAGCATACTTCAAAACGAAGCTCATTATCCTGTTGAAAAGGAATATGAGCAAAAGAAAATAATTTTTTATACGATAAAAGCGGAGATTTGCATCAATATGATGGTAAAAATAGTTTCTTCTAAGTAAAAATAGGCATTATAAAACGAGCGCAGACATATTTCCAATTCTTTTGCAAAGTGTAGAAAGATTTGACATATTGAAAAAAATATGTAATACTATGGAGGTCGACTTGTAAAGCTTTTGCAAAACGACAAATATAAAATGAGAGGGTTTGAAATGAAAAGAATCTTTGCACTCATTCTTGCAGTACTGACAGTACTCTGCATGGCTGTCGGTTGTAAGAAACAGGAAGAAAAGTCTTCCACTCCTGTGTCCGGGTCTTCGACTACGGCACCGGCAGGCAAGGGGTATGGAAAGTACAACATTGCCAATATCTATGGTACGGTAACCGGCGACTATTGGGGTATCGTGTTTAACGGCTGCATGGCGGCACTCGATGAACTGAAAGCCGGCTATGGTGTGGATGGGTATTGCATGGCTCCCGGCAATGGCAACGATTATACCCAGCAGATGGATCTTATCGAAGCGGCAGTCACCAAGGGTGTGGATGGTATTGTGCTCTCCAACTCCAACGCGGACTCCATTGGTGCGTTTATAACAGACTTTTTTAATGAATCCAACTGGACGCCGATCATTTTGATCGACCGTTCGCTCAACAGCGATTCGGATGTCATTGTCAGCAAGCTGATGTCTCCGACCTATGAAATGGGACAGAAGGAAGGCGCGTTGGCCATCGAGGCGACGGGCGGCAAGGGCAACTATGTCGCATTGGGCATTGGGCCGGAAAACCAGAACTGGGTGGATCGCTCTAAGGGCGCAATGGACTATATTAAGGGGAATGCCCCGGAGATGACTTCGCTTACCGGGGAAGAGCCTTATTGGATGGCGCAGGTGGATGAAGTGCAGCAGCTTGGCTTCTGCCAGGATATTATCACGGCAAACCCCGGTCCGATGATTTTCATCAGCTCGACCGAGGGCTATACGAACATCGCGGTTGCGGCAATCAATGAGCTTTCCCCGGAGCGTCAGGCGGAAATTCAGATCGTCGGATTTGACTTCTCGAAGACCGGTATGGCGCTGATCGAGAGCGATATGCTCTATGGCTCTGTTGGGCAGAATCCCTATCTGATGGGATACAATGCAGTCTATGCAATGTGTGATTACCTGCGCGACGGCAAAGTGGAGATGAATCAGATCGTTCCTTATACCGTCGTGACGAAGAACAATCTGGAGTCGGAAGAAGTGAAGGCTTATCTGGCTTCTATGAAAATCGACGCCTGAGTAGTTAAAAGAGATATCCAAAAAACTCCTCCCGGAAGGGAGGAGTTTTTTCTATCAACAAATGGGCAGACTGCCTTGCGCAAAACGAAGTGAAAAAGCATCGGTAAGAGCCAATGGGAAGCTGGGAAGAAGGGTTTCCCCGGCGGAGGGAAAGATAGCGCCAAAGGGGTTTTTGATGGAAGCGAAGGCAGGGAAACGCAATGCATCCCAAGATGATTTCCGAGGAAAAATTTCTGGACAGCCGAGAGGAGGACGCAGTAATATATAGAAGGAAACGAAAAAGGCCGCAAAACGGCGTTTGGAAAGAGAGGATTTGTGTATATGCTGCAGGGAAAAACAGCGATCGTGACAGGAGGAACCCGTGGGATCGGACTGGCAATCGTGAAGTGCTTTTTAACGAATGGCGCCAGGGTCGCGCTTTTTGGGAGCCGGCCGGAGACGGTGGACAAGGCGCTGGCAGAGATTAAAGAGGAAAGACCGGATGCGCCGGTCATGGGACTTTCGCCGGATCTTACGGACTATACCTCGGTAAAGGCGGCGGTTGAAAAGGTGGCGGCGGCGTTCAGCGGAGTGGACATTTTGGTCAACAACGCGGGTATTTCGGCGCGCGAGCCGCTGGCGCAGTATGAGGAGAAAAAGTTCAAGCAGATCATGGACCTCAATGTCACGGCAGTGTTCAACGGCTGCAAGGCGGTAGAGCCGATCATGTGTAAGGCGGGCGGTGGCTGCATTATCAACACCAGCTCGATGGTGAGCCTGTATGGGCAGCCGAGCGGCGTCGGGTATCCGGCAAGCAAGTTTGCGGTCAACGGTCTCACGCACAGCCTGGCGCGAGAGCTTGGCCGGGAAGGTATCCGTGTTAACGCGGTGGCGCCCGGTGTGACGCGCACGGACATGGTGGCAGCGCTGCCGAAGGAGATGGTGGATCGCATTTCCGCGCCAATTCCGCTTGGGCGCATCGGTGAGCCGGAAGAAGTGGCCAATGTATTCCTGTTCCTGGCGAGCGACCTGGCGAGCTATGTGACGGGCGCAGTCGTCTCGGTTGACGGCGCGGCGCAGACCTGATCTTCCAAATGCACCAAAAAAGGAGCGCTTCGGCGCTCCTTTTTGCGTCTCCGAACTTACGCGGCCGGGGAATCCGACTTGTGTTTCCTTTCCTTGCGCTTGATGTTCAAATACCCGAGGACGCACATGGTGAACGCGCCAACCGCGTCGACGATCATGTCCGCCATCGTGTCCTGGAGCGCCGCCCGGCCGACCAGCATAGTGCCGTCCTCCAGCATGAATTTCTGCATGTTAAGGCCCAGGAGCCCGTCGAGTGAGTATTCATATATCTCCCACAGGCCGCCGATCGCGAGGGCAAAGCAGAAGGCGAACAGCAGCGTGAACGCCGGGCTCAATTTGACCTTGACCTTCTGCGAATTGTTCATGATGTCCAGGAGCGAGAACCCGAGGACGCCCAGCATGGCGCCGCTGAAGGTGTGCAGAATGGTGTCCCAGCAGGGGATGATGAAGAAAAAGTTGCGCACCTCGCCGAGGTAGATGGCGCAATAGAGGAAGACGAAGTAGAACACTTCCATATAATTTGGGATGTCGATTTTGAAATGCCGTTCGATGGCGTTCGGCAAAAAGAGCACGATGCAGCCCAAAAGGCACTGCGCCAGCATGAGGACATAGTCGCTTTTCAAGCGCTCATGAGGCTGCGCCTCGGCAGGATCGGCTGGCGCGCCAAAGATTTTGCAGATGGAAAATCCGATGGAGAACAACAGCGTGACAAAGCAGATGATGCCCACAATGTTCTTGACTGTCCATTTCTTTTTTTGCTTCATAGGAACCTCCGCGAATAAAAACAATTATTATAATTTTGCCACATTTTCGGAAATTATGCAATGGATTCTTCCGCAGGATTGGGATTCCTGCCTTGGCAGCGGGCCTTGCAGCAGATACATGGGACATTCTTTGTGGGGTACGCTTATGGGAGAAGAGATGAACTATGCCAGTAGAGTGCTTTCTTTCAGGCAGCGGCATGCGAGACGAAAAGTACCGCAGATGTACAGGGCGCATGGCCGGACAAATAGGCCGAATAGTGCAGCCCGCAGGGCCGTGCAGGAGGAGTGTCGCCGGTGCAAAGGGCCCCCTATGCGCCGGCG
>CAOKKG010000047.1 GCA_948468985.1 uncultured Eubacteriales bacterium | reverse complement strand
ATCTAGCAACCACACAACCAAGTGACAGCAGTTCCGACCTTAAGCGTACCGCACTCAGCCCCATAGGAAATGGCCGTGACCGTATTGGCCGCGCCGCCGAGGTACACCGCCACCGGGCCCGCAAACTTCTGGCAGGCGTCCTCCGGGATGACCTCCTTGACCGTCACGCTCGTCGCACTTGCAGAGATCGCTGTCTTGACCGTGAGCCGCGGATACCCCGGCACGATGTCCGCCGGACCCCAGATCTTCGCCTCCGTCGACTTGACAAACCGGATGTTGCCGAGCTTGCCGATCTCGCCGTTATAGATGTATTCCGGCGCGGCATACTTGTGGCAATCGATCCATTCCTCGCTGCGCATCAGGTCATAGGCGCTATACGGGTGGATGATCGCGACAAAGCTGTCGTCGATTGGGCTGGCGTTCATCGCCTCGAGCTGCGCCGCCGCCTTGTAAAACAGGTCGACGTCCAACCGGCAATCCGCCGTGATGTCGCTGCGGCTCGAGACCTCTGTTTTGTCCGCCCCCTTGGGCGCATACAGCACATTCGTGCCGCCGTTCAGCTCCTCGCGTGTGATGGTGTCCAGCGTCCGGCCCGCCTGCGCGCCCAAAAGCTTGGTCGCCTGTTCCACATTGCGGTCGATCGCGGACAGCTCCAACATGTCCGACAGGCGGATCCAGTTGCCGTACTGCGCGACCGTCGCCGTGACCGCGCTCACCTGCAAATTGTCTCCGTCCGGCGTGACGCCCTCCGTGATGGCCGTGAGCGCCTTCGGCAGCGGGCTGTAGCGGCGGAATTCGATCGTCTTGCCGCTGCCCTCCGGGATCGGATACTTGTCGCCGAACTGATCGTGCACAAGGTTGGGTTCCGCGTTGTCGATCAGGCGCTTTTCGTAATAGGTCTTCATCTCGTCGGACAAAGCCGCCAGGTTGGTCGTCTGTGTCTCGGTCGCAAATACCTGCAAATCCATCTGTTCCATCTGCATTCCTCTTCTTTCTTCGTCGCTATGCGGCTCCTGCCGCAGCTATGTCACAAAAAAGGCCTCCCCGCGGGCGCACATGGGGTCTGTCCCCTCGCGTAACCCGCCCGGCTCCGCCCTGGGGAAGGCCGTTTCTTGTTCCTACAACAGCACCCGTTCGCCCTTCAGGACGCGCCGGGCGATCGCTTCCCGCTGCGCCCGCGTCATCTGCGCCGGGTTCGTGCGGGAAAGCGCCGTGCTCCCGCCGGTCATCGCGCCCTCCGCGGGGCGGCGGCTCTCCGCCGCCCACTGTGCGCGCAGTTGCGTTTCCGTCCAACGGTGCGTCGCCGCAATCGCCTGCCGCAGCACCTCGCGCCCGTGCATCGCCAAATAGGCGTCCTCCATCGAAAGCCCCGCGCGCAGCATCCCTAAAAAGCGCGCATCCTCCAACAATTCGGGCAGGGAAAACCCGGCGTAGCGCGCCCGAAGGCCGTCCGCCTCGCGCAGCATCGAGAGGTATTCGCCCATGACGCCGCGAAAGGCCGCCTGCCGCACCGCCTGTTCCCGGATATGCTGTCCGCGCAAGCGATCCTCGCCAAACGCGGCAAGGAGTTCCGCCGCCCCCGCCTCCGGCAAGCCGTATTGCGCCCGCATTTCCCGGAGCAGCGCCTCCGCGCCGTCCCGGGAAGCTTCGCCCGCTTGCCCATTTGGCACATCTGCACCATTCGCCTCGCCCGCCTCTGCGTCCGCTTGCGCAAGCTCGCCTGCTCGGATACCCGCTTGCGTAAGTTCGCCCTCCGCCGCATCTGCGCCGGGCAATCCATTTGCCGCCGCCGCGTCCGTTTGTGCAAGTTCGCCCGCTGCGCCCGCCAGTGCATGCCGAAGAGCCTTTCCGACCGCCGTTTCCCGCGCTGCGGCCTCTTCCGAGGAAATCCCCGCCGCCCCGGAAAGGCCGCTTTCACCGCCCGCCATTTCGGGCAGGCCGCTCGTCCCACCCTGCGCCGAGGCCCTCTGCGGGGTAGCTTCCACCGCCCCCGCCTGTCCGAACAAATCCAGCGCAAATGCGGTTCCGCCGCCCGTCCCGGCCCTCTCGGGCGCGAGCGCGCCCTGCCAACCTTGCTTCATCTTGTGTCCTCCCCGCGTTGTTCTCTTCCATTGTAAGGGGCAAATCCGCCGGTTTCTCCCGCTTTTGCACCTTTTTGCGGCGAATTTGCGCCGCCGTTTGGCCGCGCCGCGCGCCCTCTCACAAACTCCGCACCTGCTTTTCCAATCGGTACACGCGCATGTCGCCCTGCCCCGACAGCCGCAGCCGCATGCTCTCGCACAGCCGCGGCAGGATGGGCAATTCATAGGTGCGCTTGGCCGCGCCCGCGATCTCATACACCGTCCGAAAGGAGCCGCTCTCGTCATAGCTCGCCTCGATTTTCATCGTGCTGCCTGCCTCGAGCATCGCCCGCAGGTACAGCCCGCCCACATAGCTCCCCGCGCCGGTGCGGAGCGCGATCTCGCCCGTCACGGCCTGCCATGCCACGCTTTCCTCCGCCGTTCCCGCGGCCTCCTCGCCCGCCATGCGCCAAACGCTCCCGTCCTGCATCTGCGCATACAGCGTGCCGCCCGTCTCGGCAAAGCCCAAAACCGCCGCCGCGTCCTCCCGGTGCCACAGGCCGCTCGCAAGGTCATAGCACAGCACGCCGCGCCCCGGCAGGGCGAGGTAGTACTTCCCGCCGACCGCCCCGGCGCACCCGGCCGCGTCTCGGCCCCAGTGCCCCGAAAGCAGGGTCGTGCCGCCGCTGCCGTACACGCGCACGCCGTCCGCCGCCTGGTAGAGGAGGTTGCCCTCGCACAGCGCCAGGCTCGCCGCCGCACCCGCCTTGACGCCCAGCAGCGGCGCAAAGGTCACCTGAAAATTCGCCGGCTTGCTGCCCAGCACCTTGTGCACGCAGCCCTCCTTAAAAAACAGCGCCGCGCCCTGATACGCCGCCGCGCCCGTGAACGCGCCCAGCGTGCCCACGCTTGCGGCATAGCTGTCCGCCGCCGTCCCGGCAAAGGTGTTCCAATTGAACGGGTCGCCGAGCGCGCAGGCATAGATCTCGCGCGCCGCCGAATTGCACCCCCAAATGCGGTTGTTCACCTCCACCGCAAAGTCCAGATCGGGCATCTTGCGCGTCACGACGATGGGCGTTTGCTGCACAAAGCCCGCGTCCAAAATCCCCTCGAACCGGATGCTGTCCGCCGCCGCGTCCAGCAGGATGTGCGCCCCGTCGAGGCCCCCTTGCTTACATCCCGAGAGGAACACCCCGTCGCCCGCGCGGAACAGCGCGCCGATGCCCTTGGCCGCGATGCGGACCGCCGTGTCCGTGCGCACTGTCCAGCACAGCCCCGCCGCCGAATACTGGCAAAGCCGGTGCGGCTGGGAGCCCGTGTCCAGCCAGAGCGCCCCGTCCGCCGGTTCCTCCGGCGCGGTCGCCTGCACCGTGAGGCCCGCTAGCTCGCTCCCGTCCCAGGCCGAGAGCGACACAACTGCCTCGCCCACTGAGCTGAAACGCGCCTCCACGGCGGAAAGCGTCTGCGTCCCCGTGTCGAACACCTGCTTGTCCGGGAGGATGAGCACGCGCGCGCCCATCTGCACGAATTGCTTGCGCCCCGGCGTCACCTCGCCCACCGCCGCATGGTTGTAATACAGCACCCCCGCATCCGCGTACAGGAGCTTTTCGCCGCCGTGGATGCCCTGCGGCGTCTCCCCCTCGAACACTTTTGTCCGCTTGCCCCGCGGCATGAGGAAGGGCGCCGCGTCCGCGCACAGGTTGCGCATGTCGAAAAACTGGTTCTCCGCCGCGCCGTCCTCCGGCCAATACCCGCCAAAGCGGCTCGTGACCTCGCGCTTACCGCCCGCCGTCTGTAATTTCAAAAACCGCATGCCTGCCTCCTCACCGCCGCTTGCGCGCCTGCTTCACGGCCTGCCCCGCCGGGTCGCCGCCCCACATCGGGGCCGCCGCCAAAAGGGCCGCGTTCTGCGCCCGGGAAAGGGCGATTTTTTGCGCCTGTGCGCCGGGCAATGCGCCGCCTACGGCCGTCCCCCGTGGGGAAATGTCCTTCCTTCCGCCGTTTCTTCCGCCTGGCAAACCGCCCCTGCTGTTTCCTGCCAAAGCATTTGCCAAGGAAGCCTCCGCCGCGCCATCGCTTCCGCCCGGCATCGCGCCCTGCGGGGAAAGTCCCCCCGCGTTCCCCCTGCCTCTGGCCAAAGCCGCCCCGAGCCCTTCGCCCACCACATGTTCGGCCGCACCGCCTGCGCCGTTCCCCGGCATGCCGGCCGCGCCGCCCTCCAAGCCCGCTGCGCGGCGGATTTTTTCCATCACCGCCGCCTTGCCCTCGAAATCCATCATGTCCATGCACGCAAGCGCCGCCTGCGCGTTTTCCGGCTGGAAAAAGCCCATCTGATAAAACTCCTTGGCCAGCTCATTCTGCGAGATGCGCGCAAACGGGCTGCTCTTCTGCGCCCGCACCGAGATGTCAAACGCCGGACTGCGCTCCATGACCTCCGCACCCGCCTGCCAGCCCGGGTGCAGCATGTCCGCCGAAAAGTCGGAAAACGCCGCCTCGCCGTTGCCGCCCAGGATGCGGAAGCACCGGGGCTCGCGGTAAAACTGCCGGATCAGCTCGATCACCATCGTGTTCAGGCGGCAAAACGCGTCGTAGCTCCCCTTCAGCATGTCGCGCGACAGCTTGCTGCCCGCCTCCTGCAAGGCCGCGATGGCGCTCGCCGCCGTGACGCCGCCGGCCGTGCCGCCCTGCGTGAAGTCGCGGTTGCCGCTCACCTCCTTCAATTCCTCGACCTTGCGCGAAAGCGCCGCGAGGTACGCCTCGCCCGGCGGGGCGACCTGGATTTCCCGGATGCTGTCCTCGCCCAGCCCGCCGCCGAATACATGTACAAAGTCGCGGTCCCAGTCCGCAAATTCCTCCTCGTTGACGCTGCCGTCCGTGCGGATGAAGAACCGCTTCTTGCCCGCCATGAGCGCGCCTTTTAAGAGCGCGCCGTCCAGCCGGTCGATGTAGCTCTGCGCGGACTTCATGAGGTCGAGATACCCAAACCCCGCGGGCGTCCCCTCGTCTTCGAACAGCACATCCAAAATGAACGGGTACTGCCCGTGGTCGTATAGCCCTGTTTCGCGGAAGGCCGGGTCGTTTTCCGTCGCGAACAGCACCTCACCCGCCGCAAATTTGCAAAAATGCAGCCTGCCCGCCCGCTTGTAATACCAATCCACGACGAGCGTCTTGTCCGAGGTGTCCACCGTGTCGTCGTATAGGTAGCTCGTAAGCTCCATGCCCCGGCCGCCCAGCTTGCCCTCCAAAAACGGGTACCGGCTGCGGAGGGCGTCGTTGTTCTCCAATCGCGTGTAAAACAGATTTGGCGAATCCTGAATGTCCTCCACCCCCGGTTCCCAAAACAGGTTCAAAAGGTCGACCGCGCGGATCTCGATGTCCCCGCGCCCGCCCGCCTTGGCCGGGTTCCAAAACACCCCTTCCACGCCGGTGCCGTGCTTGAGCTTTGCCCACCATTTTTTGGAATACACCTGCTCATACCCGTTCTGCTCCAAAATCGTGGGCAGGATGGAGGAAAGCGCCTCCGCCGCCGCCTCGTCGCTCCGCTCGCGCGGCAGGATGGCCGGGGCGGGATAGTTGTCCATCGCGTCCGCGTGCTTGTTTAGCAGCGAATTGAACAGCCATGCGCTCGCCGGCTGCTCCCCGCCCGCGCGCACCGGCAATTCCGCCTGCCCCCAATGCCGCATCTTGTACCACTGCTGATTGCGCACGATTCGCTGCTCCAAATGCGCCTTGCCCGCCTTATACCGCCGCAAGGTCTGCGCCGCCGCCGCGATCTGCGCCCCTGTGATCTGTTCCATGTCTGCTCCCTCCTGCGGCCGCCGCCGCGCGTTTTTGCAAAAGAAAAAGCATACGGCCTTCGTATGCTTTGCTCCTCTTTATGGTAGCACCCGCCCGGGCGCGTTTCTCCCGCTTTGCGTTTTTTATGGGGAAGTTTTCCCTGCCGCCTCAGCTTTCTGTGCGCCACTGTTACGACAAGCTGTCTTTGCAGGCTCCCCTCTCTCCCCCCGGAAAGCACGCCGATTTTCTTCCTTTCCGCGCAAAGAGCGCCGGTTTCCCCGACGCCCTTTTTCGTCCTTCGTGCCGCATAGCTTCCTCGCCCGTGGGGGAATCCTCCATGCCCTGCACTTCCTTGCCCACAGGAAAGGCTCTGCCCGCCGCCTCCCCTTGCGGGCGCGCCTTCCCTTCCTGCGTTCTTTCTTTTCGCCGCGCTATGAAGGCCGCCCCTCTCGCACTGCTTCGCCAGGCTCCCCTCTCCGCGGAAAGGCTCTGCCCGCTTTTCCTCCTCACCGCCTTGCCCCGCGCCGCAAATCAAGCGGATCGTCCGGCAAAAGGGCCTCCGGCGCGGGCTTGGGCGGCGAGATCGGCCGCTCCATGAGCACATACCGCAGCATGTCATAGATGTGATCCTCGCCCTGCGTGTCCACATCCTCCGGATGCACCGCGTCGTAGATGAGCGCCGGCACCGTGCGGATGAAGTTGCGGCAGGTGTCAAAGACATACAGCCCCGGGAAGCCGTCCTCGTCGAACGCGAGGCGGTAATGCACCTGCATCTTGCCCGCGATTCGCGTGTTGTCGCCCCGCGCGAAGTAGATGAAGTGCGGGCTGCGGCTCATCATCGCCGCGATGCTCTCGCCCCGGCTCTCGTCAAAGATGGACGGGTCGGCGATGCCTGCAATCTGCCGCCCGCGCAGGTTCTCGTCCTCCCGCTCGATGCGCGCGATCTCCGCCGCGATGTCGCAAGGGTGCTTGCGGATGCCGATGTTGTCCGCCCCGCCATAGTATTCGCGGATGTGGTATATCCGCCCCTCCGGGTCGGCCGCGAACCACCCCACCACAAACGGCCGCGCATAGCCAAAGTCGAACCCGCGGTAGACGCGCCAATGCGCCGGGATGCGAAACGGCCGGATGACATGCGTAAACCGCCGGTCGTCATAGTGCGCCGGGTCGTTGCGCCATTCGGCAAACACCTGCCCGTCAAAGCTGTCCCAGTCGCCGTATAGCAGCGCCCGCCGCACTGCCTCCGGCAAAAGCGCCAGGTTCGAAAGGTAGCCCGGGTCGTGCGCCAACAGCTTTTGGTTGTCAAACACCGTCGAGGGCACAAAGATGCGGCTGCGAACCCCTTCCTCGAAATGCCCGTCCGGCGCAGGGATGCGGAAATGCTCCACGATCGGCGTCAGGGGCGGCGCCGGCGTGATGAACCGCGCCTTGACCCAGCTGTGCCCGATGCCGCCCGGGTTGGTCGCCGCGCGCATATACACCCGCGTGCCCGGCCCCGCCGGCCGGTTGCGCGAAAACATATAGCTGTATTCCTCCCAGGTGAAATGCGTTAGTTCGTCGAACGCGATGTAGTCATAGCTCCGCCCCTGGTAATTGCGCCGGTCCTTCGGGTGCTGCATCGACCCGAAATAGATCTTCGCGCCGCTGGGGAAGGTCCACGCATGCGCCGCCGCCGAAAATTCCGCCCCCGGGATCGCCCGCGCGTACAGGTCGCGGCTCCGGTCCTCCAATTCCGAAAGCTGCGGGTAGGTCTTGCGAAACAGGATGCCCCGGTAATGCGGGATGTGCACCTGCCGCAGCGCCTCGGTCAGCAGCGCGTCGCTCTTGCCGCCGCCCGCCGCCCCGCCGTACAGCACCTCATATTCCCGCCGCGCCTGAAAGACCCGCTGCTTTTGCTGCGGCTCCCACAAAATGCGCCGCGCGCTTTGCTCGCTCTGCCCCCGCGGGGCGCGCTTTTCCGCCATGCCTTCTCCCTTCCGCCCGGCCCCGCCGGGAAGTTTGTCTGCTCACACCGCCCATGCGCCGCCTTGCCGCCTGGAAGCGATGCGTTGCCTATCCATTCCGCATCCAACCCATGTCGGCTGCCTGCAATCTCGCTGCCTGTCCCCAAAGCCTTACCCGCCGCGTGCAGCTTCATGCAAGCACATTCCGCGCTTGGCACGACTTGCCTGCCGCTGCCTCCTGTGCGAGGCTTTGCGCAGAATTTTCCCGCCAAAACACATTGCTCCGCCTAAAGCCGTCGGCAAGAGGGCGTCTGCCATGCATTTTCGCCTGATCCTAACGGGAAGGCTTGCCGCGCATGCACAAGGTTGTCTGCGGCCATGCACCGCCGCTTTCCTTGTGGAAGCCTCGCTTTTCGCGTTGCTATCCATCCCGCATCCAACCCATGTCGGCTGCCTGCAATCTCGCTGCCTGTTCCAAAAGCCTTGCCCGCCGCGTGCAGCTTCATGCAAGCACATTCCGCGCTTTTTGCATGACAGGTTCGCAGGAAGCGCTTGCCCCGTCCCACACACGCCATGCTCGCCGCCCGGCTCGCTATGCCTCCTCCGGCGCATAGGGGAAGGCTTCCGCCAGCGCGCGATACCCCGCCGCGATTGCCAAAAACCGTTCCGCGGCGCGCGCATCCCCCTCCGCCGGCAAAAAGCAGAGCCGCGCCCGCCCCGTGTGCAGGCTGTCGCACAAAATGCGCCCCGCCCCCTCGGCCGCCAATTCCGCCGCCGTCGCCCGCAGCGTGTGCCAGATCGCGCTCGCCGCCGCACACAAAAGGTCCCTTCCGTGCTGAGCGCCGCCCGCGTGCCCATCCGCCGCAAACCAGATCGCCGACCCGCTCGGGTATGCCAGCACCCAAAGCCCGCCCGGCCCGATGCGCCATTCCTGCCAAGCCTCCTGCCGCGTCCGCGCCGCCTCTTCGCGCTTTTCGCGCGCCCTGCCGCCCCAAAGCATGTCCGTCCATCGTCCCTTCATCCGTGGTTCCTCCTCGTCCCGTTTTCGCCGCCCATGCGCCGCATTGCCCCAGCACCCCAGGGAATGCCGGCCGTTTGGCTTACTGCGCCGCCCGCCTGCGCCGCCTCTTTCTCGTCAAATTCTCGTGGAGAATCTCCGTTCCTCCACGGTCATGCCGGCCGCTCCTTCTTCCGGCAGTTTCCGTCGCCTGCCGCGCCGCCCGGCCGCTCGCCCCGGCCCATGCCCTTCGCGCCAATCACCACCGTGCCTTCGCAAGTATCGCTTTCTCGTTCCCGGCAAAGCCCGGCCAATGCCCTTTTCTCACTCCCAGCATACCATGCGCCCACCCTGCTTTCTCCCGCTTTTCGCCACCCGGCAAAATTTTCCGTCTCCAAGCTCCTACCACTTGCTGCACCCTCCACCTCCCACCGCCCACTTCCTGCCGTTCGCTCCTTCCGCTGCCTACTTGCTGCCGTCCGCTTTCCCTGCCGCCCGCTTCCTGTCACTCGTCCTCGCTGCCGCCCGATGCATCCTCCGCTCTGTTTCCCACCGCCCACTGCATCTTCCATTCTGCTCCCTGCCGCTTACCCTACCCGTTTCACCCCCCCCTCTCCCCCATCCCTCACCCTGTACACTCCCTGCCCAAAGCTGCCCGATGCGCTCAACCTCCGAAAGCCCCCCCAAGGCTCCCTGCCCGCTGTCCCGCCCGGCCAGTTATGAGCGCCCCCGTTAAGCGCGCC
>CAOKKG010000046.1 GCA_948468985.1 uncultured Eubacteriales bacterium | reverse complement strand
GCGACAACATCCGCATGGAGATCACGCTGATTACGCCGATCGCTATCGAAGAAGGTCTGCGCTTCGCAATTCGTGAAGGCGGCAGAACGGTCGGTTCCGGTGTTGTTTCCAGCATCATCGAATAAGTAAAAAGATTTGGCGGCTGTCCTTTGGGACAGTCGCTTTTTTATCCGAATTTTCGGGCTCGGACAGGGAAATTTTTGATTGACAACCCCCGAGAACTATGGTAAATTATATTTGGTGGCTGGAAAGGCCGCTTTTTAGGTTGCATTTTTTTGTAACACATTTGGAGGTAAGGATTATGCGCGAAAAGATTATTTTGGCATGCACGGAATGCAAGCAGAGAAACTACAATACGATGAAAAATAAGAAGAACACGCCGGATCGTCTGGAAGAGACCAAGTATTGCAAGTTCTGCAAGAAGCATACGGTTCACAAGGAAACCAGATAACGACTTTATAAAGAAACCGGAGTGTAGAAGTTATGGCGAAAACGGTATTGCTGGGTAACGAGAAAGAAAAAAAGGAACAAGCCCAGAAGAAAGCAGCCAAAGCGAAAAAGAAAAAGAACAGAAGAGGTATTGGTCGCTTCTTTAAGGACATTTGGAGCGAGCTGAAGAAGGTTACCTGGCCTACGAAGAAGGAGCTTCTCAACTATACATTGGCTGTCATTGCCGTGATCGTGGGGGCAGCTGCCGTCATCGGCCTGGTTGATTTTGGTTTGGGGCGGCTTTTCCGCTTGATAATGGGCTAATCTAAGAAAGGTGTTCTTCAGCGTGGATAACGAAAATTTGGAATTCAATCAATTGGAAGGCCAGCCGGCGGAGAGCCTGCCGACCGAACCCGGGAAGGCATCTGAAGAAAGCAAACGCCTCTTTATCAAACAGGAAAAAACCGATAAACCGTATTGGTATGTTGTTTATACATATTCCGGTTATGAAAATAAGGTAATGACCAACCTGCTCAAAACGGTGAAAAATAACGGCCTGCAGGATCTCATTTACGATGTGAAAGTCCCCATGGAGGAGACGATCGAAGTCAAGAATGGCAAGAAAAAGCATGTCCAGCGCAAGCTGTTCCCCGGGTATGTGATGGTGAAAATGCTGCTGACGGATGAATCCTGGTATGTGGTGCGCAACACGCGCGGCGTGACGGGGTTTGTCGGACCGGGGAGCAAGCCGATCCCGCTTTCGGATATGGAAGTCCGTTCGATGGGTGTGGAAGATGTCCCGGTGCGCCTAGATGTCGAGGTGGGTGAGAATGTGATGATCACTTCCGGCCCGCTGGAGAGCTTTATCGGCGTTGTGGATGAAGTGAACACAGAGCGGCAGAAGGTCAAAGTGACGGTGTCCATGTTCGGCAGAGACACTAAAGTAGAACTGGACTTTGTCCAGGTAAAGCGCGTATAACTCAAGTATAAAGGATATAAAGGTTAGACCCTTTTATCGTGGGAGGGGAAAATGCCCCCCGCTTATACCACATTGCACAACTTAGGAGGTGTACCAATGGCAAAAAAAGTAGTTGGACTTGTAAAGCTTCAGATTCCTGCGGGAAAAGCAACCCCCGCGCCGCCTGTCGGGCCTGCACTTGGCCAGCACAGCGTCAACATCATGGATTTTGTTAAGCAATTCAATGAAAGAACGGCAAAGCAGGCAGGACTTATCATTCCGGCTCTGATCACGATCTATGCAGACCGCTCCTTCTCGTTCATCTTGAAGAGCCCGCCCGCAGCTGTCCTAATCAAGAAGGCATGCGGTATTGAATCCGGCTCTAAGGTTCCGAACAAGGACAAGGTTGCGAAGATTACGAAAGCACAGCTTCAGGAGATCGCGGAGATCAAGAAGGCAGACCTGAACGCAGCCAGCCTGGAGACGGCTATCAGCATGATTGCCGGAACCTGCAGAAGCATGGGCGTCGAAGTTGTTGATTAACAAATTGGACTGAGTGGGAGGCATTGCGCCGAATTACCACAGGAGGTTTTCATCTATGAAGAGAGGCAAGAATTATTTAGAGAGCCTGAAGGTGTTTGATAAGAACACACAGTATGATACTGCGACGGCAATTGAAAATTGCTTGCAGACGGCAAAGGCAAAGTTTGACGAGACGATTGAAGTATCCGTGCGCCTGGGTGTTGACCCGCGTCACGCGGATCAGCAGGTTCGCGGCACGGTTATCCTGCCCAACGGCACCGGCAAGACGCAGCGCGTTTTGGTGTTCGCAAGAGGTGAGAAGGCGGCCGAGGCAAAGGCTGCCGGCGCGGACTATGTCGGCGATATGGATCTCGTGCAGAAGATCCAGCAGGAAAACTGGTTTGACTTCGATGTCTGCGTTGCGACGCCGGACATGATGGGCGTTGTCGGCCGCATTGGTCGTATCCTCGGCCCGAAAGGCTTGATGCCGAATCCCAAATCCGGGACGGTTACGATGGATGTCACCAAGGCTGTCAGCGAGATTAAGGCCGGTAAGGTCGAATATCGTGTCGACCGTACGGCGATCATTCACTGCCCGGTCGGCAAGAAGTCGTTCGGCAAGGAAAAGCTGCAGGAAAACATGGAAGTCCTGATGAACGCGATCGTCCGTGCAAAGCCGGCTTCCGCCAAGGGCACTTACATTAAGAGCATCGTCCTTTCCTCGACGATGGGCCCGGGCATCAAAGTCAACGCAGCAAACTTTGGCTGATGGATTGACAAAGTGCGTGGCATGTGCTAAAATGAATAAGAATTAAATATTGTTACCTAAGACCGTTGGTTTCGTAAGAGTAAATCCAACCGAGGCACATGTAAACGCAAAAGATTCCCGTTTACTTATCTTAGGATGAGTAAACGGGTTTTTATTTAAATATTTCATAGGAGGTGAAACACTTGAAAGACTATACTTTGAAAGCAAAGCAGGAAGTCGTTGCAGGTGTACAGCAGAAATTTGCCGAAGCGCAGAGCTTGGTATTTCTGGATTACAGAGGCATGACGGTTGCTGAAGTGACCGAGCTGCGCAACAAGATCAGAGAAGCTGGCGCGGAATATAAGGTCATCAAGAATACGGTCATTAAGAGAGCGGCAGAGAACCTGGGCGTTACTGGCCTGGACGCGATGCTCGAAGGCCCGACGGCAGTCGCCTATAGCGCGGCGGACCCGGTCACGGCGGCAAAGATTGTCGTAGACTATGCGGAAGCTATCAAGAAAACGGAAGTCAAGGGCGGCGTTTACGAAGGCAAGGCGATCGATGCGAATGTCGTAAAGAACCTGGCGTCGACCCCGTCCAAGGAACAGTCGCTGGCGAGACTTATGGGCAGTTTGAACTCCCCGATTTCCAGCTTTGTTCGCGCACTGGATGCTATCAGAAAGCAGAAAGAAGAAGTTACGGCGTAAAGCGCTGTAGAGCAATGAATTTTTACGGAGGAAAGATACATCATGGATAAGCAGCAGATTATTGAAGCAATTGAACAGATGAATGTCCTGGAGCTGGCTGACTTGGTCAAGGCTCTGGAAGAGAAGTTTGGTGTGAGCGCAGCAGCCGCTGTTGTTGCCGCTGGCCCCGCCGCTGGCCCCGCTGCCGCCGAGGAGGAGCAGACGGAATTCACCGTTGTCCTGAAGAGCGCTGGCGACCAGAAGATCAAAGTCATCAAGGTCGTAAGAGAGATCACGAGCTTGGGCCTGAAGGAAGCCAAGGAATTGGTCGACAACGCGCCGAAGCCCCTCAAGGAAAACATCTCCAAAGAGGATGCGGAAAAGATCGCAGCTCAGATCGCAGAAGTTGGCGGCGAGACCGAGATTAAATAACTTATGCCTTTTGCAAAGACTCCCGAGCGATTGGGAGTCTTTTTCTATGCAGGGAGAAATATTCGCTTTGAGAAGGGAGGCGGCGTCGTTGCCAGAGAAAGAGATTTTACCACAGGTTTGGTATGTCTATATCCTGGAATGTGCCGACGGGACACTGTATACGGGGATGACCAACCATCTGGTACGGCGTCTTGCGGCGCACAACGCAGGGAAGGGCGCGAAATATACCAAAACCCGGCGGCCGGTGCACCTACGGTATTCTGAGAAGCTGCAAAATCAGTCTCAGGCGCTCCGGCGCGAGGCAGCAATCAAGAAGCTGTCCCATGCGCAAAAACGCGCGATGTGTGAGAATTTTGCGCAGAAAGAGAACAGGTGTTCGACGGATGCTGCGGAACAAAACTGAGGGAAAGAAATAGGACATAGAAAGAGCCTAAATAGTGGGTAAACACATAGAAGATATTTTCCTTGCAGCGCAGCTGAGGCTTCTATTTCCCTTGGGAACGACTTCACAGAACAACACTCAAAAGAGCTTTATTCGACAAAAAGAGCCCGCAATGGTAAAAAAGAATATTCTTGCTGGTCAATGTGGAGAGAATGGAAAAAAGATGAATGAGACGGTTGACCGAGTTTGCTATGAATTCCATCATTGATGAACAGGAAGAGAGATATGAGGAAGCGAAAAAGGAGTTTGAAGCCGAGCCGACCGATCCATACAAGCAATCCATGTATGTTGCCTTTTTACAGGTTCACGAGATCATAGAAGATAGAATTGACTTATAACGCGAAATAGAACCAAACACATTCAAACTTTAGATAAAAAATAGACCGGCGAAACCGGTCTATTTTTATGCAATTTTCTTGTCTTTTCTGAAAAGTCGGCGTATATCTTGTGCCGTTTACTTGGTCGCTGTCTTGACTTCCATCCAGACAGAGTTCCACAGTGCCAGCGTGTCGGCATCGAGGTCCTTATAATACTTGCAGCGGGCGATGACATCTTCCGAAATGTGGTAGGAATCGGCCGCGAGCAGCTCGGGGTCGACATATTCCTCCGCCTTGGAATTCGGCGTCGTATAGCCGACATACTCCGAATTGCGCGCGGTGATTTCCGGATCGCACAGGAAGTTGATGAACCGCTCTGCAGCCTCTTTGTGCTGCGAGGACTTGAGTACGACCATGCTATCCACCCAGATGTTGCTGCCTTCCTTCGGCACGACATAGGCGAGGTCAGAGTTTTCCAAGATCGCCTCGGTCGCAGAGCCGGAATAGTCCACGCCCAGCGCGACATTGCCGCCAATCATGTCATACTTGATGTTGTCCGTGCCATAGGCGAGGACGAGGGATTTTTGCTGCTTCAACAGCTCACCCGCTTCGCGGAGCTGCTCAGGGTCTGCTGTGTTGAGGTCATACCCCAGTTTGCACAGCGCTATGGCAATGGAATCGCGGATGGAATCATACATCATGATCTTGCCGGCATACTTTTCGTCCCAGAGGATATCCCAGCTGTCCACCGGATCGTCTACCAGCTTGGTATTATACACGATGCCGAGCGTACCCATGAGGTAAGGGATGGAATACTTGGATTCCGGATCAAAGGTGCAGGTCGAGGCCGCTTGCTTGACATATTCGAAATTTGGGATGTTGGAAAGGTCCAATTCTGCGAGCAGGTCTTCCGCGATCAGGCGCTCGATCATGTAGTCCGACGGGACGAGCAGATCGATCTTGGAGCCTTCCGTGGCGCAGATGGTGTACATTTCCTCGTTCGAGGTCGTGGTCGTGTAGTTGATTTTGATGTCCGGGTTCTGATCCTCAAATTCCTTGATGAGGTCAGGGTCAAGGTATTCACCCCAGTTCAGGACATATAGCGTGGTCTTCTGGCCACTCTTGCCGCAGGCAGCTGCCAGCGGGAGGACAAAGAGGATCGCCAGGACAAGGGCGAGAAATCTAGTAGTTTTCAATGGGAAAAACCCTCCTTTAGAATAGAAATTGTATCAAAGACCAGGTTATCTGGCTTTTTTTGGTTTTGTTGGGCGGCGTCCACTGCGGACAGCCTGCCGTTCGGCGCGCACATTGATGATAATGAGCAGCGTGATGACGCACAGGAACATGATCGTCGAGAGCGCGTTGATCTCTGGGTTGATGCCGACCTTGGCCATCGAATAGATGTAGATGGACAGGTTGCTGATTACCCCCTGCGAGGAGAAGAAGCTGATGACAAAGTCGTCAAACGACATCGTAAACGCCATGATAAAGCCCGACACGATGCCCGGCATGAGCTGTGGGATGATGACCTTGCGCACAGCATAGCCCGGGGTCGCACCCATGTCCAGCGCCGCCTCGTAGAGATTTTCGTCCATCCCCTTGAGCCGTGGCATGACGGAAAAGATTACATAGGGGATATTGAAGACGGTGTGCGAAATGAGCATCGTGACATAGCCGCGCGGGATCTTCGTGAAGATGAAGAACAGCAAGAGCGAAATGCCGGTCACGATGTCCGCGTTCATCATGGGGATCTGCGTAACGCTCAGGATGAGGTTCTTTTGCCACTTCTTATAATCGTTGATGCCGATGGCGGCCAATGTGCCGACCACGGTGGCGACGAGCGAAGACACGACAGCGATGCTCAAGGTCACCCAGATGCTCTCCAAAATGAGTGGATTGGTAAACAGCTTCTTGTACCAGTCGAAGGTAAACCCGGACCACTTGGTCATGGATTTCCCATCATTGAACGAGAAGATCATCAGCATCAGGATGGGCAGATAGATGAAAATCAACAGGATTACAAGGTAAAACCGCTTGCAGAAATTCCAGAATTTTGTCATATCACATTCCTCCCGGCATGACACCGTCGTCGCTCTTACGGACGAGCGCCATGCTCAGCAGCATCAGCACCATCATGACGACGGCGAGCGCTGAACCAGTGTTCCAATCCTTGAGCAGCATGAATTGATTTTCCAACAGGTCGCCGAACATCATCGTCTGCGATCCGCCGAGCAGGCGGGACACGACAAAGGTCGTCACGGCGGGCATAAAGACCATGGTCACGCCCGTGATGATGCCCGACCGCGTGAGCGGCAGAATGACGCGCGTCAGCGTCTGCCAGCGGTTTGCGCCGAGGTCCTCCGCCGCCTGTACATAGCTGCGGTCGATCTTGGTAAATGCGGTATAGATCGGAAGCAGCATGAAGGGCAGGAAGTTATACACCAGCCCGAAAATCACCGCACCTTCTGTATAGAGGAGCTGCTGCCCCGGCAGCCCCAACCATTGCAAAACGCGGTTGATCGGGCCGGACATATCCAACAACGCGCGCCAGGCATAGGTGCGCAGCAGAAAGTTCATCCACATGGGGAGCATGAACAGCAAATTGACGATGCTGCCGATGCGCGACCTGAGCTGCCAAAGAAAGAGCGCCGCCGGATAGGCGAGCAGTAGGCACAGCACTGTTGTGATGAGCGCGTATTCAAGCGACAGCAGCAACACCGACATGCTGGAGCCGGACAGCGCCGAACGGATGTATTCCGTCGTAAAGATGAGTGCGCCAGTGTCCGTTTTATGGATGAACGCATAAAACAGGATGAGCAGCAGCGGGACAATCGTGAAAACGATCATCCACACGATATAGGGGAGGGCAAACGCCTTTTTTCTGTTCATTGCTTGATCTCCAGCGATTCCGCCGTGTCGTACTGCGAACGGTCCATGATGTGGATGTCATCCGGGTCGAGGTGAATGCCGAGGCGGCTGCCGACTTCGGCGGAATGGATGCTCTGGATGAGCCATTCAAAGCCGTCGTCGCCCTTCAGGCGGATCTCGTAATGCACGCCCATGAAGATGATGGAGGTGACGACGCCGTTCACCGTCTGATCGGTCGGGGGAACGAGCTTGATGTCCTCCGGCCGGACGACCACGACGACGGGTTCGTTGTTGTTATACCCACGGTCGAGGCAGCGGAAGTCCCGCCCAGCAAAGTGCGCGACATAGTCCTCCTTCATAATGCCATAGAGGATGTTGCTCTCGCCGATGAAGTCGGCCACGAAGGAATTGACCGGTTCGTTATAAATCATGACCGGTGTGCCGATTTGCTGGATGCGGCCGCTGTCCATGACAGCGATGGTGTCCGACATCGAGAGGGCTTCCTCCTGGTCGTGCGTGACATAGACAAAGGTGATGCCGAGCTGCTTCTGCATGCGCTTTAGTTCGAGTTGCATTTCCTTGCGAAATTTCAGGTCGAGCGCGCCCAGCGGTTCGTCGAGCAGCAGCAGTTCCGGTTCGTTCACCAACGCGCGCGCGATGGCGACGCGCTGCTGCTGCCCGCCAGAAAGCGTGTCAATGGTGCGGTTCTCATAGCCCGAAAGTCCCACGAGCTTGAGCTTTTCGCGCACCTTTTGCTTGATTTCCTCCTTCGGGAGCTTTTTGATTTTGAGCCCGAACGCCACATTGTCGAACACATCGTAATGCGGGAACAGGGCATAACGCTGGAACACCGTGTTCAAGCGGCGCTTATAGGGTGGCGTGTTGATGATGGACTTGCCCTCGAACAGGATGTCGCCCGAGGTTGGCGTCTCAAACCCGCCGAGCAGGCGCAAGAGCGTCGTCTTGCCGCAGCCGGACGGCCCCAGCAGGGTCAGAAATTCATTTTTGCGGATATATAAATTGATGTTGGAAAGGACTTCCACGCCATCAAATTCCTTGCACACATTTTTCAAAAGCACCAAGCGTTGTTTTTCCATGACCAAAACTCCTTCAAAACGAAATACTCAAAAGCTGGGTGGCGAGGAGACCCACAGGATGCGCAGTTCCTTTTTTCCGCGATTCTCGATGAAATGCGGCTCGCCCGAACGATAGTAAAACGAAGCGTTCTTTTTTAATCGCACCTTTTTGCCGCCCAGGTGCAGAATGCCGGATCCGGACAGTACATAGCCGAATTCCTCTCCCTCATGCGGATCCTCTGGGTCGGTGCTGCATCCGGGCTGCAGGGTGAGCAGGATGGGTTCCAGCAGGTTTTTCTGCGCACCGGGGATGAGCCAGATAATCTGTTTGGCGGCGTCCTCCTTTTCGAACATGTCCTCACTTGAAAAGACGATCTTTTCCTCTGCCTTTTCGGAAAAGAATTCGCCGGGCGTCGTGCCCAGGCATTCCAAAATGTCCGTGAGCGTGACGATGGAGGGCGAGGTCAGGTTGCGTTCCAATTGCGAAATGAAGCCTTTGGATAGCTCTGCCCGGTCGGCAAGCTCTTCCTGCGTCAGCCCGTATTTGAGTCGCAGGCTCTTGATCTTTGCGCCGATGTCCACGCGGAAGCCCCCTTCCAAAAAAGTTTCGTTAAATAAACAAAAAGTTTACAATCAGTAAACGAACACATATATTAAAGCAGAAGCGCATGAAAAAGTCAATATTTTTCGGCAAAAATGCTGTTTTTGTGTATTTTGAAAAAATAGTATAAAAAAAGCGGCACAAAAAGGATTTTTCTACATCTCGATTTTCAAATAGCGATATTAACGATGCTTGGAAATTTAGTATTTGTAAACACGGGGAGATCGGAATGAAAAAATTTTTAAGAAAGAAGAATCCGAGAGGTGAGAGAAACGGACAAGCGAACGGCGAATGTAAAAAAAGGCGGGCAAGCTGTTTTGGCCTGCCCGCCCGGGGAAAATGCAGTGTATCTTCTTTTAGTCAATCACATGGTATTCCTTCAAGAGCTTTTCGATGTCCGTACCGCGGATCGCCTCCAGCGCCTTTTTGAGCACCAGCTTTTCTTTGAAGCCAAGTTCCATATCTGTGATCTTGCGTCCGTCGCGCAGCTTGACGGTGGCGTCCAACAGCGCGCGCAGGTCATAGACGCTGCCCCAAACCTCGGGGACGCCGCGGTCGATGTCCAGGAGCGTATACACGGCCTCCATGCCGGTGCGCATGGAGTATTCCGTTGTGAAGATGGTGTCGCGCGGCGTTTCCGCGAACTGCCCCAGGAAGGCAAAGTTAACGGCGCCCTCGGGCACGACGGCCGGGCGGTCGCCCGCGGCACGCGGCATGAAGAACGCGGTGATGTACGGCATCATGCAAGGTACGGTGTTCGCGCTGTG
>CAOKKG010000045.1 GCA_948468985.1 uncultured Eubacteriales bacterium | reverse complement strand
GTCATCAACTATGTGCGTGACAACCGCGCAAACTATGGTAGCGTGCAGATCGTATACGGTTCCCGTTCGAAGGATGACCTCGTGGATTATCAGGAGATTATCAACGAATGGATGGCGGATGCCGGCATCGAAGTCAACCTCACGATCGACCGCGAACAGGAAGGCTGGGACGGCCATGTCGGCTTTGTGCCGAACTATGTGAAGGAACTGAATCCGGACATCCGCAAGACAGTCCTCATGTGCGGTCCGCCTATCATGATCAAATTTACGCTGGCCGGCCTCAAAGAGCTTGGCTTCCAGGACACGCAGGTATATACGACGATGGAGCTGCGCATGAAGTGCGGTATCGGCAAATGCGGCCGCTGTAACATCGGCTCCAAATATGTCTGCAAGGATGGTCCGGTATTCCGGTTCGATCAATTGGGCGAACTTCCGAACGAGTATTAATATAAAGGAGAAGACAGGAACATGGAAAATATGGTAAATGTATTCCTGATGGGAAAGAAATATGAAGTGCCGGCCAGCCTGACCATCATGGGCGCCATGGAATATGCCGGTTATCAGCTGGTGCGCGGCTGCGGATGCCGGAACGGCTTCTGCGGCGCCTGCGCGACTATCTACCGGATCAAGGGAGAGCGCGAGCTGCATGCCTGCCTAGCTTGCCAGACGCAGGTACAGGAAAACATGTACATCGCGACGCTGCCGTTCTTTCCGTTGGAAAAGCAGGTCTATGACATCGAAGAGGTCAAGCCGACCGAGCAGATCATGATGCAGCTCTATCCGGAAATCTATAGCTGCATCGGATGCAACGCCTGCACTAAGAGCTGCACGCAGGAACTCAATGTCATGCAGTACATTGCCTATGCACAGCGCGGAGAATACGAAAAGTGCGCGGAAGAATCCTTCGACTGCGTCATGTGCGGCGTCTGCTCCTCCCGCTGCCCGGCAGGAATCTCGCATCCGCAGGTCGCCCTGCTGGCGCGTCGCTTAAACGGCAAGTACATCGCCCCCAAGGCAGAACATCTGGAGCATCGCGTCGAGGAGATTCAGCACGGCGATTTCAACTCGCTCATCGAAAACCTCATGCAGAAGCCGATTGACGAACTCAAAGAACTCTATAACACCAGAGAGATCGAGAAATAAGGAGGAACATCACAATGTACAGTGGCGAAATACTGAAATCCATGAAAAAAGTGGAGGCGGCCAGAGCAAAGAATGTGCAGCTGGAGCCCCGCCGGATGACTGCCGAGGAAAAAGATACCCTCCTTGCGACCTACCATCCGGACTATAAGCAGGATCAATTTGCTGTATTGCAGGTCGGCCCCAACAAGGGCGAAAAGGTCCCGACGGAGTTGGCAGCGCTTTTGCAGGCGAATAGCCGCGTCAATCCGGACAAGCTCGACCTCTCCAAGGTAGACTATGATGTCGATGTGCTCGTCATCGGCGGCGGCGGCGCAGGTTCTTCTGCGGCGATTGAGGCGGACGAAGCGGGCGCAAAGGTCATGATCGTGACCAAGCTGCGCATCGGTGACGCCAACACGATGATGGCGGAAGGCGGCATCCAGGCGGCGGACAAGCCCAATGACTCCCCGGCGATCCACTATCTGGACGCGATGGGTGGCGGCCACTTCACCAACAAGCCGGAACTGCTCTCCAAACTGGTTTTGGAAGCGCCTTCGGCAATCCAGTGGCTCAACAACCTGGGTGTGGAATTCGACAAGGCGCCGGATGGCACGATGATTACGACGCACGGCGGTGGTACTTCTCGCAAGAGAATGCACGCGGCGAAGGACTATTCCGGTGCGGAGATTATGCGCACGCTGCGCGACGAAGTGTTGAATCGGCAGATTCCGGTCGTGGACTTCACGGCGGCGATCGAGCTGATTTTGGATGAGCAGGGTAAGGCGGCAGGCGCCGTGCTGCTCAACATGGAAACACAGGAAATTAAGATTGCGCGGGCCAAGACGGTCATCATCGCAACGGGTGGTGCAGGACGCCTGCACTATCAGGGCTTCCCGACCTCCAACCACTACGGCGCGACGGCGGACGGCCTGATCCTGGGCTATCGCGCAGGCGCGAAGCTGCTGTATGCGGACACGCTGCAGTATCACCCGACGGGCGTTGCCTATCCGGAACAGATCTTCGGCGCACTCGTGACGGAAAAGGTCCGTTCGGTCGGCGCAATGCTCATCAACTCGGAAGGCGAAGCTTTCATGCACCCATTGGAAACGCGTGATGTGTCGGCGGCTTCCATCATTCGGGAATGCTCCACCAACGGAAAGGGCGTACACACCGGCAACGGCGGTGTCGGCGTGTGGCTGGATACCCCGATGATCGAGATGAAGGGCGGCGCAGGAACGATTGAAAAACGCATCCCAGCCATGATGCGCATGTTCGCGAAGTATGACATCGATATCCGCAAGGTGCCGATTCTTGTATATCCGACGCTGCATTATCAGAACGGTGGTCTGGAGATCACGCCGGACGGCATGACAGGCATCGAAAACCTGTTCGTTGCGGGCGAAGCTGTTGGCGGCATTCATGGCCGCAACCGCTTGATGGGGAACTCTCTTTTGGACATCATTGTTTTCGGCAGAAGCGCGGGCAAGAACGCCGCCGCCAAGAGCCACGATGTCAAGGTGGGCGAATTGACGCTGTCGCATGTCAAAAAGTTCGCCAAGGAAATGGAAGAAGCGGGCATCCACAGCGAGATCGTTTCTCCGAAGCTGTTGCCGGACTATCGTCGCCCGCGCACGACGCTCTAAGCGGGGAGGGACTTCACCATGGAAGGACTTGCAAATATTCTGGAAACGGTCATGATCATCTGCTTCGGCATCTCCTGGCCGCTGTCCATCATCCGCTCCTATCGTTCGCGCTCGACCAAGGGCAAGAGCCTGATGTTCAGTTGTTTCATCGGCTTTGGCTATATCTGCGGAATCATCTCCAAATGTCTGACGCACACTTATAACCTGGCGTTCTGGTTCTATTTCCCGAATGTTATCATGGTCTGCACGGACATCGCGCTGTATTTCCGCAATCGCGCCATCGAGAAGACGGAAGGAAAATAAACGGCACCCGGAGGAGACTTTCTCCGGATAAAGTATGCAAAAAGGAGCAGGGCTTCGGGATTTCCGAAGCTCTGCCTGTATTCTGCGCCAACCCGATCAGGAGTGAGTTATGAAGAAAAACCTGCGGAAATTTGACACGAAAATACAGCATTTGAAATACAAAGTACGGCGTGAGGTCGCCCGCTATGCTTGGCGGGACGAGCTCTTGGAAAAGATCACGGAGATCCCCAAGATCATTGTTCCTGGCAAGGAATCGACGACGCGCTGCTGCATCTATAAGGAGCGCGCGATTATCAACGAGCAGATCAAGGTGGCGATGGGCGGCAACCGCCAAAACCCGAATGTCATCGAGGTCATCGGCATCGCCTGCGACGAATGCCCGGTGGGTGGATACGAAGTGACGGACACCTGCCGTGGATGCCTGGCGCACCGCTGCGAGGAAGCCTGCCCCCAGGGTGCAATCACCTTTGACACAGAGCAGAAGGCGCATATCGATAAGTCCAAATGCGTGGAATGTGGCGCTTGTTCACGCGTATGTCCATATAACGCGATCACGGTGCACAAGCGGCCCTGCTGGAACGCGTGCAAAGTGGGGGCGATTTCCATGACAGAGGATCACATCGCCTATATCGACAACGACGCCTGCATTTCCTGCGGAGCCTGCGTATATCAATGCCCGTTCGGCGCAATCTTGGACAAATCCTTCATTTTGGATGTCATCTCCCTTTTGAAAGAGAGCCACGGGAACACGGATACGCATGTCTATGCTGTAGTGGCGCCCTCGATCTCCAGCCAGTTCCAATATGCAAAGCTGGGGCAGGTGTTGGCCGGCATCGAAGCGCTGGGCTTTTACAAGATCGAGGAAGCGGCGCTGGGAGCGGATATGGTCGCCTTTGCCGAGGCGAAGGAGCTGACCGAAAAGGGATTTTTGATGAGCTCCTGCTGTCCGGCGTTCGTAGCCTATGTACACAAAAAATTCCCACAGTTTGCCGAGAACATCTCGCACAGCCTTTCGCCGGTTGCTACCATTTCCAAGTACATCAAGGAGCAGGACGAGAAGGCAAAGGTCGTCTTTATCGGTCCCTGTACAGCCAAGAAGATGGAATTTCAAAAGCCGGAGGTCCGGCCGTATATCGACAGCGTAATCACCTTTGAGGAATTGCAGTCGCTGTTTGATAGCAGGGACATCGACATCACCATGTTGCCGGAGGCGGCGCTTAACCGTGCGTCCTACTATGGGCGGATCTTCGCGAAGAGCTGCGGCCTTTCCTCTGCTATTGCGCAGGGGCTGATCGAGCAGAATGCGGAAAATTTCTCCTTCCAGGCAGTGCCGTGCGATGGAATTGCCGAATGCAAGGTTGCCCTCCTAAAAGCGGCGAAAAACCGCCTGGACGGGAATTTTGTCGAAGGCATGGCCTGTGTGGGCGGTTGCATCGGCGGGGCTGGGTGCCTCACGCATGCAGAGCGCAACAAGCTGATTTTGGAAAAGTACAGCAAGGAATCTGAATGGAAGACGATTGAAGAAGCGCTGGATGCGCTTTGAGAAAATGAGAGAAGAGAAGTCCCTGGGCTTCTCTTTTTTTGTGGAAAACATACAATAAATTATTGCGAAAGGAGGCGGAGAATGCGGAAAATGGATTGGCGGATGGCGGTGCTGTTCTGCGCAGCACTGTGCTGCATGTTGCTTGCGGCGGTGTTTAGCATCGAGGGGCCGGGGGAATTTTGGCCGGGCAAGGGCCTATGGGGGCGGGGTGGGTTCCTGCTGGGGTCGCTGCTCTATATGAGTGGTGTCCTCGGCGGCGCAGTCTGCGCTCCCCGGGAGGCGCGGATGCCCCTGTTTTCGGAGCTGCTGCAATGTCTGCTGCTAAGCGCCTATGCCTTTTTGGCCTTTTGGCGGGAACAGAGCTTTGCAGCGCTGCTGACGGCGGCGGGGAGTACCGCCCTGTGTGCAGGACAGTGCCGCCGCCGGGATGCATGGCAGTGGCTGCCCCTTCTGTGGGCAGTCGTACTCTCGGTGCAAAGCTATGTCCAATTTCTGTATGGCGGCGCAGGATGAAAGACGGAGCAAAGGAGATTATGCAAAAATTGAACGAGGGAATTGCAAAGCCGGGCGAAATGCTATATAATGAATAAAAATGTCGGGTATCTGCCAGAAAGCGGAAGCGAGGGAGAGCCAACAGATGCGGTGTATTCGCGGAGCGGAGCGCCAGCAGGCTTTTTTGGAGCGGAAACGGGGCGGAACCGGAACGGAGGAACAAATGAATCAGGATTCTAAGAAAATTCGCTCTATTGCTGCGGCCGGGATGCTGGCGGCGGTGACGCTTGTACTCGGGCTGACGAACATCGGGATTATCCCGATTCCACCGGCGAATGTTACGACGATGCACATCCCCGTCATCATTGGCGCGATTTTATGTGGCCCCAAGGTCGGCCTGTTTTTGGGTGCGGTGTTTGGCCTGACCAGCGTGTGGAAGGCGTTTACCGCCACTTCCAGCCTGGTTGCGCCGCTCCTTGCGGCGAGCCCGGTGCTCGTCATTGTGATGTCGCTGGGGTCGCGTCTACTCGTGCCGGTCGTGGCAGGGGCAGTCTATCGTGGCATCGCCAAGCGCAAATCGACGCTGGCGGCGATCCTTGCGCCGATCGCAGGGTCGCTCACCAACACGGTTTGCTACCTTGGGTCCATGCTTCTTTTTTATATAATCTCCGGGATTGACGCCTCGGCGGTACTGGCTATCGTGGCGGGTGTCGGCGCACTCAACGGTTCCTGTGAAGCGGTGGCAGCGGCGCTGATTTGCGGGCCGATTATCCTGGCGCTTCGGCGGCAAAAATCGGAAACAAAATAATTTTTACGGCAAAGGAAACAAGAGATGCTCATTGTCATCGATGTAGGAAATACGAATATCAAGGTTGGCCTGTTTGAAGAAGGGCGGCTTGAGAGCTCCTGGCGCATGGCGACCAAGATGCATGTGACCTCAGACGAGATAGGGATTAAGATGATCTCTTTTTTGGACTACCTTCACCGCCGGCCGGAGGAGGTGGAGGACATTATGATTTCCTCCGTCATCCCGTCGATCAATTACACGATTGAACATATGTGCCGCACCTATTTCAAAAAGCGCCCGTGTTTTGTGGAGCCGGGGATTCGGACAGGCATCAACATCCTTTACGACAATCCGAAGGAGCTGGGGTCGGATCGCATCGTCAACGCCGTGGCGGCCTATGAGAAATATGGCGGGCCATGCATCACGGTGGATTTCGGCACGGCAACGACCTTTGGTGCGATCTCGAAAAAAGGCGAATTCCTGGGCGGCGCGATTTGCCCGGGGCTCATCGTGTCAGCCAACGCGCTCACCAATAACACAGCCAAGCTCCCCAAGGTGGAGCTCCAAAAGCCGCGCCATGTGATCAACCGCAACACCATCGCGTGTATGCAGTCGGGAATCCTGTACGGCTATGTGGGGCAGGTCGACTATATCCTGCGCAAGATGAAGGCGGAGCTTGGCGAAGAGGCTAAGGTTGTTGCGACCGGCGGCATGGCGGAAACGATTGCTTCGGAGACAGAGATGATCGATGTGATTGACAGCCTGCTGACGCTGCACGGCTTGTATATCATTTATAAGAAGAATCACGAGTGAGGAAGGAAAGCGGCGAATGAAAAAAATCAATGTGGCGATCCTGGGGCTGGGCACTGTCGGACGGGGTGTCTATCAGATCTTGCAGGAGGATGCGGAAAAAATCGCGCATAAAGAACATTTACAAATCTTCATAAAAAAGGTGCTGTCCCGGAGCTATCACCTGGACATTCCGGAGGAACAGAAGACGGCCAACATCGAGGAGATTGTGAACGATCCCGACATCGACATCGTCATCGAAGTGATGGGCGGGCTCGAACCGGCCAAGACCTATGTGTTGCGCGCGCTTGCGGCTGGCAAGACGGTCGTTTCGGCCAATAAGCAGATGATCGCCAATTTTTGGCCGGAATTGGAGGAAGCCGCGAAAAAGTCGGGCGCCGGATTCTATTTTGAGGCAAGCGTCGGCGGCGGGATCCCGATCCTGCGTGCCATCGATGACAGCTTGCAGGCGAACACCATGCGATCGATTTTTGCGATCATCAACGGGACGACCAACTACATCCTCACCAAGATGACGGCGGAGGGGCTGGACTATGCGGAAGCCCTCCGGGGAGCGCAGGCACTCGGCTATGCCGAGGCCGACCCAACAGCGGATGTCGAAGGGTATGACGCGATGTATAAGCTCTCAATCTTGGCGTCCAAGGCGTTCCACGCGCGCCTGCCGATCGAGCATGTTTATCGTGAGGGCATCAGCCGCATCACTAAGCAGGATATTCAATACGCGGCGGATTTCGGCCGCGTCATCAAGCTGTTGGCCATCGCCAAACGGCGTGGTGACGATGTGGAGCTGCGCGTACATCCGACGATGATCCCGCTCTCACACCCGCTTGCCAATGTGCTTGATTCATTTAATGCGATCCTTATGAACGGCAGCGCCGTGGGTGATGTGATGTTCTATGGTCAGGGTGCGGGGTCGCTTCCGACGGCCAGTGCGGTCCTGTCAGATGTCATCTATGCGGCACATGTGGAAAAGCCGCGCTATGCGACTTTTGAAAACCGTATGGGTTTTGTTTCGCCGATCCTGCACTTTGAGCAGAATTGGGTCTGCCCGTTCTATATCCGCCTGACGCTTCTGAATGTGCCGGGCGCGTTGGCACAGGTCACCAAGCAAATGGGCGATTGTGGCATCAGCATCCTGTCGGCTATCCAGAAGGATGCCCGCGAGGACGAGGCGACGATCGTGTTCCAGACCTATCCGGCGGAGGAGCAGGCCTTGCAGCGGGCAGTGGCCGGCTTCCAGGAAATGCAGGTCGTGAAGGAAGTAGGCGCCGTCATCCGGATGGAGGATTGAGCTTTTCATGGACAATCCCATACAAAAAGGGTCTTTCGAGGCTCTTTTTTTGTGCGCAGAGACTTGACCTGGAGTCCGCTTTAGGGAGTTCACTATATTTAATAAGGTTGTGAATTGGGAGGGGGTGTATGCAATACCGAGAATTGGCCAGGACTGACCTGCGCGTCAGTGAGATCGGCTTGGGCTGTGAAGGCTTTTCCGGAAAGACGCAGGCGGAGGCGACAGCCTGGATACATACGGCGCTGGCGTCGGTCATGGTCAGCGTGTACACGATGGAGGAATTGCAGGACTGTCTGCACTATGAGCAGGCGTCGGCGGAGGAACGCGACTATGCGATGGCGCTTGCGGCGATGCCCAAGGTCAGCTGGCTGGGGCACTGCATGTACTGTGGCCACTGCACACCCCGCCCCCGTGGCATGGATGTGGTGATGATCACCAAGCTCCTGAACCTAGTCAAGGCACAGGAAGAGATACCGGAAACGGTGCGCGAGCATTATGCGGTGCTGGAACACAAGGCCGGGGAATGCATCGGCTGCGGCGCGTGCGAAAAGAGATGCTCCTTCGGCATGGCGATCCGCGAACACATGCGCGCAGCCAAAGAAGTCTTTTGTGAATAAGAAAGAGAGGGAAAATATATGAAAATGGTTCGACTCGGGAAAACCGAAATCACGACGCCGCAAAACGCGTTTGGCGCGCTGCCCATTCAGCGCGTGAATATGGAAACAGCGGTGCGCATCCTGCGCAAGGCCCGTGAAGGCGGAATGACCTTCTTCGACACGGCGCGCGCCTATTCGGATAGTGAGGAAAAGCTGGGACAGGCGTTCGCAGGTATGCGCGATAAAGTCTATATCGCGACCAAGACGGCGGCGACCACGCCGGAGGACTTCTGGCACGACCTCGAGACCTCCCTCAAAAACTTACAGACGGACTATATCGACATCTATCAATTCCATTGGCCCAAGCAGTGCTACCAGCCGGGCGACGGAACGGGCATGTATGAATGCATGTTGGAAGCCAAGAAAAAAGGTATGATCCGCCACATCGGCATGACCAACCATATTCTGAAGGTCGCGCACGAGGGCATTGATTCCGGATTGTATGAGACATTGCAATTCCCGTTCAGTTACCTTTCTTCGGAAAAGGAGTTGGAATTGGTGGAAAAATGCAAGGCGGCGGACATGGGCTTCATCGCAATGAAGGGCCTGGCTGGCGGCCTCATCACGGACTCGGTGTCCGCCTTCGCCTATATGGCGCAGTATGACAATGTATTGCCCATCTGGGGGATCCAGAAGGAGAGTGAGCTGGACGAATGGCTCAGCTATATGCACGACCCGGCGGAGATGACGCTGGAACGGCAGGCGTACATCGAGCGCGAAAAGAAGGAACTGGTGGGCGATTTCTGCCGCGGGTGCGGCTACTGCATGCCCTGCCCGGTGGGGATTCAGATCAACAGCTGTGCGCGCATGTCGCTGATGCTGCGCCGCGCGCCCTCGGCAAATAACCTGACGCCCAGGGCGCAGGAAATGATGCGCAAGATCGAGGACTGCATTCACTGCGGACGGTGCAAGAAGAAGTGTCCGTATGGCCTCGATACACCGGAGCTTTTGAAACGCAATTATGCGGACTATAAAAAGATCCTGGCCGGAGAGGTCAAGGTCAATTGACAAACCAGCTCGAATAAGAAAAGCGCCCAGAGAAACCGAATTTCCTGGGCGCTTTTTTTCGTACATGCGCATCCCTTTATTCCTGGGTGTCAGCTGCATCGACCTTTTTTTGCGCTTCCTCCAGTGCGGCGGTGCATTCGCGGATGAGGCGGATACCCTGTTCATAGTTTTGGAGCGCTGCCTCCAGGGAAAGCGGCGTTTCCGTGTCGTCCATGACGGCGAGGATGGCGTCAATCTGATCGAGTTTTTGTTCAAAAGTGCTGTCTTTCATGTGCGAGACTCCTTTTCAATCACATGGGCGGTGAGGGTGCCGTCCGGCAGGTGGATCTTGATCTTGCTTTGCAATGGGACGGCGGCGGCAGAGCGGATGGCTGCGCCGGACTCG
>CAOKKG010000044.1 GCA_948468985.1 uncultured Eubacteriales bacterium | reverse complement strand
CATCGCGCGCGCGGCGGTGGCTGACCCGCCGGTGATGATCTTGGACGAGGCGACCTCCTCCATCGACACGCGCACGGAGGAGATCGTACAAAAGGGCATGGACGCCCTCATGGAAGGGCGCACGGTGTTCGTCATCGCGCACCGGTTGTCTACCGTCAAGAATTCGGATGTCATCATGGTGTTGGAACAGGGGCGCATCATCGAGCGCGGCAACCACGAAAAGCTCATCGCGGAAAAGGGCAAGTATTACGAGCTGTATACCGGCGCGTTCGAGCTGGAATAAAAGAAAGAAGGTAAAAAAACGGAGGCAAAACGCCTCCGTTTTTTGTTTTGAAAAATTCAATGCAACGGGCTTTGAAAGGCGACGGCCTTGCCCAGGATCTTGATCTGATCCAATTCATCGCCGATGTAGATGAGCGGCGCGAACGCCGGGTTTTCCGCATTGAGCATCAGGCGGTTTTGCTGCGGATAGTAGTATACGCGTTTGAGCGTCGCTTCGTCCCCGATGAGGACGGCCGCAATCTCGCCGTTGTCCACCTGCGACTGCGATCGGATAAAGACGAGATCGCCGTCCAAAATGCGGGCGCCAATCATGCTCTCACCCTTGGCGCGCAGACAGAAATCCGCGTCGATGTCCTCGCTGGCGAGGATGTATGCGTCGTGATCCTCGGATGCAAAGATCGGTTCACCACAGGCGATTTCGCCCAGGATGGGGAGCCTCCGACCAGCTTCCGAGACTAGGTGATCCTCCGCCGGTCCCCAGCCGAGGAGCGCGGCCGGTGTCATATGCAATGCGTGGGCAAAGGCCTCGACCTTGGATTGTGGGAGGTCGATCTTGCCCGCCTCGATCTTGGCGATGCTCGTCCGGCTTGTATAGCCGACGAGTCTGGCAAGTTCGTCCTGCGACAGGCCCAGGCGTTCCCGCTGCATGCGGATGTTGTGATAAAGTTCTTGCATGGTTTCCTCCGAATCGGAATCTTATAAGCACTATACCACAAGCGTGAAAAAAAATCAACAAATCTGTGGATAAATAGTTGACGAAAAATCACATCCATGCTATAGTGAGCTTGTGAATTAGAATCAATTTCGGCAGGAAATTTCAATAAACTCTATTTTTTTGTCCAGAAAGATGAATTTGATTCACATATGGAGGAAGCATGAAGGGTTTACTCGTTGTTTTGTTGGACATTGCAAGTATCCTCGCCCTGAGCATTGCCGCATATCAGCAGCGCCATTGCTACGCTGTGGGCGGGGAAGCGGTTTTGATCTGCGCGATCCTGGGGCTGAGCCTGTGGGCGATGGCGCCAAAAAAAGCAGGTGTGAGGGCAAAAAAATGGCTGGAAATCGAGATCTAAGCGCTTCGGGCGGCCAAATATGTATTTTTTGTTTCAAAGCATGGCATGCCTTGTAAAGAATGTCCAAAACCCCTTGCCATTGCGCGGGCGGCGGACTATACTGTAGCTGTACCAAGAGGGGAGCGGAAAAAGGAAGCTCCCGCGAGGCGCAGGATAAGTGCCGGACAGGAGGGATGACTTATGTTGCCGAGCATTTTTGGTGAAAACTTATTTGACGAATGGTTTGACGGTTCTTTGGAAAAGCAGTTCTTCGGCGGGCGCGATCCGCTGTATGGCAAGCATGCGAAGAACCTGATGAAGACGGATGTGAAAGAGCTGGATCACGGCTATTTGCTGGATGTCGAGCTTCCGGGATTCAAGAAGGATGAGATTGAGATCCAATTGCAGGATGGGTACCTGACCATTTCCGCGAATAAACAGATCGAAAAGGAAGAAAAGAAGGAAAAAGGCAGATATATCCGTCAGGAACGCTATGGTGGACAGTGCAGCCGGAGCTTCTATGTGGGCGACATTCGCCCGGAGGACATTCAGGCCAAGTACGAGGACGGCGTGCTGCGTGTGCAGATCCCGCGCGAGGAGGAAAGCAAGCTGCAAAAACAGAGCCGCATTTCCATCGAGTAAACGGCGCAAATAGGAAGAGGAACGGGAAACCGTTCCTCTTTTTTTGTACACTTTTGAACAGGGAATTCCACGAGACTGTGGGTTTTGTGGATAACTGGAGATTTGCCGGATGACGGTGAAGCCCCGAAAAAAGCCGATTGGAAGGGGAAATACGAAAAAACTTCTTACGATTTCCACAAACTTTGTGGATAACCGGGGTGATAATGTGGATAAATTGTGCATAGGCAAGTTTTCTTCACAAAAAGCCGCGGTGGCAAAGCGAGGAGAGGCGGAATATGATAGGAGAAGGAGGGCGGTGCGATGTATTTTCTTTTGACTTCGGATGGACAACGGATCGCCGTGCATGCCTATGGCCCGCGGGAAGCGGAGGAATCGGTGGTGATGCTGCACGGATGGTGGATGGATCATCGGGTCTTTGAGGCAGTCGTTGGTTCGCCTTTATACCAAAAAAAGCGGGTAATCGTCCCCGATCTCCGGGGGTTCGGCGGTTCGGCCGGGGCAGAGGCGGGGGTCTTTTTGGCGCGGATGGCGCTCGATGTGTATGAGCTCGTGAAATTGGAAAACCTGCGGAACATTACCTTTGTGGGGCATGGCCTTGGGGCGGCGGCCGCTCTGCGATACCTGCGGCTGTTTTCCGGGTTCCGCGTGCGCCGGGCGGTGATGATCTCGGCGGGCGAGATCTCCCGGGAGGCGGTACATGCGTGCGATGCCTGGTGCTCGCGGGGGAGCGCGGAAGCGGCGACCTGGTTTTGCCGGGAGATGTGGGCGCAGCCGCCCAATCCGGCGCAGATGCGGTGGGCGGAACAGGCCGCCTTTGGTGCGTCCGGCATCGCCGCGGCGGCCGCTTGGGATGTTTGGAAAAATGAGGATTGGGCGGCGGATATGGAGGGTGTATCCGTGCCGGTGCGGTTTTTGCATGGCGCGCAGGATGCCTTTGTGCCGCCTGCATCGGCGGAGGTTTTGTGTAAAAACCGGGAAACATCGCTGCACCTTTTGGAAAACGCGGGGCATGCAATCCCCCTCGAGGCTGGGGTCACGCTCTGTGCGGCGATCGAAGGGGATATATAAAAGAAACTCAGTGCTTGAGGGCGAGGAGCTGCCGGCAATAGCGCTTGAGATTCTCTCGCGGAAGTGTCTGTTCCCGCGACAACCACCACGCGACGAGCGAAAAGAAGCCGCCGACATAGAAGTGCGCAAGCAGTTCATAGGGGACGCCGCCCGGCGGCGTCAGGCCGTTTTTCTGGAACTGCGAAAAGCTCTCGAGCAGCTGGGTGGAAATGTAGGACTCGAAAATTTCAAAAATGCTCTCATAGCCGTTGCTGCGAAAAATGGCGCGATAGGTGGATTCCCGGTCGCACAGGTGATCGATGATTTGATCCAGCGTCCGCGTATAGAATTCGACTGGGTCGGTGTTTGGCTGTACAGGCGGCAGGCCGTCTAAAAATTCCTGCTGTAACGCCTCGAGCGCGCAGCGCAACAGGTGTCGCTTATCCTCGAAATGGTGGTAAAAGGTGGTGCGATGCACCATGGCGCGCGCACAGATGTCCGTGACGCTGATGGCGGAAAACGGCTTTTCCGCCATCAGCGAAAACAGCGCGTCGAACAGATATTTGTGCGTTTTGGTGATGCGGAGATCTTGCTTCAAGATGGACTTTTCCATAGATACCTCCCGAATATTTCTACATATCTCAAAAATATGTCGCATGTGATTACAGATGCAGAAAAATGTAGCTTGACCACACAGGCGTTTTGCATATAATTATCCATACAAGTGTATATTTACTATACAACTGTATGAATATTTTGTAAAGTCTTTTCCGTCTCCCGCGGAACAGGGCGGCGGGAAATTCGATAAAATTTTGCAAAAAAGGGGAAACGGGAAATGAGCTTTATTGAAGTCTCACATAGCTATAAGCGCTATAAAATGGGCGAAACCGAGATCGTCGCCAATTGGGATGTCAGTTTTTCCATCGAAAAGGGGGAACTTGCAATCATTTTGGGGTCCTCGGGCGCGGGAAAATCGACCATGCTGAACATCCTGGGCGGGATGGACACGAACGACGAAGGCAGCGTCAGCGTCGACGGCAAGGATATTTCCAACTATACGCCGCGGCAGCTTACGGCCTATCGCCGCAGCGATGTCGGATTCGTGTTCCAGTTCTACAACCTGGTGCAGAACCTGACGGCCAAGGAGAATGTGGAGCTCGCAACCGAGATCGTCAAAAACGCGCTGGATCCGGAGCAGGTGCTCATCGATGTGGGGTTGGAAAAGCGGATCAACAACTTCCCGGCGCAGCTCTCGGGCGGTGAGCAGCAGCGCGTCGCCATCGCGCGCGCGGTGGCGAAAAACCCGAAAATCCTGCTCTGCGACGAGCCGACGGGTGCGCTCGATTACCGCACCGGCAAGCAGGTTTTGCAGATCTTGCAGGACATGAGTCGCGAAAAGGGCGCGACGGTCATCATCGTCACGCATAATGCGGCCATCGCCCCGATTGCCGATCGCGTTATCCACATGCATGATGCGACGGTCAAGGCCATCGAACAGAATGCCTCACCCAAGAAAATCGCCGACATCGAGTGGTGAGCGGGAGGAAGCTATGAAAAAAAGAGCATTGGCCAAGGATATCTGCAAGAGCTTTTCCAAATCCATGGGCAGGTTCCTCTCCATCCTCTGCCTGATTGCGCTGGGGTCGTTCGCGCTCGTGGGGTTACAAGTCGCTGGGCCGGACATGCGCGCGACGGGGAGGACTTATTTTGAAAAGCTCAATGTGGCGGACATCGCGATTTTGGGCGACTATGGGATTGACAAGGAAAACTGCGCGACCATCGACCGGGTCTCGGGCGCACGCAGTATCGAGTATGGATATTTGAAGGATGCCGTCGTGGAGGGCTCGCTCGAGAGCTTCCGTATCTTTTCCAGGGCGGATGAGCTTTCGCAGTATGAGGTTGTAAGCGGCCGCCTCCCGAAGGGGGACGACGAGATCGCGCTGGCGAGCTTCTTTGAAGGGGAATACGCGCTGGGCGACACGATCACCTTTGCGGAAAAGGCGGACATGTCGGGAAATAAGGTGCTCCGGCACGAAGCGTTCAAGGTCGTCGGCTTTGTCAATTCGGGGGAGATCATCTGCAAGACCAACCTCGGGCAGTCGACGGCGGGCACGGGCGAGCTCAAGGGCTATGCCGTGGTCACACCGGAGGCGTTTGACTCGGAATTCTTTATGATCGCGCGCATCGCGTTTGCGGATACCGAGGGGATGGATCCGTATTCGGATGAATACGCGGAAAAAATCCAGGCGCACAAGGACGAACTCAATAGGTTGCTGGTCGATGCGCCGGGCGAGCGGTTACAGGCCATCCGCGCACAGTATCAGGAGCAGATCGACGAAGGACAGGCGGAACTGGACGAGGCGAAGCAGCAATACGAGGACGCAAAACAGGCGCTTGCGGACGCAAATGATGCGCTGGAGGCGGGGCGCGCGGAGATTGCGGCGGCCAAGAGGGAGGTCGCGGCCAAGAGCCGGGAGCTGAAGGAAGCGGAGGCAGCCATCGCCGCAAGCGAACCGGAGCTTTCCGTGGCGCAGCAGGAGCTTACACAAAAGCAGCAGGAATACGATGCGGCGTATACCGAATTCAGCGAGAAGAAGCAGCAGCTTGCCAAGGTTGAGGCGGTGGTGAATGTCACCGAAAAGGGCTTGCAGGTGAGCCGCAACGCGCTGGAGCGGCGCAAGACTGCCTATGAGACGGAGATTGCCGCCCTACAGGCGGAGATCGACTCGATCGAAGCGCAGCTTTCCGATCCCGGCACCAGCCTTTCGGAACGGGCGGAGCTGACGCGGCAATTGGCGCGCAAAGAGGCGCAAAAAAAGCTCAAGGAGAGCGAGCAGCAGACCTTTTTGAACCACACCTATCAAACCGGCATGGCGGCGGTGGAGGAAGGGCAGCGCTTGCTCGACGAACAGGTAAAGGAGCAGCTCGAGCCGGCGCAGCAGGAATTGGCGGCGGCCAAGGCGCAGCTTTCCGCGGCCAAGAAGCAATTGGACGACGGCAAGGCACAGCTTTCCGCGGCGGAAAAACAGCTCGCCGACGCAAAGGCGCAGGTGGAGGACGGCCGGACGCAATTGGCAGTGGCCTGCCGGCAGATCGCCCGGGCGGAGACGACGCTGTCCGGCAAGGACGCGGAATACCAGGCCGCGCTCACGGAATTTGAGGAAAAGCGCCCGGAGGTAGAGGCGCAGATCGCCGAAGCCGAGGGGGAGCTGGCCGATGCCCGCGCAGAGCTTGCGGCGCTCACGCAGCCGGCCTATGCGATGGACACGCGGCGCGAGCTTCCGGGGTCGGAGGGGTACCGCATCTATGCGAGCGTGGCGGAGATCGTCGATGAGCTCGCCAAGGTGTTCCCGATCTTCCTGTATTTTGTGGCCGCGCTCGTGACGCTCACGACGATGACGCGCTTTGTGGACGAGGAACGCATCAATTCCGGTACGCTCAAAGGGCTTGGGTATGAGAATCGCGACATCACCAAAAAGTTCACGGCCTATGGCCTGGCGTCTAGCCTGCTCGGCGCGGCGGTGGGCGTGGCGGCGGGACATACGCTGCTCCCCATGATTGTGTATCACGCCTATGGCGACGCGTTCACGCTCCCGCGGGTGGAATTCCACTTCTATTGGCAAAATACCCTCGTCGCGACGGCGCTGGCGCTTATAAGCGCGGTGTTGCCGGCGTATATCGTGGCGGCCAAGAACCTGCGCGAAAAGCCGGCGGCGCTGTTGCAGCCCAAACCCCCGGCCAACGGGTCCAAAATATTGCTTGAACACATCACGCCCATCTGGAACCACATGACCTTCACGCAGAAGGTGACGGCGCGCAACATCTTCCGGTATAAGAAGCGCATGTTCATGACCATCTTCGGCGTGTGCGGCTCGGTGACGCTGCTGTTCGCGGGGCTGAGCATGCAGCATTCGATCTCCGGCGTCAAGGACCGGCAATTCGGCGACATTTTGAAATACGACATGATTGTCGCTAAGGACGGGTACCTGACCGACGCAGAAAAGGAGGAATTGGACGGCCTCCTGTCCTCCGGCGAGGTGGAGAAGAGTCTGCCCATCTACTATGAAGCGGTCACGAAGGCCGCCGGTAAGAAGATGGATAAACAGGAGATCAAAATGATCGCCGCCGACGGGGAAGAGGGTTTTTCGCAGTATATTGGGCTGGTGAATCGCAAGAGCGGCGAGGCGATCTCGCTTTCGGGGGACGGCGCGGTGCTCTCGGAGCGGCTGGCGGAGCTTTTGGATGTGCAGGTGGGCGACCGCTTCACGGTCATGGACGCGGAAAACCAGGAACGCGAGATGACGGTGGCGGGCATCACTGAAATGTACACTGGGCACTTCCTGTTCCTGGACGCGGAATACTATGCCGAGGTCTTTGACCGCCCATATGCGGCGAACGCCTATGTGCTGACGCTCGAGGACGGGAGCAACGAAAACGCGGAAACGGTGGCGAATACCTTCATGGCGTGCAGCGGCGTCAAGGGCATCGTACAGAATACGACGATGAAAAAGCAGATCGACACGATCGTGGAATCGCTGAACCAGATTATGGATGTGTTGATCCTCGTCTCCTCGATGCTCGCGATCGTCATTCTGTACAACCTGACGAACATCAATGTGTCCGAACGCATCCGCGAGCTGTCTACCATCAAGGTGCTCGGCTTCTACGACAAGGAAGTGACGATGTACATCTATCGTGAGACCATTTTCCTCACGATCCTGGGCGTACTAACTGGGTTCCTGACGGGCAATCTATTCTATCGATACATGCTGCGGGTCGTTCCGCCGGAGGAAGTGATGTTCAACCCGGCGCTGGGCGCCAAGGCGTTTATCGCGCCGGTGTTGGTGGTCGGGGTCATCACGGTCGTGTTGGGCAAGATCATCAACGGCAAGTTAAAGCGCGTCGATATGCTGGAGGCGCTGAAATCTGTGGAATAAGGGAAAAGGAGCAGGCGGGTTGCCTGCTCTTTTCTTTGGTTGACAGCGGCGGGGAAGTTCCCTATAATAGTAGTTAGCAAAAACTAACTACTTGAGGGACACGAAATGGGAAATACGATTAAACTGTGCGGCATGCAGATCCAGCCGGGCGAAAAGTTTCAGGGCTTCGTGACCGTCCCGGGGACGGAATATCAAACGCCGGTGACGGTAGTGAACGGCAAATTGCCGGGCAAGACGCTGTATTTTTCGGCGGGCATCCACGGCGGGGAATACCCCGGAGTGGCGGCGATCGCCAAGGCGGCGGCCGCGCTGCGGCCGGAACAGATCTCAGGCGCGGTGATCTTCCTGCACTGCGTGAACTATAGCGGTATGACGCAGATGACGGATGCCGTCGTGCCGGAGGACGGACAGAACCTGAACGGCAACTTCCCGGGCGACGCGAACGGTTCGCTTGGGCAGCGCATCGCAGCCTGGCTGGCGGGCGAAATGCTGCCGCAGGCGGACTTTGTGACCGACCTGCATAGCGGCGGCGCGTATGAGCCATTGACGCCCTGCCTGTTCTACCCGGTGGCGGCGGGCGATCGCGTCCGGCAGATCGCGGAGGGAGCGACCAAGGTCGTGGACATCCCCTACTGCATCCAGTCCACCTCGTCGAACGGGCATTACAGCTGGGCGGCCAAGCAGGGGATCCCAGGGATGCTGTTGGAGCGGGGCGGCAACGCGGAATGCCCGCCCGCGCAGGTCGAGGCGTATGTGCGGGACATTCACAACCTGCTCGTGTACTTCGGCGCGATCAAGGAAGAGCTCTTTGCGCGCAAGACGGCGCGGCAGGTCTTTGAAAAGACGACCTACCTCGGCGCGAAGGAATCCGGGTTCTGGTACCCGGCGGTGCAGGTGGAGCAACGGGTCCAAAAGGGCGACCTGTTGGGCGAGATGAAGGATGTGTTCGGCAATGTGCGTGAGCGATACTTCGCGGAGCATGACGGGATTGTGTTCTATCACGCGGGCGGGCTCATCGCCAAGGGTGGCTTCACCAATCTGGTGGCCTATGGCGCGCTGTAAACGCGCAAAATGAAAAAAGGAGCGGGGTCCCGCTCCTTTTTTTGTGGCAGGATCTCTTTTCGGACAGCAACCGCCCCGATGCAGGGCATGCATGCCCGAGGAAGGCTCAGCCTTCCTCGCTGCCGCCCATTTCCGCCTGCGCGCGGCGGTATTCGCCCGGCGACAGCCCAAAGGTCTCGCGAAAGACAGCGCAAAAGCGGCTCGGGCTCTCAAACCCGACGGCCTTGGCGATGGCGGAGACATCCTCCGTCGTCTTTTTGAGGCGCAGCGCGGCTTCCTCCATGCGGTGCTTTTTCATGTGCGCGGCGATGCTCTCGCCATAGACCTCCTTGAATACGCGCTTGAGCGTCGTTGTGTTCATGAGGTATTTGCGGGAAAGCTCCTCGATCGTTACGCGGCGGGAGAGGTTCTCGGTCAATTCGTCATGCACATGGCGGATGATCTCCGCCTGCGAGGCTTGAAAGTCCACCGCCTCTTCCGGGCAGGTGATCTCCATGACCTGTTCGACGATCTCGTGCAGGAGCTTGATCTGCAAGGTGTCCGCCGCACGGTAATAGACCTCCTTGCCGCGGCGGCGGCCGGCGATGAGCCCGCTTTCCGCGAGCGAGCGCAGGTGGTGCGAGATGGCGGGGCTGGACATGTCGAACATCGCGGCGAGGTTGATAACGCATTCCTCTTGGTGGTTTAGGAGCCAGAAGATGCGCACGCGCGTCGGGTCGGAAAGCTGCTTAAAAATGTCGCACACCTTGGAAAAGTGGGCGACATTTTGCAACTGCTCGTGCAGCGGGGCCAAGTGCAGCGCTTCGCCGTGGTCGTGCGGCAGGTGAAAATCAGACATATCTTCCTCCGGTATCTGTTTTGGAAATATGGTTGGCTATTTTGGAAATAAGGGGACAAATCGGGTTGATTTCCCCTTCCGTATTCAGTATACTGCAATCGTAAAGATTAAACAACCGTTTAATGAATGCAAAATTTTGGAGGAATGAGCCATGAAAAAGACCTATGCAATCGAAGTAGACTGCGCGAACTGCGCGAACCTGATGGAGGACGCGGCGAACAAGACCGAGGGCG
>CAOKKG010000043.1 GCA_948468985.1 uncultured Eubacteriales bacterium | reverse complement strand
ATATCGTTGGCATCAGCGTGGAGGAAATGGCCAAGGCGCTGGATATCTCTGAGCAGGAATACCGGGAATACGAAAAGGGAGAGACGGACTTTTCCTTCAGCTTTTTGTATACCGTAGCCAATGTGCTGGGGATCAATATCACCGACCTCATCTTGGGGGAGAGTGCAAAGCTGGACATCTATACCTATGTGCCGGCGGGCGAGGGCATCGTCCTAAAGCGCAGTCAGGAATATGAGTACCGGCACCTGGCCTATCTGTTCAAAGACAAGAAGATCGAGCCGTTCTATGTGACGGTTGAACCGAGCGACATCTACGCCGCGACAAACAAGAAAACGCATGCCGGCCACGAATTCAACTACATCCTGGAAGGCTGCATGACCCTGTTTATCGGCGAGGAGAGCGTCTATCTGCGGGAAGGGGATTCGGTCTATTTCGATTCGCGCTACCCGCACGCGATGCAGGCGGAAAACGGAAAGCCCTGCAAATTCCTGGCGATCATCGCCAAATAATACCACTCAAAAAGGAAGAACAACATGCGGATCTTTGAGAACTACACCCGTGCGGAATATGAGGATTATTACGATTTCAAGAAGAACTTCAGGCTCCAGGCCCCCGAGACCTTCAACTTTGCCTATGATGTGATGGATAAGCTGGCGGAGGAAAAGCCGGACAAAGTGGCGATGATCTGGCTCGGCCGGTCGGGCGAGGAGAAGCGATTCACATTTCGGGATTTTTCGCTGCTGTCCAACAAGGCGGCCAATTTCTTTGCGGCGCAGGGTATCGGCAAGGGCGATATGGTCCTGTTGATCCTGAAGCGGCGGTATGAGTTCTGGATCAGCATGCTGGCACTGCATAAGCTGGGGGCGATCGCGATTCCCGCGACGCACCTGCTCACCAAGAAGGACATCGTTTACCGCAACAACTATGCCGATGTCAAGGCGGTCATCTGCGTGAACGAGGGCGACATCCCCCTGCATGTGGAGCAGGCCGCGCCCGAGAGCCGGACGCTACAGACGAAGATCCTCGTGGAGGGCGCGAGGGAAGGCTGGCTGAGCTTTGACGAAGGGCTGGCCGCGGCAAGCGAGGAATTCCCCCGTCCGACGGGCGAGGCGGCGACGACGCTGCACGACCCGATGATCCTCTTTTTCACCTCTGGCACGACGGGCATGCCCAAGATGGTGTTGCACAACCACTCCTATCCGCTGGCGCATATCCAGACGGCGATCTTCTGGCACAATGTGCAGAGCGATGGTATCCACTTTACGGTGTCGGACTCTGGCTGGGGCAAGTGCCTGTGGGGCAAGTTCTATGGCCAGTGGTTCGGCGAGACGACGGTGTTCGTCTATGAATTCGACAAGTTCGAGCCGCAGAAGATGCTGCAGGTGATGCAGGATTACAAGATCACCACCTTCTGCGCACCGCCCACGATCTACCGCTATTTCATCAAGGAGGATCTCTCCAAGTTCGACTTGTCGTCGCTTTGCTATGCGACGACAGCGGGCGAGGCGCTGAACCCGGAGGTATTTGACCAGTTCAAGCGGGCGACGGGCATCGATATCAAGGAGGCCTTCGGGCAAACCGAAACGACGGCGATCCTCGGTAATTTCGTGTGCATGAAGGGGCAGAAGGGATCCCTCGGCCGCCCGAGCCCGCTTTACAAGGTGGACATTGTGGATGAAAACGGCGAATCCTGCCCGCCCGGCGAAACAGGCGAGATCGCCATCCACACGGACCGCGGCACGCCCTATGGGCTGTTCATGTGCTACTATAAGGACGAGGAGCTCACGCGCAAGGCATGGCATGACGGCATATACCGTACGGGCGACCTGGCCTGGCGCGATGAAAAGGGCTACTACTGGTATGTCGGCCGCGCGGACGATGTCATCAAGTCCTCAGGGTACCGCATTGGGCCGTTCGAGGTGGAAAGCGCGCTCATGGAGCATCCGGCTGTGCTGGAGACGGGCATCACCGGCGTGCCACACCCGGAACGCGGGCAGGTCATCAAGGCTACGATCGTCCTGGCGCCGGGCTATGTGCCGAGCGAGGAGCTCAAGCGGGAATTACAGGACCATGTCAAAAAAGCGACGGCGCCGTATAAATATCCGCGCGTGATCGAATTTGTGGACGAGCTCCCTAAGACGATTAGCGGCAAGATCAAGCGCTTTGAGATCCGCAACAAGGATGCCGGACAAACGCATTGACGCCAGAAAAAGGGCTGCCACGGGGCGGCTCTTTTTCATTGCTCGTCGGGGCGAAGCATGCTAGAATAAAGTAGAAAACGGAAGGAAGAGGGAGGAAGAACCCATGTTTCTTTGTATCCAAAATGCGGAAGTCTATACGCCGGCGCCTCTAGGGCGGCGCGATGTACTGCTTTGCGGCGAGCGCGTGATCGCGATCGCGGAGCACCTCGATACGCAAGGCCTGCCGGGAGAGGTGCAGGTACTGGACGCCGCGGGCAAGCGCCTGCTGCCGGGGCTCATTGACCAGCATGTGCATATCACGGGCGGCGGCGGGGAGAGCGGCTTCACAAGCCGTGTGCCCGAGCTGCGTTTTTCGCAGGCAATCGAGGCGGGTGTCACGACGCTGATCGGCCTGTTGGGGACGGATTCGCGCACGCGCAGCGTGGCAAACCTCGTGGCCAAGACCAAGGCATTGAATGAGGAGGGGATCACGGCCTATTGCCTGACGGGTGCCTACGCCGTGCCCTCGCCGACACTGACGGGGAGCGTCGGCGATGACATCGCCTTCATTTCGGAGGTGATTGGTGTGAAGGTGGCCATTTCAGACCACCGCAGCATGTGCCCCACCAAGGAGGAGCTCGCCAAGCTGGCGGCGGAGGCGCGGCTTGCGGGGCTGGTGTCCGGCAAGGTGGGCGAGGTGCACATGCACACCGGCGTGGGCAGGGACGGCCTCAAAACAGTGCTGGAGATCGTGGAGACGACGGACATCCCCATTAAGCACTTCCGCCCGACGCATATGCGCAAAATCCTAGAGGCGGACGCGGTGAAGTTTTCGAACCTCGGCGGCTATGTGGACTATACGAGTGGTGAGCAGCCCGACGCGCAGGCGCAGGTCATCCTGGACGCGCTGCGGGCGGGCGTGCCGATAGATCGCCTCACGATCAGCTCAGATTCCAACGGATCGATGCCTAAATGGGGACCGAATAAGGAGCTTGTCGGTATCACCTATGCGCGGATGACCAGCCTTTGGGCGCAGGTCTGCGCACTCATCCGCGCGGGCATGCCGTTGAAGCAGGCAATCCTCCCGGTGACGGCGACAGTCGCCCAGGCGTTGGAGCTCTATCCGCGCAAGGGCTGCGTGGCAGAGGGCAGCGATGCAGACCTCATCTTGGTGGACGACGATCTGTGCATCCGCGAGGTGGTCGCGAAGGGGCGCCTCTTGATGCGGGACGGACAGGTGCTCAAGAAGGGCTTCTTCGAGGATTAACGCAAACGACCGGGGCGCCCTCATGCGAGGGTTTTTGCAGGCGCGGCCGGTCATGGCGAGGTGGCCGTCTGGACGGGGAAGCATCTCGCCTCGCTCGCCCTTGCGAAGGGGAAATGTGAAAAATCCAAAAGACCCACCGGAGCCTTCCGGTGGGTCTTTGTATGCCCGCTATTTTGCGCAGGGCTTATTCGATGTTGTTGTGGTTATAGGCCATATCCTCCGGGGTGACGCCCAGCTTCTCTGCGCAGATTGCGCGGATGAAGTCGCAGACCGTCTGCATAACCGGGTAGAACGCATCGGCGTGTACGAGGCGCTCCGCATCCGTGAGGACGCCCTTGGTCGCACGATAGCTGCCGTTGGTGTGTGTGTCATCCACGATGTGTACAGTGAGATCCGCCATCTCCTCGATGGGGGAATCGATGGCACCGACGATCAGGCCGACCTTCGCGCCATGCGACTTCGCCTGCTTGGCGAACAGCTGCATGGAAGCCGTCTTACCAGAACCGGAACCGATGACCAAAATGTCGCCTTCGTGGATGGAAGGGGTCGAGTTATCACCGACAATGTGGGTGTGCAAACCGATCTGCGAGCAGTCCATGGACAACATCTTGATATTGTTGCCAGCGCGCCCCCAGCCTGCGACATAGATGCGCTTGGCATCCAAAATCGCCTGCGACATCGCGAGCATCTCGTCAATGCTGACATTCTTGAGCATCCGACTCTGGTGATCCGCCAATTTTCCCAATTCTTCGGTATAGTTCATACAATCTCCTTCTTTTGGGCCGCCTACCGCGGACGGCCGCATGTAGCCTTTTGATATGGGCGTCGCCGCCAAGAACCACATTACTTTTATTATATAACACAAAAAAACAGTGTACAATCGTTTTCTTTTTTCTTTGCGGAGAATTGGGGAGGGGCAAGGACAAACGGAAATCGCCAAAGAGGCAAAGCGAAACGAAGGGAGAGGCAAAGAAAAACGGAGCAAAGGTCAAATCAGAAGAAGTAAAAGTCAGAATGGGAAAGGGAAAGGTTAAAGTAAAGAGGGGGGAAGGTCAAAGAAAAAACATGGATTTCCGAATGGAAAAGCTCCCAATCGGGAAAACTTTTTTTGCAAATGAAAAGAATAAATGTGCGAAAAACACTATTGTGACGCGAAAAAACAGGTGAAAAATATTTTTTGAAAAATTTGAAAAAAGTACTTGACAAACAAGTGGAAAGTGATATGATGTAATCAAGGTCAAAGAAAGTCAAAGACAAATAAAGGAGGCGTAGACCTTGGCAGTCCTAAGCGACAACATTGAACAGTTTATCAAATCGCTGCTCAATGAATATGATGAAATGGTCGAGTTGCAGCGAAACGAATTGGCCAGCTACTTCTCGTGCGCGCCTTCGCAGATCAATTATGTGCTGGCGACGCGCTTTTCCCCGGAAAAGGGCTATTATATCGAGAGTAAGCGGGGCGGCGGCGGCTATATCAAGCTCACGCGGGTTGACGCCGACAAACAGGCGTACATCTCCGCAGTCTTGAAAAAGGACCTGGCCGGCGGCGAGATCACCGAAAAGAAGGCGATGGAGCTGCTCAAAAACATGGAATCGGTGGGATACATCGACGCCAGGACCCGGCGGCTATGCGGCGCGGCGTTGACAGACAAGGCGATCCGTATCCCGGCGAACATCCGGGACAAGATCCGGGCAAATATGATGAAAGAAATGCTTTTGGCATTGCAGGGGGAGGAATGAAGTATGTTGTGCAGTGAATGTGGAAAGAATCCGGCAACGGTGCATCTGATGCAGTCGGTGAACGGGGTCAAGACCGAACGCCATCTGTGCGCAGAATGCGCAAGGAAGCATCCGGAGCTGCAAATGAGTTTTGCAAATGTGGGACTGGGCGCATTCGGCGCGGAAAACCTGTTCCAGAAATTCTTCAATTTCGGGTTTGGGGATATGCCCTTCCTCGGCATGCCGCAGCAGATTTCTTGCCCGACCTGCGGCGAATCGCTGGCGGACTTCCGCGAAACGGGGCTGCTCGGGTGTCCGGATTGCTATGACATCTTTTCGGATCAGATTATCCCGGTGTTGCAGCGTTCGCACGGCAATACGCAGCACACGGGTGAGACGCCTGAGGCCGCAGAAAACGAACCCGCCGCGACGGACGCCGAGGCGGAAAAGCGCAAGCAGATTTATGACTTGCAGGAGCAGCTCGCAAAAGCCGTCAAAGAGGAAAACTTTGAGCAGGCTGCTAAGCTGCGTGACGAGATCAAGTCTTTGAAGGGAGAATAAATCCGATGGCGCGCTGGCTGAAAGAGAACGCTGCAGATGCAGACATTGTCGTCTCGACCCGTGCCCGCCTGGCACGCAACATGGCCGGGGTGCCCTTCCCGCATCGCATTCGCGGGACGGCACAGGCCAGGGCCGTGTGCCGGGCGGCGACGGACGCCTTTCTGGGCGGCGGGCAGGATTTCTCCTGCGTCGTCATACGCGACCTGCGCCCAGCACAGCGGGAGTACCTCACGGCGCTGCATGTAATCAGCCCGGAGCTCACGGCCCTGCCGGATGGAGAAGTGATCCGTTCGCGGGATGACGCGATGTCGGTGATGCTCCTAGAGGAGGATCACTACCGCCTGCAATACCTGACCGGCGGCTTTGCGCCGGAGGAGGCATACCGGGTCTGCCGGGAAATGGAGCGCATGCTCGGAAAACACACCGCGTATGCGTTCGACAAAAGGCTTGGCTACCTCACCGCTTGCCCGAGCAATGTCGGCACCGGCCTTCGGCTGAGCGCAATGCTCCACCTGAAGGGGTTGTCGCTGTCGGGCAATGTGGATCGCGTGCTGGGGCAGCTAGGGCAGTTCGGCCTGACGGCGCGGGGCGCCTATGGCGAAGGAACGGCGCCGGTCGGGGATTTCTATCAGGTGTCTAATCAGGTCACTCTCGGGGTGAGCGAGGCGGACACCGTGAAAAATCTCCGGCAGGTGGCGGGACGGCTCATCGCGCAGGAACGTGAAGTGCGCCAAATCTTATACAAAAACAACCGGTTAGAGATCGAAGACCGCGTGATGCGCGCCTATGGCACGCTCAAGCATGCGCGCCGAATCTCCTGGGAGGAAGCGAGCGAACTTCTTTCCACGCTCGCTTTGGGTATCGGGCTGGGCATCGCGACGCCCTGCACCGAGGGGGCGATCTATAACCTCATTATGGACAGCATGCCTGCCGTGCTCACGGCAGTGGAGGTTCCCGCCGGGGAACAGGATGTGAGCCGTGCGGATCGGATCCGCAAAACATTGGAATAAACGGAGGAAACAAGTATGGATTATTTTGCTAGATTTACGGAGGGCGCGAAGAACGCGCTGGCCTGCGCCGCAGAATATGCGAAATCCATGGGCCATAACTATGTCGGCACCGGGCACCTGCTCGTCGGCATGTTGCAGGAGAAGGGCGCGATGGCGAAGCTCCTGGAAGCACAGAACATTCACGAGGAGGATGTCCACCGCCTGATTTTACAGGCCGAGGGCAAGGGCGATTACCGCTTTACGAGTGCATTCGGCTACACGCCGCGCGTCAAGAAGATTTTGGAGATTTCCAAGGCGCTGGCGCGGCAGCTGCAGCAGAACTATGTCGGCACGGAACACATGCTGTTTGCGCTGATGCGGGAACGCGAATGTCTCGCAAACCGCATCCTGGCGGAACTCGGCATGGACTTTGAAAAAGCAGAGCAGGCGATCTTGCAGGTCTATCAGGGTGGCAGCACGGGGACGGCGGATGCCAAGGGCGGTGAAACGCCGGGTCTTGACAAGTTTGGCCGCGACCTCACCGAAGCGGCGCGTAAGGGCGAATTGGACCCGGTCATCGGCCGGAGCGACGAGATTCAGCGCATCACGCAGATTTTGATCCGCCGCACTAAGAACAACCCGGTGCTGGTGGGTGAGCCGGGCGTCGGCAAGTCGGCTATCGCCGAAGGGCTGGCGATCCAGATCGCGGACGGCAATGTGCCGGAAATGCTCAAGGACAAGCGCGTTGTGTCGCTCGACCTGGCCGGCATGATTGCCGGGGCGAAGTACCGCGGCGAGTTCGAGGAACGCTTTAAGGAAGCCATCAACGAGATGATTAAGAGCGGCAATGTCATCCTGTTCATCGACGAATTGCACACGATTGTGGGCGCGGGCTCTGCCGAAGGGTCGATGGACGCCGCAAACATGTTAAAACCGATGCTGGCGCGCGGTGAATTGCAGATCATCGGCGCGACGACGCTGGAGGAATACCGCAAGTATATCGAAAAAGATGCCGCGTTGGAACGCCGGTTTCAGCCGGTGCAGGTGGGCGAGCCGACCCGCGAGGAGACGCTCGAGATCTTGAAGGGCCTGCGCGATAAGTACGAAGCGCATCATAAGGTCAAGATCACCGATGAGGCGCTGCAGGCGGCTGTGGACCTGTCCGCCCGCTACATCACCGACCGGTTCCTGCCGGACAAGGCCATCGACCTCATGGACGAAGCGGCTTCCAAGGTGCGGATTGCGATGTTTTTGACGCCGCCTGACATGCGGGAAAAGGAAAAAGAACTCGAGTCTATCCGCAGCGAGAAGGAACAGGCCGTCAACCATCAGGAATTTGAAAAGGCAGCCAAGCTGCGCGACCGCGAAAAGGCGCTCGGCGAGGGGATTGAAAACGCCAAGAAGGAATGGGAGAAGCACCGTACTAGCCTGAAGGCCGAGGTCACGGAGGAAGACATCGCGACCATCGTGTCCGACTGGACGCATGTGCCGGTGCGCAAGCTGACCGAGGACGAGGCGAGCAAGCTGTTGAACCTGGAAGAGATCCTGCATCGGCGCGTCGTCGGGCAGGAGGAGGCGGTGCAGTCCGTCGCCAAGGCTATCCGCCGGGCGCGTGCGGGCCTCAAGGACCCCAACCGGCCGATCGGTTCGTTCATCTTCCTGGGGCCGACGGGCGTCGGCAAGACGGAACTTTCCAAGGCGCTTGCCGAAGCGGTCTTTGGCGATGAGCAGGCGATGATCCGCCTTGACATGTCGGAATACATGGAAAAGCATGCCGTGGCCAAGCTCATCGGTTCGCCGCCTGGGTATGTCGGCTTTGAGGACGGCGGGCAGCTCACCGAAAAGGTGCGCCGCCAACCCTACAGCGTCATCCTGTTCGACGAGATCGAAAAGGCGCACCCGGATGTGTTCAACATCCTGCTGCAGATGCTGGATGACGGCCGCCTGACCGATTCCAAGGGCAAGACGGTGGACTTTAAGAACTGCATCATCATCATGACCTCCAACATCGGCACGGGGCTGGAGGAAAAGCGCAACAAGATTGGCTTTGGCGACGATTCATCTGGCGAGGAACAGCATACGGACATGAAGGAACAGATGCTCGAGGCGTTGAAACGCTCCTTCCGGCCGGAGTTCCTGAACCGGATTGACGACATCATCGTGTTCCACAAGCTGGACGAGGCGAACACGCTGGCCATCGCGCGTCTCATGCTGAACAGCATCCGCAAGCGCTTGGAAGAGCGCGACATCCACCTCGATTACACCGAGGATGCGGTCGAATTGCTGGCAAAGCAGGGCTTTGACCCGGAATACGGTGCGCGCCCGCTGCGCCGGATCCTGCAGCAGACAGTGGAGGATCGCCTCTCGGAAGAGATCCTCGAAGGGACGGTGCACTTCGGCGATGCGATCACGGCCTATGCCGAGGACGGACACATCCAGTTCCGCAAGACGGAGGACACAGAACCGGCGAAAGCTGAACCGGCAAACGCATAAAAGAATACACACCCCGTGTCCGCGGGGTGTGTGAAATCGAAAAAACGGCGTGACCCTAAGCGGTCACGCCGTTTTTGATTGCCTGTGGGGATCACTTTTTCCAATGCTTGAGCAGGGGCAGGACAGCCTCCATATGCGCGCGCACCTGCGCGGCCGGCCACTGCTCGCTCGCCAGGTGCCCGGCGCAGAAGTCGATGAGCTCCTCTGGGCTCGTATAACGAAATTCCCCGTCGGCATAGCACCACTTACAATACTCCTCGTTGAACGCGCCGTCGGGTTCCCGGATCATGGCGGCGTCCTCGAGCGGCATCCCGCAGCATTGGCAGATAAGCTGCCGCGGCGCCCCGAGCAGGGTGTTGATCGACACATCGAACAGCTGAGAAAGCTGCTTTAAGGTCTCTACATGGGGGGTGGTTTCGCCGGTTTCCCAACGGGACACCGCCTGCCGGGTGACGAAGAGCTTTTCGGCCAATTCCTCCTGCGACAGCCCCTTTTCCTTGCGCAGGCGGTACAACACATCCTTTGTATCCATCGCGGACACCTCCTTACAAAGAGCATAGCACACGCACTGCCCGCGGGCAAGCAACAGGCGGTTGCAGCGGGGGATGGATGCACTCCCTGCGGATTTCTCGGATGCGGTCGGCCGCCGTTTCTCCGAGGGGGCGGCGTTAGCTTTGCGCGGCAAGCTCTGGGCGCGTCGCGAGGAGGTGTGTGAGTAGAGCCTCGCACCCGCAGGAGACGTCGGCAAAGGTCTCCTCGAAATTGCCGGTGTACCAGGGGTCGGCAATGGCGCGGGGATGGTCGGTAAAGTCCAGGAGCAGGCAGCACTTATGTTCCGGGTCGCCGCCCAGCAATCGGCGCATGTTGGAGAGGTTGTATTCCTCCATGGCAATAAGCAGGTCATAGGCGGCATAGTCCTCACGCCGCAGCTGCACGGCGCGCTTCCCGGCGCAGGGGATGCCATGTGCGGCCAGGATGCGGCGCGTGCCGGGGTGCGGCGGGTTGCCGATTTCTTCGCGGCTCGTGGCGGCGGAGGCGATGAAAAAATGGCGGGAAAGCCCACGCTTTTCCACCAGGTCCTTCATGAAAAATTCGGCCATCGGGCTGCGGCAGATATTGCCGTGGCAGATAAACAGTATTTTTATCATCTTTTTATATCTCCATTTAAGTCTTGTATTTCTTCTCAAAC
>CAOKKG010000042.1 GCA_948468985.1 uncultured Eubacteriales bacterium | reverse complement strand
CCCAAAACGCGTGATACATCCCGTGTGTGAGCGTCACGCTCTGCCCCGGTTGCAGCTCCAGCACCGTGCCCGCTGGGATGCGCAGCTTGACGCCGTCCGAGACGACCTCTACCTCACCCACCTTGTCCAACGCCTCCTCCGGCGTCGAGTTATATAATTGCATCATGAGCACCCCGCCGCCACGGTTGATGATGTCCTCCATCTTCTTCCAATGGAAGTGCATGGGGCAGACCTGCCCCTCCTGGCTGATGAGCAGCTTTTCGGCATACGGTTTTTCATAGGCCGGGTTGTTCTGATTGCCGTTGCGGATGGTCACGAGCACCAGGCCGACTTCGGAAAAGCGGCCGAGGCCATAGTCGGTGATGTCCCATCCGAGCATATTGTCGCGAATCTCCTGGCACTCTGCGCCCTTCGCGGCCCAGTCCATGGGCGTCCACTGCGCAAACGGCGGCAGGGCAAAGTGGAAGGAATCGATAAACTGCATCGCATCGCGGATGATCGCGTTCATCTCACTGCGTTTCATAACGGCATACTCCCTTTTCTTTGGCATTTGCAAATTTTGTTCTATTCTACTATGTTTAAGGGCAAATTTCAACCGAAAGCACAAAGCCGGCCCGCAGGCCGGCCAAGTGTGTTCCCTGTCCCCGCCCCGTCACCCGGGCAGTGCAGACCGCTTTTCTTAGCAGCCGCAGCCACAGGAAGAGGATTCCTGCGAGTTGTTGCCGCAGCAGCAGGAGAGCAGCAGAATCGGCCACAGGCAGTTGTTATCCAGGCCATTGTTGTTATTGCTGCCGTTACCACATCCGCAGCCGCCGCAGCACAGGAGCAGAAGGATGATCCACCAACAATTGCCGCCGCCAAATCCGTTATTGCACATAGTCTTTCCTCCCGATCGATGAATTCCGCCCGTTTTGGGGCTTTTAGTGTATAATACGCGCCAATCCGTTTTTGGTGCCGCCTTTTTCGAAAAAATGCGAGGAAATTCCCCTTGACAGCGGGCGCGGTTTTGCATTAAGATGGGGGTACAAAGAAATACGCAGCAGAAAGAGGAAGGGTATTCCCCGCTTCAGAGAGGCAGTGGACGGTGCGAACTGCCGGAAGGGGTATCTAGCGGCGCTTTCGAGAGATGCTGCACCAAAACAAGTGGGCTTTTTAAGCCAACAAGGGTGGAACCACGGAAGGCAGTCTTTCGTCCCTTAGGGGAGGAAGGGCTTTTTTTATATCCTTTTTTCAAATCAATTCGGAGGTAACAGCAATGGATCCTAAAGCAAAAACCATGGATAAGATCGTCTCCCTGTGCAAGGGCCGCGGCTTTGTATTCCCCGGCTCGGAGATCTATGGCGGCCTGGCCAACACCTGGGACTATGGCCCGCTCGGCGTGGAATTCAAAAACAATGTCAAAAAGGCGTGGTGGCGCAAATTCGTGACCGAGAGCCGCTACAATGTCGGCATCGACTGCGCCATCCTCATGAACCCCGAGACCTGGGTGGCCTCCGGCCATGTGGGCGGCTTCAACGACCCGCTCATGGACTGCAAGTCCTGCCACGAACGATTCCGCGCGGACAAGCTGATCGAGGAATACGCGTTTCAGCACGGCGAGGAGATCGATGTTGCCGCCATGTCCAACGAGGAAATGGAGGCCTTCATCGCAGAACATATCCCCTGCCCGTCCTGCGGCGCCAAGGCGAACTTCACGCCGATCCGCAAGTTCAATCTGATGTTCAAGACCTTCCAGGGCGTCAACGAGGACACCGCTTCGCAGATCTACCTGCGCCCCGAGACGGCACAGGGCATCTTCGTCAACTTCAAAAATGTCCTGCGGACGACGCGCCGCAAGATGCCGATGGGCATCGCGCAGATCGGCAAGTCCTTCCGCAACGAGATCACGCCCGGCAACTTCACCTTCCGCACGCGCGAGTTTGAACAGATGGAATTGGAATTCTTCTGCAACCCGGCGGAAGAAATGCAGTGGTTCCATTATTGGAAGGATTACTGCGCGAAGTTCCTGCGCGACCTCGGCATCTCGGAAGAGACCATGCGCCTGCGCGACCACGAGCCGGAGGAGCTTTCGCACTATTCCAACGCGACGACAGACATCGAATACCTCTTCCCGTTCGGCTGGGGCGAGCTCTGGGGCGTGGCCGACCGCACGGACTTTGACCTCAAGGCGCACATGACGCATTCCGGCGAAAACTTCGTGTATCAGGACCCGATCACCAACGAGAAATATGTTCCCTATTGCATCGAGCCCTCGCTCGGTGCGGACCGCGTCGCACTGGCCTTCCTCTGCGAAGCCTATGACGAGGAGGAGCTGGAAAACGGCGACACGCGCATCGTCATGCACCTGCATCCGGCGCTCGCGCCGTACAAGGCGGCGATCCTCCCGCTGTCCAAGAAGCTGTCGCCCCAGGCGGACGAGATCTATTCCATGCTGCTTAAGCATCACAATGTGGATTACGATGTATCCGGCAGCATCGGCAAGCGTTATCGCCGGCAGGACGAGATCGGCACGCCGTATTGCATCACCGTCGATTTCGACACCGAAACGGACGGCTGTGTGACTGTGCGCGACCGCGACACGATGGAACAAATCCGCATGCCGATCGAAAAGCTGGCCGACTTCCTCGAAGAAAAGGAAAACTTCTAAATTCTATGTCATGACCACAAATCCCGGGAATCCCATACGGAATCCCGGGAATTTTTGAAAGGAATCCATATGGCAAACGAACACCGTTTTGATGGCCGCGCAGAGCTGTATGCCCGCTCGCGCCCCGGATATGCGGAGGATGCAATCCGGCGGATTTTTGCGCTGGGCTTGCCCGCGGGCGGCACGGCGGCCGACATCGGCGCGGGCACGGGCATCCTTACAGCGGCGCTGCTCTCCCACGGGGCCAAGGTCTATGCCGTCGAACCAAATGCCGAGATGCGCGCCAAGGCAGAGGCGCGTTTTTGTGGCATTCCCGCCTTTCATTCCGTCTCCGCCGGGGCGGAGGCCACGACGCTCCCCGCTCACTTTGTTGACGCCGTGACGGCAGGGTCTGCGTTCCACTGGTTTGACGCGGCCGCGTTCGCGCGCGAGTGCCGCCGTATCCTCCGGCCCGCAGGGCGCGTCTTTTTGCTGCTCAACGCGCGCGACTATGCCGACTCATTCACGCAGGCGCAGCACGCGCTGTGCGAGAAATACTGCCCCGATTTTCAATCCCTTGCGCACGGGCTTTTGAAAACGCGGGCGGGTGCGCAGGACTTCTTTGGCGGCGACCTGCACGAGGAGCGCTTTCCTTTCCCTCTCACCTACACGCGGGAAGCCTTTGTGGCGCGCAGCCTGTCCTCCTCCTATGCGCCGCCGAAGGACGATCCGCGTGCCAAAGCCTACAGCCGGGCGCTCCTCGACCTGCTCGACACCTATTTCCCGGGCAGGGAGTCCTTCACCTTGCCAAACGACACCGTCCTGTTCTGGGGGCGGCTCACGGATCCGGCGGAAAGGCAGGATGGGGTCGCAATGGGGGTCCGGGCACACCAGAAGCATCTCTTTACGAATCGTGGGCTAAAATGTGCAAAATGAAGCCCGCCCCGACGCAGCAGGCAGGTGGTGTAGCGCTTCGAATTCTTCGATGGAATTTGCCAAGGAAAAGGCAAGCGAGTGATAGGATAATAAAAAACCACTCGAACGCTGCTCTTGGCGCAGGCGGCCTTTCCCGGGAGGATTCTTCCCGGGCCTCCCCGCCTTCCTCTGCCACTGGCAGCGGCGGCTCGGCCTTCGAATCCTTCCATCAAATTTACCAATCAACAAGCTCCCCTGGAACACTGCTCTTGGCGCAGGCGGCCTTTCCTTGGGAGGATTCTTCCCGGGAGGATTCTTCCCGGGCCTCCCCGCCTCCTCCTGCCACTGGCAGCGGCGGCTCGGCCTTCGAATCCGTTCATCAAATTTACCAATAAAAAAGCCATCCCGTTGGGATGGCTTTTTTATTGGTGTACCCGGGAGGATTCGAACCTCTGACCTCAGGAGTCGGAGTCCTGCGCTCTATCCAGCTGAGCTACGAGTACATCTCCATTGCAGAATAATTATACACGCTTCTTTTTCAAAAATCAAGAAAGGGAAGCCGCTTTTCACAAAAAAAGATGACGCGGGCAAAAAATTGGGGTATAGTATAAGGAAAGAATGGGAAAAAAGGGAGAACGGCATTGATTCACGGCAATACAAGCGGCATCAAACAATATATTCTGGAAGAGATGGAGCAGGTCTATACACATGTGTGCGGGCGCAACGAATTCATAAGCCCGCTGCTCATCGACTTCCTTACCAAATACACGGCACTGCTGGGGCGCGAGATCTCAATCTACCTTTCGCGAGCTGGACGCGTGCTGGATGTCTCGATCGGCGACAGCGACCATGTCGACCTGCCCTATGTGCGCAAACGGCGGGGCGTGCAGGGCCTTTCGGGCGTGCGCTGCATCCATACGCACCCGGGCGGGAGCTCGCAGCTTTCCTCGGTCGACATCGGCACGCTGCTCTCCTCGCGGCTGGACGCCATGGCGGCGCTGGCCGTCCGGGACGGCGAGGCCAAAAGCCTACAGGCGGGCTTTGTGGGAGAGACGCTGGATCAACCGGTGCTGTACGGCCCCTACCCGCCCTATCGCATCCCGCAGAGCTATTTCATGGCGGAAATCGAGCGCGCGACTGTGCGGGTGGCTGAGGCGGTGCGCCTCAAGGAAACGGCGGACGCCCGAGAACGGGCGATCCTCGTCGGAGTGGGCGCTTCGCCGGCGGATATGCAGGAGCTGGCCATGCTGGCCGACACGGCAGGGGCAGAGGTGCTGGGGCAGATGGTGCAGCCCAAGGCCGGACGCGAGACCAGTTCCTATGTCGGCAAGGGCAAGCTCAAGGAGCTTTCGCTCGCGATCTCCGCGGCAGACGCCGACCTCGTCATCGTCAACGATGAGCTTTCGGCGATCGAGACGCGCAACCTGGAAGAGGCACTGGGCGTCAAGGTAATCGACCGGACGGTGCTGATTTTGGACATCTTTGCCCGACATGCCCGGACGCGCGAAGGCAAATTGCAGGTTGAGCTGGCCCAGCTCAAATACAGCCTGCCGCGGCTGTTGGGCGAAGGACTCTCCCTCTCCCGGCAGGGCGCAGGCATCGGGACGCGCGGCCCCGGGGAGACCAAGCTAGAATCCGACCGCCGCCGCATCCGCCGCCGCATCTTCGAATTGGAAAAGGAGATCGACAAACTCAGCGTACAGCGCAACCTGCGCCGGGAACAGCGGCAAAAGAACCGTGTGCAGGAGGTCGCATTGGTGGGATACACCAACGCGGGCAAGACGAGCCTATTAAACGCGCTCGCCAAATCCGAGCAATACGCGGAAAATAAGCTGTTTGCGACGCTGGACCCCGTGACACGCAAGGTCGCTCTGCCCTCCGGCAAGGAGGTTTTACTGACCGACACGGTCGGGTTTGTGAGCAAGCTGCCGCATGACCTCGTGAGCGCCTTCCGTTCGACGCTCGAGGAGGCCACGCGCGCCGACCTGCTGCTCAATGTGACGGATGCGGCCAACCCCGAACACATCCGGCAAATGCAGGTCGTGCGCGAGGTGTTGTCCGGACTGGGCGCGCAGGATAAACCGATGCTGCATGTGTTCAACAAGGCCGACCAACTGCCGGAAGCGCCTGCGCAGGCCGCCCCCAATTCCTACTATGTCTCCGCCAAGACGGGGCAGGGGCTTATGGAGCTTCTGTCCGCCATCGAAGCGGCCCTGCAGGAGCGAACCGTCGAGGTCTCGCTGAAGCTCGGCTATCAGGAGGGCGCCAAGCTCGCGCAGATCCAGAAATACGCGGAAAAGCTGGACATCGATTACCAGGGCGACTATATGCAGGTGCGCGCCACCCTGCCGGAAGAGGCCGCGGGGCGCATCCTCCGCTGAGGCGGCCGTTATCCACAATTCCACAATGCGGGGCATCGATTTCCACAGGGTTAGTTGTCGGTTTCGGAACAATGTTGAAAATCGATCATTGCCCTTGACAGGCCCCGAAAATCTGATATTCTAAAAATAGAATACAGTTTTTCAATTTTATCGCGTCATTTGCCTTCCTTGCGCTGCCTTTGCGGCGGCAAGGGTGTGGTTTCTGCGGTAAAATGGGAAGACTGTATTTTTATTTTGCAAAGGAAGGGCGCCTTCGAACTTTTGGAGTCCTTGGGGAAGGGAGGTTTATTCGTCGTTTTCTGTTTTTTACACGCTTTTTTGATCCGGAGGTTATCATGCACCGATCTTTTGTTAAACAAACAATTGCTCTACTTGTCTTACTCGTCTATTGTTTTACTGCGCAAACCGCCTTTGCGGAACCCGCCGCAGATCTTTCCGCAGAACCGGAAGCTACGCTACTCTATGAGTTAGAGGAGTTGCGCACCGAAAACAGTAAGACCTTCCTGCTCTCAGATGGTTCTTTCCAATATGTCGGCTATGCGGACACCGTACACTATTCCGCTCCCAACGGCGAACTGCGCGAAATCCATAGTCAAATTGCCGACTGTATCCTGCGTGCAGGGGACGCCTCTCTCCAAAAGGCTTTGGAACCTGCCGAAATTGGCTCCGCAGAAGACGCTGCCGCACAGGTTTACCGCTATACCAATGCAGAAAATGCCTGGCATGTCTATTTCAAAAACTATTTGACCGACCCACAGGCCATTCTTCTGCAAAAGGACAATGCAGCGCTTTCCTTGCAGCTCTGCACGGAAACAACGGGCGAGGAAGCGGGTGAAGCCGCTTCAGGCGCTTCCATGCGGCCTCCTGTCGCAGCCAAAAAGGCCGTTGACCTTTCGGCCGACTCCCCGAGTTACCAAATTGTAAGTGGCGATGACCGTGCCATCCTATACGCGGACGCTGTCCCCAATGTGGATATCTCCTACACCGTGCTCAACGGAGCTGTCAAGGAAAACCTGATCTTAAAATCTGCCGATCATGGGACAATCACCTTCCGCATCACCGGATATGGCGTTGAATATGCCGAAGAAAATGGGCGTATCCTCTTCCTCACCAATAAAGAGGAACCCATGTTTGAATTGGGCACGCTTTTTGCCGAGGATGCCAACGGCAAACATACCGAAGCCGTCTCACATTCCATCGAGCGAGAGGGCGACAGTTTGCTGTACACGGTTACATTGGACGAAGCTTTCCTCGCAGCAGAAGATACGGTCTTTCCCGTAGCGATTGATCCCAGCATCATGATTACCGGCTCTTCCAACACCTATGACACCTGTGTCGACGAAGAATATCCTTCATCCAACTACTATCTGGCCGAGAGCTTGTGGACAGGTGGAGACTGTACTATAAATCGAATGCGCACTTTTATAAAATTCGATTTGCCCAGCAATATCACGGCGTCCAATGTCACCAATGCGTACATTCACATCAAGAAACGCGAACACAAAACCCCGACTGTGCGGGCTTATCGTGTGACCGAGAACTGGACTTCGCGCACTATCACCTGGAACAATCAACCAGAATATACGCCAAACGCTCCCTCCCCTGTCATCACTCTGGATTCGGGCGCATGGTACAAGATCACAGTGACGACCATGGTCAAGGACTGGATGAAAGGAACCTATTCAAATTACGGTTTCTGCCTCAAAGAACCTACCGAAACAGATAGTTCACAAAAGACAAAGTACTATTCCTCGGACGCACCGTCGCCCAACAAGCCGGAATTAGTCATCACCTATACCGGATCGAGCGGCGAGACCACTCCCTATTATGGGTCGCGAGAATATCAATATGTCAATAACACCCATGTGAACTGCATGGGGTATGCATTGGAGTATAAGCAGTATATCAAGATGAGCGATATCTCTTTGGATATCACGAAAGTATATGGTAAGACCGCTAACGAAGCTGTGGAATATACTGCGTCTTGCGCCGAAGCCTGGATGACTGCCCATTTTGGAAGTTCCGCCTTTGCGCGTATTTCCTCCTATAATTCCTCTATTCCTACCGGTTGGTTCCGTGTAGCTTTGCGTGTCGGATACAATGATAAGGATCACAATGGTGTCATCGGAGATGATGAAGGATTTGACTATCACTGGTGGTACCAGACAAAAGAGGACGACGGCATCTGGGCAGAAAAACCGGGTGTATATATGTCCCGCAAAACCTCTTGCAACGGTACGACCAATCCCGCCGCATCTGTCTGAACCTCAGGGTCTGTCCCTTATAACAGCAAAATCATCTATTACCGGATCCGCGACGACCGCACCATCAACTGGTAACCTTCAAAAGGAGACTTTTATGAATTATCTTTATTCTGCTTTTTCTTCTCGTCGGTTTGCCTTCCTCCTCGCTCTGCTCTTCATTCTCTCGCTCACGGCATGCCAGAGGGTGCAACCCACCATTTCCAGTGCGGTAGAGCCTTCCGCATCGGGGTCTGCCCTTGTGGAACCTTCCACTTTCCCTTCAAACACTTCCGACCTTGCCCCAGAGGCATCTCAAACTCCGTCCTCGTCGGAATCCTCTGCAATCTCGCCAAATCCCTCTTCCACAAAAGAGCCTCCCAAAAAGCGTCTTCCTGATCATCTGGCGGGCAGTACTCAGACGCTCCCCTATGCGGAATTGCAGACAGAGCTGCGCGCATTGGCCGTACAGGATCCCTCAGTCAAACTGCGTATTCCTGTGTATGAAGGCAGTGATATTTTATATCAAACCAAGCACTCCCCTCTCTCCTTCTATACCGGCCTAGATTCCGGCCAATATAGAGGTCTCTATAATACACGCCCTTATGTTCGATACCTCTTGGCTTTCTATCCCACAGAGGCGATTCGACAGCGGGACGCGGACACTTTCTACTTCGTCTATGATACAGACGATGGCATCCGCCTCTTCGTCTTCTATTCCGAAAAGAACGGCGACGGCGAATACGACGGCATCCAGACCCCTGTGGGTTACCCTATCCTCATTTCGAAGATGCTCTCCCACACAGACTTCGCGGGGATACAGGCAGGCGACAGCGCAGAAAAAGTCCGCGCTATCGACCCGGTCATGTCTGTCTATGAAGATATGTTTTTCAATGTCTATAAGTGGAACAGCATTGCCGCAGAAAGCTATCGCAAGGAGAACAATCCCATCGCCACCATCCACTACCTGCGCGACGGGCTGTTGAAGATCGAATACGACATCGTGGACGACAATAGGCTGGTCGTGACCAACCTGATCTTCGACCCAAATTACGACCTGACCAATCTGTATGGAGAGACCTATAACTACCGCATCCTCCCGCAGGACCTGCCGGAGAGATAACAAAAAGAGGCGCCATCTTGGCGCCTCTTTCAGCAGAATTCGTTGAGTTCCAAATGCTCGCCGTCCGGCCCGCGGAACATGACCATCTTGATGCCGCGATAGATCTGCGGCATGTCGCGCACAGCGAATTCCATCGGGACGCCGCACGCCTCCAAATGCGCTGCCGCGGCGGCGATGTCGTCCACGCGCAGACAGAGGTGGTCGAAATGCCCGTCAGGGCGCATCTGCCCCGGGCGCTCAATCAATTCCAGCTCGCATGCGCCGTTGCGCAGAAAGCACAGGTGCGTGCCCTCGCTTGTCTCAAACACCGGTTCAAATTCCAGCACTTCGGTATAAAACTTTTTGGAAACCTCGATGTTTTCCACATACAGCCCGAAATGCGCCAATCCCTTAAAATATCCCATTCTTTTTTCCTTTCTCATGCCAACACCGGCGACAATTTTTGGGCGATCTCCTCCCGCGGAACCCCCAGCGCCACCGCTAGTTCCCCGCACAAAAGCTCCTCCGCCCGCGCGGCGTACAGCCGATCGGTCTGACACAGCTTGTAGGCGGGCTTTCCCTGCCGCTTGCCATAGATATAGCCGAGCAGGCGCAGGGCGTCCAGTACCTCCCCGCTCTTTAGGAGGTCGCGGTAATACCCGGCTAGCGCGCGCTGCTCCATCTTGGGGCGTTCGGCAGCGTATTGCTCCAACAGCGCCGGAATCTCCCCCAACAACGCCTCGGCCTGCGTCCGCGCCAGGATCGGGCGCAGAGCCACCTTGGCATCCACCGGAAGAAAGATCGTCTCATTCCCATAGACCGGCCGCAGCGTATAATACGCCTGCCCGGCCTCCAGCCCCGCGCACTGCGGTTCTCCCACCGCCGCGACTTGACACACGCCGCACTTTGCATACATCAGATAGGCGTTCACCTCAAACATCTGCACCTTCACCTCCAAATACAGGTTCTCTATTTCGAGTATAGCACAAATTTTGGTGAAATGTAAGTTTTTTTGTGCAAAACCTTGCCAAGCTGTACGCATCTGCCGGGGGTATACGCTCCCACAGGCAGGTATCTATTAAGTTTTTTCAGGTTTCCGCTTCGAACGGCTCCTTTCCACAAGATACAATGTAATATTGTGTCTTGCGCCTAGAAACGCTGGTTTCCCACCGCACCGAGCGGGAATTCCAACTGACAATCGCAGGGCTCCGCCGCCGAAAGCGTCGGGTCCGGCTCCGCCGCCTCTATGCAGCGCATGCGGGCATAGAACGCCTGCG
>CAOKKG010000041.1 GCA_948468985.1 uncultured Eubacteriales bacterium | reverse complement strand
CAAAAAGTCAATGCACTGCGAGGCATTGGCCGTGTCCCTTTGCAGCAGGAGGATAAGCTCGCTCTTCATTTCCTCAAACAGGCCGTCCACGATGTCGTCCATCTCCATGACCTGCTGCGCCAGCGCCAGGTCGCGCCGCACAAAGGCATCGATCGCCTGCGTGAGCATGCGCTGCGTCGCCGCGGCCATCTGCGGGAGGTGTTCCAGCTTTTTGATGTACGGCTCCCCCGCCATGAAGGTGACGAGCTCCGCAATATCTCCCGCCTGATCGCCGATGCGTTCCATGTCCGTGATCATCTTGAGCGCCGCCGAGATGAGCCGCAGGTCGCTCGCCACCGGCTGCTGATGCAGCAGCAGCTTCATGCAGATGCTCTCGATCGTGCGCTCCTTCTCGTCAATCTCGCCGTCCACGCGCTTGGCCTGCTGCGCCTCTGCGACATCCTGATGCAACAGCGCCTGCGCCGCGCTCTGGATCGCGTGTTCCGTCAAGGCCCCCATTTCGATGAGCTGCGTATTGAGTTCCTCCAACTGTTCGTCAAACCGATTGCGCATATCAACCAAACCTCCCCGTGATATAGTCCTCCGTGCGCTTGTCGTGCGGCATGGAGAAAAGTTCGTCTGTCTTGCCATATTCTACCACTTCCCCCAGCAGGAAGAAAGCCGTCTTGTCCGAGATGCGCACTGCCTGCTGCATATTGTGCGTCACCATAACGATGGTGTATTTCTCCTTAAGCTCCATGGCCAGTTCCTCAATCTTGGAGGTGGAGATGGGGTCAAGCGCAGAGGTCGGTTCGTCCATGAGCAGCACCTCCGGCTCGACCGCGAGCGCCCGGGCGATGCACAGGCGCTGCTGCTGTCCGCCCGACAGGCCGAGGGCGTTCTTTTTCAGGCGGTCCTTTGCCTCGTCCCAGATGGCGGCGTCGCGCAGCGATTTTTCGACGATCTCATCCAGTCGCGCCTTGTTGCGGACGCCGTGCGTGCGCGGCCCAAAGGCGATATTGTCATAGATGCTCATTGGGAAGGGATTCGGCTTTTGGAACACCATACCCACCCGCTTGCGCAGCAGGTTAACATCCATCGACTTGGCGTAGATGTCCTCGCCGTCCAGCTTGATGCTGCCCGTGATGCGGCAGCCTTCCACCAGGTCGTTCATGCGGTTTAGGGATTTTAACAGGGTAGACTTGCCGCAGCCCGATGGGCCGATGAATGCCGTGATCTCCTTTTCCGAGATGTCCAGTTGAATTTTTTTGAGCGCCTGGAAAGAACCATAGTACAAATCCAGGTCGCGGATTTCAAATTTTTCCATAGAAGGTCTCCTTGCTTATTCGCTGCGCCGGCGGATGCGCCGGGCAAGCAGGTTGGACAGGGCGTTGATGCCGATGACGATGACGAGCAGCACGACCGCTGTCGCATAGGTTTCGTGGATGTACAGCCCCTCGCTCGAGAGCGCGTACATGTGCACGGCCAGGGTGCGGGTCGAATCGAACAGGCTGCTCGCCACCTCGGGTACGGTGCCCGCCGTGTAGATGAGTGCCGCCGATTCCCCGACGATGCGGCCGATGGCCAAAATCACGCCGGCCAAGATGCCCGGAACCGCCGAGGGGAGCACGACGCGGAACACCGTCCGCAGCCGCCCCGCCCCGAGACCAAAGCTCCCTTCGCGATAGGAGTCGGGCACACTCTTTAATGCCTCCTCCGTCGTCCGCAGGATGACCGGCAGCACCAGGATAGCCAGCGTGTACGCGCCGGACAGCAGGCTCAATTTCCATTTCAGCCAGTTGACGAAGAACAGCATACCGAACAGACCGTAGACGATGGAGGGGATGCCGGTGAGCGTTTCGGCCGTGAGCCGGATGACCGACACCAGCTTATTGCCCTTGCCGGTGTATTCCACAAGGTAGATCGCCGCGCCGATGCCGAGCGGCAGGCTGATTGCCAGGCTCAACAGCACCATGAGCACCGTGTTGATGAGCGCGGGCATGAGCGACACATTGACCGAGTCATATTTCCAGGCGAACAGGCTGGGTTTCAGGTACGGGATGCCCTTCAGGAGAATGTACCCGACAAGAAAGACCAGCACGAGCACGGTAAGCGCCGCCGCTGTGCGCACTAGGATGCGCTGCGCCTTGGCGCACCGGCGCTGGATCTTCGGCATGTTGGCCCGACGCTTATCCTCGCGCCGCCGCGCGGCCGCCAGGCGTTGTTGTCGCCGTGCCTCTCGCTTTTGCGCGCACGCGTCCTTTTCGGGCGCGCCCTCCGTTTGTATCAAGCGTTTGTTCATACCGATTCCGACCTCCGTTTCAGAGCGCTGAACGACAGGTTCAATAGCAGGATAAAGACGAACAGCACAAGTGCCGTCGCGATCAGCACCTCGCGGTGCAAATCGGTCGCATAGCCCATTTCCAGCACGATGTTGGTTGTGAGCGTGCGGATGCCTTTTAGCAGGTTGCCCGTGATGCGCGGCTGGTTGCCCGCGACCATCATAACCGCCATTGTTTCCCCGATCGCCCGACCGATGCCCAGCACGACGCCCGCCAGCACGCCGCTGCGCGCCGCGGGAAAAAGGATCTTGAACACGCTGCGCTCATGCGTCGCGCCGAGTGCCAGCGCGCCCTCGTAGTAGGGCTGCGGCACGGCGTCGAGCGAGGACTTCGCCACCGTAATGATGGTTGGCAAAATCATGATGCCGAGCAGGATGGAGGCCGTCAGGATACTGCTCCCGAGCACGGGTACGATGACCACCAGTCCGAAAAAACCATACACCACCGACGGAATGCCCGCGAGCAACTCTACCGCCGGGTTCAGGATCTTCGCCGCCGGGCGGGAGGCGAACCGCGACAGATAGAGGGCCGTCAAAATGCCCGTCGGCACCCCGAACAGGATCGCCCCGGCCGTAATGTACAGGCTGCCCACGATCATGGGCAGGATGCCGTAGATGTCGTTGCCCGGCCGCCAGACCTTGCCCGAAAGGAACTTGAACAACCCCACCTCGCGGATGGCCGGGATGCCGTTGGCCAGCAAAAAGACGCAGATCAAAACCACGGCGAGGATGCTGACACAGGCCGCCAGCAAAAACAGCACGCGGGCGAAGCCTTCCTTAAATTTCCCTTTGGGAGCTTTTTTTACAGTTCGCATACACTTTCCTCAAATCGCACCCGGCCAGTCTTTGCCGGACGCCTTTCTTTCTTTTCGCATTCAGCATATCGCATTATTCTAAAAAGCGCATACCGCAAATGTCAAATCGAGGTAAAATCCCGCTCTGCAGGGCGGTTTTGTTTATTTTTCCCACAAATCGGGTATCCTTTTGATAAGGATTTTACATTCCCGCCGCCTCCGCGGCCATTTCTGCAAAGGATTTTTACATGAAGAAACAAATTAAGACCATCGTTGCTGCACTCTTCGCCCTTGGCCTCGTTTGCTATACCGTTTTTTCGCTTTCGGCGCTGTCCGCCCCGGTGCGCGCGGACTTCCCGTCGGAAGCGGCTTTCGCCGCCGCAGAGCAAGCGTTTGCGGCCGAGCAGGCGGCGGTGCACGCCCACCTGACCATCGGGGCACTTGCGGCCGCGGCGCTTGCCTTCGCGCTCGAAGCCGCCCCTGTGGCCGTCACCGCCACATGCCTGCCCATCTACTTCTCCCTGACCGGCATTTTGTCCTTTGAACAGGCGTTTTCCGGCTTTTCCAATTCCACGGTCATTCTCTTTACTGGGATGTTCGTGTTGGGGGCGGCCATGTTCCAGACCGGGCTGGCGCAGCGGATCGGCCTGTTGGTCGTGCGGCTATTCGCCGGATCTGAAAAGAAGCTTACGCTGGGCATCATGCTGCTCACAGCGGGGATGTCCGCCTTTTTGTCCAACACGGGGACAGTGGCGGTGCTGCTCCCCGTGTGCATCGGCATCGCCGATTCGCAGGGCTGGAGCCGCGCCAAGCTGCTCTTCCCCATGGCCATCCTGTCCTCGGCGGGCGGGATGTGCACGCTCATCGGCACGCCGCCCAACCTCACGGTCAACGCAGTGCTCACCGCCTATGGGTATGAGGGGCTCTCCTTTTTTGAATACGCCTGGTTCGGCGTGCCCGCGACGCTGCTCGCCATCCTCTACTTCGCCCTGTTCGGCCGCCGGATCATCCCCGAGCGCGTGCACCACGATGCGCGGGTATCCCCCGCGCACGAGATCGTGCACAGCACGAAAAAGCAGTGGATTGCCGGCGGGATCCTGCTTCTCGTCATCATGTTCATGGCACTCGACTGCATTCCGCTGGCGTTGGTCGCGGCGATTGGCGCACTCGCCGCAGTAATCTTTGGCTGTATCGACGAAAAGCAGGCCTATCAGGCCATCGATTGGTCGACCATCTTCCTGTTCGCTGGAGCGCTGTCGCTTGCCAACGCGATGGCCTCGACCGGCGCGGGCTCCATCCTGGCAAACCTGTGCATCCGGGCGCTCGGCGGCAACCCCAGCCCGTATGTGCTGTTCAGCGTGCTCTTTTGGGCCTGCGGCGTGCTCACGCAGTTCATGTCCAACACGGCCTCGGCCGCACTGCTCTGCCCCATTGGACTGGAAATCGCCTCTTCGCTCGGCGTCTCACCGATGGCCGTCGTGCTGGCGCTCGGCTTTTCCGCCTCAGCGGCCTATTGCACGCCCATCGCCACCCCGCCCAACACGCTCATCTGCGGGCCGGGCAGCCTAAAGTTTCTGGACTTTGTCAAGGTCGGCGGACCGCTGTTTTTGCTGACCTACCTGATTGCGCTGGCGCTCATCCCGCTGCGTTGGCCGTTCGCACTGGCATAAATTCCACATACGCAAAAAAACCGCCGCAAGGCATGCGCTCTGCGGCGGTCTTTTGTTGCCTGTTTGGGTTTAGCCGAGAATCTCTTTCCAGGAATCGACATTCCCGAGGAAAATCTCCTTGATCTGCTCACTCGAAAGCTCTTCAGCCGGGTTTTCGTTGTTCACGACGACGGCGATACCATCCATCGCGATCGTGACCGGCGTCAAGCCCTTTTCAAGCTCGCTGTCCTTGAGTTCACGCGACGCCATGCCGATGTCGCAGCTGCCCGCGATCGCCGAGCTCATGCCCGTCGAGGAATCGCTCTGCTGCACTTCGATGCTCGCGTTGGTGTTCACGGCCAGATAGGCTTCCTTGAGCTTTTCCATGACCGGCGTGACCGAGGAAGAGCCTGCGACGACGATCTTGCCCTCCGGCTTGGTGCCGCTATACGCCTTGGCATCGTCCACCACGCTCACATAGCCCGCATCGGTGATGACCTTCTGGCCTTCCGCGCTCTGGATGAAGGCGAGAAAATCTTTAGCCAGATCGCTTAGACCCTCTTCCTTGACAGCGACATTAAACGGACGCGCCACTTTATAGGTTCCTGCCTTGACATTGGCGACGGTCGCTTCCACGCCGTCCACCTGGACGGCCTTGACCATGTCGTTGAGCGACCCGAGCGAAATATACCCGATTGCATAGGGATTGCCCGCAACGCTCGTCATCATGACCGAGGTGCTGTTGGTCGTGTCCGCCTCGACCGTGGTCATATCGACCTTATTGCCGTCGGCATCCTTCTGCTCGATGCCCATCAGTTCGATGAACGCGCCGCGCGTGCCGGAGCCCTCTTCGCGCGTGATGACCTTCACTGCCTTGCTTGTATCAAATTTGCTTACCGGCGGGACATCCGAGGAGCCTCCGGCCGGTTCCTGCTTCTGGCAGCCTGCGGCAGCGAACAGGAAGAGCGCCGCCATCAAAAATACTATCGTTCGTTTCATGTTTGGTACCTCACTTTTCTTTTCTATGTCGTCCTTTTCTTTACGGCTATAGAATAGTCAAAAAACATCAAAAACGAATATTGGCTACATCAAATCTCTGTAAAACCGACAAAAAACCGGAGCGCCGCCGCACTCCGGTTTTTCATGTATTCCGCCCCTCAAAGCAGGCCTTCGATCATGGCCTTCAGGTCGTGATCCGTCTCGGGCAAATCCTTTAGGATCTCGTTGAGATCCAGGCCCTCATAGGTGTCGTCCAGGCCGTATTCGCGGCGCAGTTCCTCGGGCATTTCCCGCCAGACCTTGTTGGAATCCAGCCCCGTCGTCTTAGATAAAAGCTCCACGGCGTCCCGCTCGATCGCATGGTGGTACTTTTCCTTGAAGCTCTTGAGCTGCGCCAACTCTGCGGCAAGGGCGTCCTTCTTTTCGCGGTACTCGTTTTCCATGTCCGACTGCCGGTCGTACATGGACCGCACATAGTCGTCGCCCTCCTGCTTAGCGGCCGCCTTGATCTTTTCGGCCTCGGCCTTGGCGTCGTCCAGCATCGCGGCGCAGTTCTTTTCTGCCGTGATCATCGCTGCTGCCATCGACGCGGACTGCTTTTCAAACATGGCGTTCTTTTCCTTTGCCGCCGCAAGCTCCGCCGAAAGCGCGTCCACCCGGGTCAGCAATTCTTCCAAAAAGGCGTCCACCTGCCGGGCGTCATACCGCCCCCACTTGCTGTCGAAGCGGATTCCCTCAATGTATTCTCTCAGTTCTCCCATGCAACATGCTCCTTTCCGCACCGCTTACAGGCCGGTTTCCGCCCCATCTTCCAATTCGTTTGTCGAGATCTCGATATTCGAGGGCACCACCACAAAGATGTTGCGCGCCGCACGGCGAATGTCGCCGTTTAAAGCATAGACCGCGCCGCTGATGAAATCCAAGATGCGCTGCGCCACCGCGGGGTTGATCTCGTCCAGGTTGACGACCACCGGCTTGCGCGCGCGCAGGCTGTCGATCACGCTTTCTGTTTCATCATAGGAGGCGGGTTTGAAGATGACCATCTTCATATCGCGTTCCCCCACCGCGACCGCCGGCGCAGGCCGGGAATAGTCGGGCATGGAGATCACCTTGTTCCCCTTGGCCGCGCCGCGCCGCTCGCGCAGGCTCGGCTCCGCGGAGGAAGCCGCCTCGCCCTCGTCATAGCTGCCATAGCCGGTGTCGTATTCGTCGTATTGCTCGCCGTCTTCCTCATACTGCGGCGGGATCTCTTCGTAATATTCTTCCTCTTTGTTTTTTTTGCCAAACGCCTTCTTCAAAAAACCCATACGTCTTCTCCTTTAGTAATTCCGCCGTCCAAAGATCGACGAACCGACCCGCACCAGGTTGGCACCTTCCTCGATCGCAACCTCAAAATCGCCGGACATACCCATGGAAAGCCAGTCCCGACGCACCCCTTCCGTTTCCGGAAGGCCGTCGAACAGTTCCTTCATGCGGGCGAAATAGGGGCGCGCCGCCTCCGGATGCTCCACGATCGGCGCGATGGCCATGAGCCCACGGACGCGGATGTGTTTCATCGGCGCCAGCGCCTCCAAAAAGGCGGGAAGCTCCTCCTCCGCGATACCGGTCTTGCTCTCCTCCCGGCCGATGTTGATCTGCACCAAACAGTCCGTCTGCACACCGTGCTTGGCCGAAAGGCGCTCGATCTCCGCCGCAACCTCCAGGGAGCACAGCGAGTGGATCAGTTCCGTTTTCCCAATTATATACTTAACTTTGTTTTTTTGCAATCGGCCGATCATGTGCCAGCGCACATTTTTCGGGAGCTCCGGCATTTTTTCCATCATTTCCTGCACGCGGTTCTCGCCGAGGTCGGCGATGCCTGTACCCAGCGCCTCCCGAATGCGGCCGAGGTCGACCGTCTTGCTCACCGCAACTAGGCGAATGTCCTCTGCCCGACGCCCGCTTTTTTTCGCGCTTTCCTCGATACACGCGCGCACCTGCGCAATGTTTTCCGCTACCGACATGTCTTCACCTTCCTCAATAATAAATCTCGCTCCCAACGGCAAGCGAACCTTCCGCCCCCACGGCGCGCAGGATGGCGATCTTGTCCTGCCGGATGAGCACCTCGACCGGCGCGAATTCCTTCTTTCCCTCATGGACATAGTACACACCCGTCTGTCCATCCTTTTCCTTAAGCGCAGACACGGGCACGCGGATGCCCACATAGCGTGCAGAAACCTCCACGCTCACCTGGCGCGCGCGCAGCAGCTTGTCTACATCCTCGCTAAAACGGAAGAAGTATAGCTCCTTGCCCGATTCGCTCACATGCCCCACGACCGAAGCGGTGTAAGTATAGTCCGCCCCGAAGGAAAAGGTCACGGTAAACGCCGTGTCCTGCGCAAATTCGGTCACTTCCTTGTCCATGACCAGCGCGACATACCATTCGTTGCGGTCGACAAGGCGGTAGAGCGGCTTGGACTGCGCCGCGGCGGATTCATAGCTGAAGGTGCCGCTTAGGATGTTGTTGATGTTTTTGACGGTCAAGAGTTCCATGTTTTCCGGCGTCAGAAGCGTCTCCGTCCCGTCGAAGTAGAAGCTCACGACGCCGTCGCTTTCGGCTACGAGCGTCCGCTTATAGTTCTGGATCTTGGTGATAAGCGTCTGCTCCTGCGCGTAGAAGGCGGAAAGTTGACTGTCCTCCTTGGCCGCGCGGCGCAGGATGTCTGCGCGTTCCTCCATCAAGAGACGAATGTCCCGCTGGAGCTGATCCAGGCTGCCCGCCTGCGCCCCCGTAATCACGGCGCGGATCTCGTCGGTCTTGGCCGCAATCTGCTTATTGAGCGCGACCATATCCTCGTCAATGATGCCGCTCTGGGCATTATTCTGCTGATAATCGAGGATCTTTTCCTGCAATTCCTTGAGCGCAGCATAGTCCTTGTCGCTATAGTCGTTGCTGTAGACATCCGCGATGGGCGACCCCGCCGAGAGCACCTGCCCCTCCTGCGCGATGTATTCCGCCCGGCCGTAGCCCTCTGCCGAATACAAGCGCTCGGAACGGATGAGCACACCCTGCCCCGCGACGGAAAAATTCACCGTGTCGCGTTCGGCGGCAAAGGTCTTTTTGCGCAGCAAGACCATCAAAAGCAAGCTCAGGAGGAGCACCCCCGCGAGCATCCCTGCAATATATTGCAGTCGCTTCCTCTGCTCCTGCTGTTTTTCGACCTGATTGCGTCTGCCCCGCCGGATCACCCGGCGCTGCATCTGTCGATCTGCCATATCCTTCTCCCTAAAAAGTATCGATTATTCCATATAGGCGCGCAGCTTTTTCAAAATGCGCCGCTCCGCACGGGAAATATACATCTGCGAGACCCCGAGGCTCTCGGCCACCACGCTTTGCGGCCGATGCTGCCAAAAGCGCTCCCGCAGGATGCGCTGCTCTGTCGCCTCCAGATAGGTGAACGCCTTTTCCACCAGGTTTCTGCGCTCGATCTCGGCAAAGCCCGTGTCCTCGCTGCCAAGAAAATCCTTGATCGCGCTCTCGTTTTCCTCGTCGCCGATGATGCGCTCGAGCGAGGAAACGCTCACCGAACGCTGCATCTCCATGAGCTCTAGCACGCGCTCCTCTCCCACCTGCATGGCCTTCGCAATGTCGCTCACTGTGAGCATGCCGCGCTTTTCCAGGGATTCCTTGACCTCGGAAAAGGCCATGAGCTGTTCGCTGTCCCGCCGGGAAATGTGCATCATGCGCGTCTTGTCGCGGAAGTAATTCTTGATCTCGCCAATGATGGTCGGCGCGGCAAAGGTGGAGAACTTGAACCCGCGCGACGGGTCGAACCGCTCGATCGCCCCGATGAGCGCAACCGAGGCGACCTGCACAAGGTCCTCATAGTCCACGCCACGCCCCGTAAAGCGCGAGGCAATGCCCTCTGCCAGCCGCAGATTGCGCTCTACGATGAGGTTGCGCAGCGCGAGGTCGCCCGTTTCCTTATAAAGTTGTATGAGCTGGGCGGTGTCCTTACCCGCAAGATCCTTCGTATCCACGCGCGTACACTCCTAGTTCCAAAAGCGGATGGAGATGCTCTGGCAGACGCCCTCGCGGTAATTCAGGCTGCATGCATCCGCCATCGCCTCCAGCATGGCGCGGGAAACCTCGTCCGCGACGCTCGGGAACTGCCGCCCCTCGATCGAGAGGCGAATCTCCAGCGTGTGGTCCGCCGCCTCGTGAGCCGTGCAGAGCAGTACGCCATCCTCCGCTGCGCCCGCAAGCAGGATGGAGCAGGCCTCGGCCGCCGCCATCTTGATGTCCTCGATCGTCTCTGCCGGGAAGTCAAGGCGCACCGCCAGCCCCGCCAAAAACAAACGGATGGGCAGGATGTATTTGGGCTGCGCGGGGACGCGCACCGCTGCACATTCCTGTTCCTTCACTCTGCATCGCCCCCTTCCGCAAAGGAAAATGCCCGGTCAAGCCCCGTCATTTCCAAAATTTTGTAAATATATAGCTGCAAATTGCAGATGCGGAAGGCATGCCCCTCCGCCTTTTTCTGCGCCGCCGTTTCTGCCATGCGCTTGAGCACCGCCGAATCCACATAGCGCAGCTGCGCGCAGTCGAACAGAATGTCCGCCCCTTCCGTCCCGGAAAGCGCCTCGCCCACTTGCGGCAGGTCGAACAGGTCGAGGTAGCCCACCGGGCAGATCACCCAGGCGTTCCGCGCCGGGTCAAAATGCTTTGTAATCGCCATGTTGCTTCCTTATTCCGCGTTCAGGCGATCGACGATGTCCAGCACCTCGCCGATATCGTCGATGCTATAATCCGCGCCGCTGTGCCGCATCTTTTCCTGGTCGTAGTATCCACCCATGCGCGCAACGCTCACGGCATGCGCACGAAGCCCCGCGCCGACATCCGTCATGCTGTCACCCACCATCATGCATTCCTCGGCCGTCACGCCAGCATGTTCGGCGCAGGCAAGGACGCTCCACGGGTCGGGCTTGGGCGCAGCCATGTCGTCCGCCGAGAGGATGAGGTCCATATACGGCGTGACACCCAGGTTTTCGAGCACGCCCATCGTCGCGCCGCGCGGCTTCATGGTCGCCACCGACATGCGGATGCCGCGGGCTCGCAGGCCGTCCAGCACCTTCTGCGTGTTCGGATAGAGCACGGTGTCGATGCAATTTTCGCGGGCATAGAGCGCCTCATAGTCCCGCAGGTCCTCTTCGAGGCCGTCCTTTGAAATACCCAGCGCGTCATAGACCCGTT